>NZ_FMCH01000388.1 GCF_900091855.1 Streptomyces sp. DvalAA-14
CCGATGGCGCGAGGCGGTTCACGCCACCAGCAGGCGGAGGCCGAGATCTGCCGCGTCGAGGTCGGCCAGCTTGCTGTTGCGCTCACCCCACCGGCCGGAGTCGAGGTCGTCGCCGAGGCTCCGTACCGCGCGCTGCCCGGCCTCCGGCCCGACCCTCGTCCACACCGAGATCGCACGGCGCACCCGATCCTCCAGATACGCCCCCGGCCGGCGCCAGTACGCCTCGAACAACCCGTCCGCGCAGTCCCACGGGACGGGCACCGGCTCGGCGCGGGCACCGATCGCGTCGGCCATCCCGGCAAGCGACGGAAAGTCCGCGAGGACGGCGGCGAACTCCGGCAGGTAGTCGCGGGTGAGCCAGAACCGGTGCTGCCATCCGGGCTCGTCGGTGTCGAACGTGAGCACCACCACGCGGCGGGCCACCCTCCGCATCTCCCGCAGCCCCGCTATCGGGTCCCCCCAGTGGTGAACGGTGGAAACGGCCATCGCCACGTCGAAGGAGCGGTCCTCGAACGGCAGACTCTCCGCCATGGCGGCCACGCACGGCGCCGAGCCGGCCGGCCGCTGCCCCCGCATGACCGCCGACGGCTCCACCGCGGTGACCTCGCGATCAGCCGGCTCGTAGGAGCCGGTGCCGGCGCCGACGTTCAGCACCGTCTGCGCGTCCCCGAGCGCCTCCCAGATCTGCGCGGCGATCCGCGGCTCCGTACGCCGTGTCGCGGTGTAGGCGCTGCCGATCGCGTCGTACAGGCGCGCACCGAGCATCTTCAGTTGCTCCTCCGGTGTCACTTCTCGTCCCTTCGCCCGTGCCTGGAGTTCCCTGTCGATGGCCGTCACCATGGCGTCGGCGCGATCACGCCGCTCCAGCAGCAGGCCGCGCAGCCGGCGCAGCCGCGCGACCGCGTCGGTGGACGGGTCGCCGACCAGTTCCGCGACCTCCCGCAGCCCGAAGCCCAACCGCCGATAGGCCAGCACCTCGCGCAGCCGCTCCACGTCACCCGCCGCGTAGGCCCGGTACCCGGCCGCGGTCCGCGCCGACGGCCGAACGAGCCCGATCTCGTCGTAGTGATGCAGCGTGCGGACGCTCACCTCGGCCAGCTCGGCCACGCGTCCCACGGTCCAGTGATCCTCCACGGCACCGACTATGGAGCCTGACGCCACGTGAGGGTCAAGAGCCTCCCTGACGGGCGGTGGGAGCCGCGAATGCTCGGGCCGACCGAACTCCTGGCAGGCTCACCGGAATCGGTTAGCTCCGGCCCGTGCCCTCGCCGCCTCGGTGCCTGATCCACCAGTCGCCGCCCTCGAAGACCGCCAGCCCGGCGGGGAAAGCGGCCAGCCCCAGGACCAGCAGCCCGATCAGGTGCACGCCGTCCGTCCAGGCGCCCGCAGCGACCAACGCGGCTGCGAAGAGCAAGGACCTGCCCACATTCGCCAGGCGCATCGCGCCACCTCCCCCTTCTGCCCCTTCGACCGACCCAGCCCTGATCGTGTCGGGCGGTGCGTCCGCCCGGCAAGGTGCCGTCCCACTGATTCTCCCCTGCCGACGTACCCCCGGCACCCTGGAAGCTGGGGGAATCGTTGCTCGTTGCGCCGCCGGTACGCGCCACGCGGCGCGGACAGCGCGGCCGCCCCTGACCAGGCCGGGTCTTCAGCACAACGGACCGGTATGCTCCCCGCTCGCGGTCGCCCTTGATCAGGTGGGGCGACGGGGGTGATGGGAGCGGGATGACAGCGAGCGCGGATGCCGGCCCGGGCGGCGGCTCCGACCGTCGGCGGGCCGAGGGCGAGTTGGCGGCCTGCCGGGAGAGCGTGCGGAGCGGTCGGCTCCGGGACGCCGCTCTTCACCTCGGTCGGGCGCTGTTCCATGATCCGGCGCTGGAATCCGCGTACACCGCGCTCGGTGACATCGCTGAGGCCGCCGCGTCACCCCTCGCCGCGCGCGCACTCTTCAAGGGCGACGACACCGCGGTCTTCCCCGGGAACGCCGCGGCGATCGTCGCGCTGACGGCCGCCGAGGGCCGGGTGTCCGACGCGGTCGAACTGCTCGGGTCCGTGGTCGCCGCTCATCCCGACAGGCCATGGGCCGCGGCGCCCTGGTTCAGCGCGGAGTTGGCCGGCTCCCTGCCGCTGATATCGATCGGCAGGGCGGTGAGCACGATCTGGCAGGCCGTCGACGATCCGGTGCCACCCGAGACGGCGCGGGCGCTGGCCCCGTGGCTGGCACTGGCCCGCAAAGCCGCGACTCGGCCGGACGTCGACGCCGCCTGCCTGTGCGCTCTTTCCGCGCTGGGCCGACGACTCGGGGCGTACCAGGAGGCGATCGCGTGGTGCGTGGCGGCCGAGAAACGTGAAAGGCGATCCACGGGTCGCGCGACGCAGTCCACCCTGATCATGCTGGGGTGCGCCCACCGGGCCGGCGGACGGCCGGAACGAGCGATCAACGCGTGGCGGCGCGCCGCCGCGCTGCCGCCCGAGAACGCCGCTCTCCTGCTCGACCTCGTGGACATCACCTACGGCCGGGGGGACTTCGGGCAGTCGCTGCGCTGGGCCGAGTGCGCCGCAGCGACCGACCCCTCGGGGCCCAAGCCGCGGGCAGCGGTTCTCGCGGCCCGCTACCGTGCCGGCCGGCAGGCCCATGAGGTGGGTGACATCGGCGAGTTGACGGAGCTTGTCGATCTCGCCGTGGCACACCCGGAGGTGGGCTACCTCCGTACCTGCCTGGCGCGGGCCTGCGAGGGAGCGATCTGGCTCCAGCCCGTTCCGCCGCCCACCGAGGCGGTCTGCCAGAGTTTCGGATACCTGGCCGGGATCGAGGAGTCGGGCCAGGGAAGGGTCACCCGGGTCAGGTCGCAGGCGACGTCCCTCGAGGCACCGACCCCGATGACCATCCATCGCGCGCGTTTCCCCCAGGCCACGATCACGGTGCTGCACGAACCCGTACCGGACTCGCGCCGGCCCGTCAGGACGGACTTCGGTCCACCGCTGTGGACCTACCGCGGCACCGATGCCGCCGCGACCGTCGCTGCCCCCTCGCCGGAGGCCGTCGAACTGCTCCACCGGGTCGCGGTCGGCATCTGGGCCGACCCACTGGTCGCCTACGACCAGGCAGCCGCCTTCGCCGAGTTGGACTCCGCCGATCTGCTGGGGCTGCTCGCCCATATGCCCGGGCCACGGGAAGCGGCCTGGGTGGCGGCCCAACGCGAATACCCGCTGTACTGGCATCGGTTCGCCCAGGTGTGGGTGTGTCTCGGCATCCTGCACCACCGGCCGGCCCAGCCGTGGGCCGACTCCGCCCGGCGCACCCTGCTGCTGCGGCTGCTGTTCGGGCCCGAGGACTGGACCGTCGACGCGGCCGCCTTCGCCCTGTGCGTCGCGGCCTGGCGCGATCCCGAACAGCGCGCGGAGATCGCGCAGGCCCTTGCCGAGCGATACCTGCACGCCGCCGAGGCCGTCGGGAAGCGGCCCACCGAGCTGCACGACCCGCTCGCACGGGTCGTGCTGGTCTGCCCGGGCGTCGATCCCGCGGTCGTGCGCCGCGCGCGGGAGAACCTCGCCGCGAGAAGGACGTCGGGTGCGGCGGGTGATCCGGCCAAGCGGTGGGCCTCGCTGCTGCGGAAGTGGACCCGGCGCAAGCAGGGGTAGACCACCGCGCGCCCCGACGACCCGCCCGGCAGCCGACAGAACCCGCCTGCCGACCGACGACCGACGACCGCCGGCCGTCCCGCCGACGCCGGCCCGTGGCCGGGGATCCCCGGACCCTGCGGTGACGCCGGCGATCCGCCGCGCGGGCAGGTGCGCCGACCACCGGGCCGGCGCACCGACTCGCCGCCGACCTCAGTTGCCGAACGGCCCCATCGGCGGCGTCACCGTCCGCGTGTGGTTGGAGGGCAGCAGCGAGTCCCGATCCGGTGCGCCCCGGCGGTGCGCCTCGGGATCCGCGTACTTCGCCAGCCGCCGCCGCTGCGACATCATGTCCAGCAGCCGGCTGCCCTTCCTCGAAAGCCAGTCCTTCATGGTCCCGCCCCGTTTCCCGTGTCCGTGCCTACCTCTTACTCGCAGTGTGCGTCCCGCAGAGGACCGCCAACCCTGTTCTGAGCGGAACTTGAGGTCAATGGCGCCGGGGCGGGCGCGCGCTGTGGTGGCCGGGTGCCCCTGTGGCGATACGCACGACGGACGTGTCAGTCGAACTGGATGATGGCGGCGCTGCCCGCGGGCACCGTGACGGTCGCGGTCCGGTGGTGGACGGCGACGGGCGTGGAACGCGGCGGCAAGTAGGCGCCGTGCGGGCCGACCTGGTGTCCGCCGAGGGTGATGCCGGTGGTCGCGGACAGGCCCGCCGGGGACGAGGTGGTCAGTGAGGTGAGCCGGCCGGTGCGGAAAGCGCCGCCCAGGTTGAGGGTGACGGGGCGCGCGGCGTTGGTCGCCGGGTCCTGGACGTTGTCGAGTACGACGGTCAGGCGGTGGCCGTGCCGCACCGCGTAGGCGCGCACGTCGGCCGCGTCGGGGTTGTCCAGCGCGGCGAAGCGGCCGGTGCCCACGAGTTCGGTCGCGAGCATGCCGTAGTAGATCGGCTCGGCGGTCAGGTCGCCGGTCCCCGGGCAGAGCGGGGAGTACGGGTCGCACCCTGCGGCGTTCGTGCCGTCCATGAAGTCGGCGTTGACGATGCCCTGCTGCGCGATCAGCAGGCTGTAGTCCAGCGCCCACAGCGCCGAGGCGAAAGCGTCGCTGACCCCGGGGGCTCCGGCGCAGACCACCGAGTTGGTCTCGGTCATCGCCGCCGGGACGCCCAACTGCGCGGCCGCGCTGAGCGCCGCCTGGGCGTTGGCGGTCTCGTACTGCACCGATCCGGTGCCCAGCAGTTCCGGAATGCTCGCGGTCGAGGTGCCGCAGACGCTCGCCGGGTAGGTGTGGTCGGAGATCTCGGTGACGTCTGGGTGGCCGGCTTCGAGGGCGGCGAATCCGCCGAGCCACGAGCTGTGGTTGGTCTCGGCGTCGGGGCCGGTGATGCCCACGCCGGGCACGGCCTGCCGGATCGCGGCGACGTCGGATTCGAAGTCGGTGTAGTAGGCGGCGGGGTCGCTGTAGTAGAAGTTCGGCTCGTTGCCGATCTCGATCGCGAGCAGCGAGCGGCCGAAGATCCGCCGGGCGTACGTCGCCTCGTCCGCGGCCCTGGCCGGGTCCGGGTGCTTGAGGTTGACGGCGAGGATCATCTTCCAGCCGGCCCCCCGCACGATGGTGGCGAGGTGCCGCAGCTTGTCCGGGGTGATCGTCCCACTGGTCGCCCACGCGGGCGCCGTCTCACCGGTGGAGGTCCAGAAGGTGGCGTCGCCGGAGTTGCCGCCGACCCGGATCACGCCGTTACGGCCGAGCGTCCGCAGGTAGCCGCCGAAGTCCGTGTTCGCGTAGCTGTCCTGGGCGACGGTGGCTGCCCCGAAGGACAGGCCGACGAACCCGGGGTTCAGCTCGTTGCCGAGTCGGTCCGGGTGCACGGTGATCGGCAGGCCGGGCGCCGGCGTGCGGCCGGCCGACGTGCTGCCGTCGGGCCCGGTGGTGGCGGCGTGGACCGGGCCGGAGCCGATCAGTGTGGCTCCGACGGCGGCGGCCACCGCGAGGGTGGCGATGCGGGTGCGGCTGAAGTGTCGTTTGGTCCCAGGGGTTTTCACAGACCCAACCTCGGGGGAGGCGTGCTCATTGACAAGACGATGGACGGCAAAATTTCAGGTGCGTGACCGTTGTTCATCAACGTGAACTCGCCTTTCGGTCCGCAGCGCCCAAGTCCCCCGCCGGTCCGGCGATTTCGGGGCCGCCCCGGCTCCGGCGAACCGCTGCTGGCCGCGTTGACCACGCGGCGGCTCCAGCGGCCGGAGCCGCGCCCGTGTCCGTAGCGCGGATCAGGGGGAGTTGCCCCATCGGGCAGTCACCGTGCCCCCGCGCCCCTCGGCAGCGGGGGCGGCCATCGGATACGCAGGGGAGTCGAGCCGCAGAGCGATGGGCGCGAACCCGGTCGAGCTGCGGGGCGGCCGCCGGCCGCGCGGTGAAGTCGTCGGCCGGGCATCGGAGTTCGGCCGTCGCCCGGCCGTCCGGCGGCGAAAGGGTTGCCCTTTCGGGCGCGGGACCGGAATCGGCACTGCCCCCGGTCAGGTACCTGAGGACGTTTCGTTGCCGGGGGCCGACCCGACATGTTGAACCAGTCCTGTCTCGTACCCCGAGGAGAGCAGCGCATGCCGTCGTACTTGTCACCTGGCGTATACGTCGAGGAGGTGGCCAGCGGTGCGCGTCCCATCGAGGGAGTGGGCACCTCGGTGGCCGCCTTTGTCGGCCTCGCCCCGAAGGGACCGCTCAACGAGCCGACGTTGGTGACCAACTGGTCCCAGTACGTCGCGTCCTTCGGTGACTTCACCGACGGGTACTTCCTGGCCCATTCCGTCTACGGTTTCTTCAACAACGGCGGCTCCTCGGCGTTCGTCGTCCGGGTCGGCGGCGCGCCGGGCGGGGTGGCGGGCAGCGAGGACCAGGACCCGGCCGCCGTGACGGCCGGTCGCAACACGGCGCCGGGCGAGCTGCCCGCCGGGGAGGCGAAGCAGCTCGGCGCGTTCACCGTGTCGGCGATCGCGCCCGGCGACAGCGGCGGGCTCAGCGTCGAGGTCGCGGACGCCGAGGGCGAGGGCCCGGCCGACCGCTTCCGGCTGATCGTCAAGGACGGCGAGAAGGTGGCCGAGACCTTCGACGTGACCGCCAAGAAGGCCAACCGGAACTACGTCGTCACGCAGGTCAGGGAACGCTCCAAGCTGATCACCGTGCTGGAGGCCAATCCGGCCGGTCAACTCGCCCGGCCGGAGAACCAGTCCGTGGCGCTCGCGGCCCCGGTCGCCTCGTCGCCGCTCCCCGTGCGCGAGGGCGATCAGGTCGGCATCCGCGAGTACGTCGGCGACTCCGCGGACCGTACCGGCTTCGGCGGCCTGGAAGCGGTCGACGAGATCTCGATGGTCGCCGTCCCGGACCTGATGGCCGCCTACCAGCGCGGTGCCATCGACCTGGAAGCCGTGAAGGCCGTGCAGCTCGGCCTGATCGCGCACTGCGAGCTGATGGGCGACCGGCTGGCCGTCATCGACCCGCCGCCCGGCCTCAACGCCCGCCAGATCCAGGTCTGGCGCCAGGAGACCGCCGGCTACGACTCCAAGTACGCGGCGCTGTACTACCCCTGGATCAAGGTCTTCGACCCGGCCGGCGGCCAGACCCGGTTGATCCCGCCCAGCGGCCATGTCGCGGGCGTCTGGGCACGCAACGACTTCGAGCGCGGGGTGCACAAGGCCCCGGCCAACGAGGTGGTCCGCGGCGCGGTGGACCTGGAGATGCAGATCACCCGGGGGGAGCACGACCTGCTCAACCCGCTGGGCATCAACTGCATCCGGGCCTTCCCCGGCCGGGGCATCCGGATCTGGGGCGCCCGCACCCTGTCCTCCGACCCGGCCTGGCGCTACCTCAACGTCCGCCGGTACTTCAACTACCTCGAGGAGTCGATCCTGATCGGCACCCAGTGGGTGGTCTTCGAGCCGAACGACCAGGCGCTGTGGGCCCGGATCAGGCGGAACATCTCGGCGTTCCTGGTGACCGAATGGCGCAGCGGCGCCCTGTTCGGCGGTACGCCGGACGACGCCTACTACGTGAAGTGCGACGCCGAGACCAACCCGCCGGAGTCGGTGGACCTCGGACGGGTGATCTGCGAGATCGGTGTCTCGCCGGTGAAGCCGGCCGAGTTCGTGGTCTTCCGGCTGGCCCAGTTCTCCAGCGGCGGCGGCGAGTTGGACGAGTAGCGGGGCAGTTCCGCGGACGGATCGGCCGCCGACCCGACGGCCGGGTGCGAGAAGCGCCGGCATCAGCAGTGACGAGGAGAGAGAGCAAGTCCCATGAGTCTTCAGCCGGGTGAGTCGCTCACCACACACAACTTCGGTATCCAGATCGACGGCGTCGGCCTGGAGTACCTCCAGTCGATCAGCGGCTACAAGTCCACCCAGGACGTCATCGAGTTGAAGCAGAACTCGGCCAACGGCCAGCCGGTCATCCGGAAGATGCCCGGTGGCCGGCAGGCCGGCGAGGTGACCGTCGTGTACGGCGTCACCCAGAGCACGGCCTTCAGCGACTGGCACAAGCTCTCCCAGAACGGCAACATGGGCGCGGCCCGCAAGAACGCCACCGTCATCTTCTACGACACCCAGATGAACCCGGTGAAGCGGTACCACCTGACGAACGCCTGGTGCAGCAATGTCGTACCCGGCGATGTGCGGGCCGGCGAGGCGAACGCCCTCACCGAGACGGCGACCATCGTCTACGAAGAACTGATACCTGAGTGATGCGCCGCGGAACATCCGCCAAGGCCTCGGTCTTCGCGGAGAACGAGATCGTGGCGGGCCCGGCCGGTGCGGCGGGACCGACCGCCGCACCGGTGCCCGCACCGGCACCCGCATCCGCGCCCGCGCCCGAACCGGCGGCCGTCCGGCAGCGGTTGCAGACCGAATTCGCCTTCGAGCTGCCGCGCGGGTACGTCGACGGCTCCGGCACCGTGCACCGTGACGGGGTCATGCGGCTGGCGACCGCCAGGGACGAGCTGATCCCGCTGCAGGACAGGCGGGTGCGGGAGAACCCGGCGTTCTTGTCGGTGGTGCTGCTCGGCCTGGTGATCACCCGGCTCGGCACGGTGGAGCACGTGCACGACGGTGTGGTGGAGAAGATGTTCGCCTCCGACCTCGCCTTCCTGCAGGACTTCTACCGCCAGATCAACGCCGAGGGCCACACCCGGGCCGGGGTCACCTGCCCGCACTGCGAGCAGCCGTTCGAGGTCGAGCTCGGCGGGAGCCGCCTGGGGGAATCGTGACGTACGCGACCGACCGCATGCACGAGGAGATCGCGTACATCGCCTACCACTTCCACTGGAGCCTGGAGGACATCCTGGACCTCGAACACCATGACCGCCGTCGGTACGCCGGGCAGATCGCCGCGCTCGTGACCCGCGCCGCGGCCGAGCGGTGAGAGGACAGGCGCAGGCCATGGGAATCCTCGACCGACTGCGGGGGCGTACGGGCGCTGCCGGCGCTGCCGGCGCGGCGGGTACCTCGGGTACCTCGGCTACGGACCTGGGCGGCCCGCCGGCTGCGGCCGTTCACCAGACCGTTCACCAGACCGTTCACCAGACCGTTCACCAGACCGTTCCTGGGTCCGTTCCCGCGGCCGGAACGCCCGCCGCGCCGGACGAGCGGCGTGGCTGGTCCGCCCTGCCGCCGATCCAGCGGGTGCTGGCACAACCGGACCGGCACACCGTGGCCGCCCCGGACTTCGCCCACTCGCTGACAACCTGGCAGAACCCCTCCTTCAGCGGAACCCTGTCGCACGCCGTCCTCGACGGCGCTCCCACCGGCCTGATCAGGGACGTCCTGACGCCTGCCGCCGGGGCCGCGCCCGCCCCCGGGCGGCTCGGCGAACCCGAGCTGTCCCTTCCGGTCGCGACCGAAGCGGGGGAAGCGCCGGAAGCACGGGAAGCGGGGAACGCCGCGAACGAGGCGGTCGGGGCGGCTGAGGCGGCCGACGTCCAGCGCGCCGTCTCGGCAGCTCGCGCGACCGGCCCCCAGGTCGCCCCGGTACGGCCGCGGGCGGCTCGGCCCGCCCCGCTGACCCGGTCGGTCGCCCCGGCCGCGATCCAGCGGCGGGTCCTTCCGGCCGCGACACCGGTGTCCCGCCCGAGCATGCGGGCAGGTAATCCTCCCGCCGGGCCGGCAGAGCCGGTGCGTACCACCGGACTCGTCGGCGGTACGCCGTCCGCCGACCCGGCCACGGCGGAGACATCCCGGCCCGCGCCCGGGCCGGCCCAGCTCCAACACCCCACAGCGGCAGCGGATTCGCCGCCCGTCCCTGCCGCCTCAGGGCCTACGCCGAGAACCTCGCCAGCGGACTGGCCAGCGTTCCCCGCGGCGCCCGAGTCGGCTCGGACAGCCGGGCCCGCGCCGACACCGGCAGCAGCACCCGGACAAGCACCCGCACCCGCACCCTCGTCTCCGCCCATCGGCGCGGCGATGCCCGGCGCGATCTCCCCCGGTGCGAGAGCCGCCGCGCCCCTGAGCACCTCCGAACTGCCGGGCCCGGCCGCCAGGGTGGCGGGTGCCGGGAGCCCGATGCCCCTCGCGGCAGTGCCGCTCCGCACGGAGGCACATGGGCCAACGGCCGCCGCCGATCCGGCTTCCCCGGTGCCGCGCGGTCTCGGGGCGCCCATCTCCGCCGCCGGCGCCCCTGCTTCCGCCGCAGGGGGCGCGTTGCCCGTGCACGTCGGCTGTCGGGGCCGGGCGTGCCGATCGCAGGCGACGGGGCGACCCAGGGTGCTCCGGACGCCGGGCCGGGGGGGCTTCCCCTCCGGCGCTGCCGTCGGCACCGGGTCCTCCGCCCGCTCGTCCACCAACTCGTCCACCAACTCGTCCACGGCCGCGACTCCGCCTCCGGCCGGCGCCGCCCGCGCCGGCAGTGCGCCCGCAGGGGCCGCGCCGCCGCGCCGCCGTCCCCTGCTCGGCGCTCCGCTGACTGCCCCGCCCGCAGGCGCGACCCCGCTCACCGGCGGGCCGCCGCGTCCACCTTCCCCTTCTCCTTCCGCTTCCGGCGGGGCCGCGGTGCAGAGAGCAGCGCTGCTGGGACCGTTGGGCGCTCCGCCGTCGGGGCATCCGGCTGCGACTCACCCGACCGGGTCGGACCCGACGCCGCTGTCCGCGCCCGGGACCCGATCCGCCGGGACCGCCGGCTCCTCGGTGTCCGCGGCATCGTCCTCGCCCCTCGGCCCGTCCGGGCCGTGGTCGGCAGCCAGTTCGGAGGCGGGCGGTTCGGAGGCAGCCGGTTCGTCCCGCAGCCTCCCCGTGCAGCGACAGGCGGCCGGGACGCCCGCGCCGACGAGCCCGACGAGCCCGACGAGCCCGACGAGCCCGACGAGCCCGGCGGTCCCGGCGGTCCCGGCGGCCCCGGCAGGACCGGGGGAGCGTTCAGCGCCCGCCGGCCCCCCCGTGCCCGGCTCCTCATCGCCGCTCGACACCCCTTTGACCAGGGCGTCTTCGGCCCCGGCCACCCCCGCCCCGGTGCGTGAGGCTTCGCGCGACGCAGCCGGCCAGGCGGGCCCGACGGCGGTCGACAGCGGCCGGATGGACGCAGCGACCGCTGCGCCGCACGTTCCGCTGGTGGGTTTCGTCCGCCCGGTGGCGGTCGCCGAACCCGGCGTCGGTGGAAGCGGAGGGATGCCCACGGTGGGCGCCGTGTCGGTCCAGCGGTCGGCCGCGGTGCCCGGTGCGCCCGCTCTTCCGGTCGTACGGGTCGCGCCGTCCGCGGCGGTGTCCGCTCAGGTCCCGCCGGCCGCCCCGGGCGCCGGCGGAGGCGAGGCGGCGCCGGCCGTAGTGCCGGTGCGGCGGTCCGGCCGGGTCGACGGTGGTAGCGGTCCGGACCGGTACCCGGCGGCCCCGGCCACGGCGCCGGATCCGACCAGTTGGCCCCGAGATGCGATGCCTGGCGCGTCCGATCTCGAGCATCGGCCGCCGGGTGCGGAGCCCTCCGCGCCGCGTCATCTGCCCATACCCGTAAGGCCGTTGGCCCCGGCTCGCACGATGACGCGACCCCAGCCACTCCTGGCAGCCGCCGTTTCGCGACCGCCCGGCGGGACGGGGACGGTTCCGCTGCGCGACAGCACGTCCGGACCCGTCCGACCCGTCCGACCCGTCGGGTGGCCGGCCGGCGGTACCGCCGCGCCCGATACCGGCCGTGCGGCGCCACCGGCCGGCATCCCCGTGCAGCGACTGCTGGCCGTGCCCGGTTCCTCAGCCCCTCCCGGACCGGGGACCGCCCTCGCAGCAGGGACGGACGCGGTGGCTCGCCACGGCGCGGCGTCCTCTTTCCCGGGACTGCCGTCCTTCGCCGCCGGGGCGCCGGCCGGGGCGCTGGGATCCGTGTTCCCGCCGGACGCCATGGGCCTCGGGCTGCCCGACGCGCCCGGCCTGTTCGCCGCCCGCCCCGCGCTGGCCCCCGGCGAGGGGACGTCCCCGCCCGTCGTCCCCTGGCACCCCGTCCCGTGGAACGCCGTCCCGCAGAGTCACATCCCCCAGGACCTCGCGCCGGTGCAACGCAGCACCGACGGTCCGTCCTTCAGCGGTGCGGCCGAGCCCCGCACCGCGGAGCGGCCGACGCGCGCCGGCGTCGGGTCTGCGGCGCCGGCCGCCCCGCAGCCGTACCGGCGCGGCCTGCCGGTTCCGCTGGTGGCCGCCGCGGCCGCGCCCCCCTTGGTGCTGCCGGTCCAGCGGATGCCCGCGACCCCGGCGGTGGCCGAGCCGGCATTCGGCCTCATTTCCCCGGTCCGCCGCGCCGAGCCGCGGGTGACGCCCCTCGTGGTCGGGCGCGCTGGTGGCGGGCCCGGCGACGCGACCGGTTTCGGGGGCGGTGGCCGGAGCAGCGGCGGGAGCGGCGGGGGAGGCTGGAACGCGCCACCGCCCCCTACAGCGCGGTCGCCGGCGCCTCCGGCGACCGTTCGTCCGCGCCGCGCGAGGGCGACGCCGCCACGTCCGGCTTCGACGCCCGGAAGCTGAAGGACGAGCAGGTCGACGAGCTGACCCACAAGCTGATCGGGCCGCTCACCAGAATGCTCCGCACCGAGTTGCGACTCGACCGGGAGCGGATCGGGAGGCTGCGTGATCCCCGCCGCTGATCCGTCACCGAGTGGCCGCCGGACCGTCCCCGGCCCCGCCGCCGGACCAGCCGACCCTGCTGCCGGACCCCAGCCGCTGATCCACCGCCGATCCGCTCCAGAACCACCGCTGAACCACCGCTGATCCGCCTCCGACCCGCCGACGAACTGCCGCACCACCTCGACCGCCCGCAGGAAGGCCGCACCGATGCCCCAGGAACTGGACCCCGGGTCCACCATCTACTTCGATCTGACCATCGACGGTCAGGGCCTGGGCCGCTTCAACACCTGCGAAGGGCTCGCCGCGTCGGTGGAGATCTATCAGCACCAGGAGGGGGGCAACAACGGGTTCGTCTGGCAGCTGCCCTCCCGGATCACCTTCTCCAACATCACGTTGACCCGTCCCGTCACCCCGGAGACCGTGAAGGTCGGGATCTGGATCACGTCCATCACGACCGGCGTCACCCGCCCCACCGCGCAGATCGCCGCGAAGCGCGCCGACGAGTCGATCGTCGCCCGCTGGGGGCTCATCGAGGTGCTCCCGGTGAACTGGAACGGGCCGTCGTTCAACCCGGAGAATCCGGCGGTCGCCATCGAGACACTGGTGATCGCCCACCACGGCTTCACGGACGCGGGGGCGGCGTAGATGGCGGGCGCGGGCGGTGCCGGCAAGAGCCTGACCCGGGCCTCGCTGGCCATCCACGAACCACCCATCGGCTTCAGCACCACACCGGGTTCCCTGATCAGTACCCTGCGCTTCGACTACAACCCGTCCCAACTGACGCTGAGCCGCGAGGCGCAGTGGAAGACGACCCCGAGTGCGGCGGTGCGCTCGGGCGCGGTCCCGGAGTTCATGGGCCCGGTGCCGCGCAATATGACGCTGGACATCCTGCTGGACCGCTCCGAGAAGCCGGACAGCCACGACGTGCTCAAGAACGTCGAACTGCTCTTCTCCTGCTGTGAGACGACGACCGCGAGCATCGCGGCGAAGCAGCCCTCGCCGCCCTGGGTGGTCTTCGACTGGGGCGGCAACTCCAGTGTCCGCTTCACCGCGTATGTGAGCTCGGTGAACGTGCAGCAGGTCCAGATCAGTCCCACCGGCGTGCCGACCCGCGCCTTGTGCCAGGTGCAGTTGAACGAGATCCCGAGCAAGACCGCCGGCCAGAACCCCACTTCGGGTGCGCTGACCGCCCAGCGGGTGCACCGGGTCGTGGCGGGCGACTCGCTGCAGTTCCTCGCCTGGCGCGAGTACGGGGACGCCACCGCCTGGCGCACCATCGCCGAGGCCAACGGCATCGACGACCCGGCGCAACTGCGCCCGGGCACCGAGCTGATGCTCCCCGCCGCGGAAGAGGTCGGTTTCTGATGGGCCGGGTCAGTTACTCCAACATCTTCTATGTCACCTTCGACGGGCGGAAGTTGACGGACGACATCGCTCCGCTGCTCGTGGCGGGCTGGGTCGACTTCGGGGCCGGCGTGCCCGGCTCGTTCCAGCTCGACTTCCGCGACCCCGACCGGCTGGTGCTCGGCAAGGCCGGCATCACCATCGGCACCAAGGTGATGCTGGCCCCGGTGGCCGCCAGCCAGGGCGCGCAGTACCCGCTGCTCACCGGTGAGGTGACCGGGCTGGAGAGCGACTACGACGGCACCGGCAGCTTCACCGTCGTGCGCGGGTACGACCTCGGCCACCGGATGCTCAGGCAGCGCCGGGTGACGGCGTACCGCAACATGACGGCCTCCGACATCGCCCGCCAGCTGGCGGGCCGGGACAAGGTCCCGATCGGCAGTATCCACCGGACCACGACCGTCTACGAGTTCATCACCCAGGCCAACATCACCGACTGGGACTTCCTGTGCCGTCTCGCCGACGAGAACGAGATGGTGATGTCGCTGAGCGCCCGGGGCACCTTCCAGTTCGTCAAGCGCGACCCCGCCTCCGGTGCCCCGGCGTCGAGCGCGCTGAGCGACAGCAGCCCGCAGGTTCTGGGCCGCGAGAACATCCGGCGCTGCCGGGCCGCGGTCACCTCCGCCGACCAGGTGAACGGGGTCCGGGCGCGCGGCTGGGACGTGACGACCAAGAAAACCCTGGTCGGTGAGTCGCCCGCGGCTGCCAACCCGGGTATCGCGATCGGCACCACGCCCCTGCGGGCCGTGGCCGCCTTCGGGACCGCCACGCTCGTCGAGACCGACATCCCCTACGACAAGCAGGGTGAGGTGAAGAACGCCGCGGCCGCGCTGGCCGACGACATCACCGCGGCCTTCGCCGAGTTGGAGGTGACCGCCAGCGGCAATCCCAAGCTGCGGCCCGGCGTCCCGGTCACCCTCACCGGTGTCGGCGACCCCTTCGAAGGCAAGTACACGGTGACCGGCGCCCGCCACAGCTTCGGGCTCAGCGGTGGCGGCTACGAGACGTTCCTGACCGTGAGCGGACGCCAGTGGCGTTCCCTGTACGGGCTCTCCTCGGGCGGGGCCGGCGGCATGCCCCGGCTGCCGAGCGTCGCCAACGCCCTGGTCACCGATATCAAGGACCCGCTCAAACAGGGCCGGGTCAAGCTGCGGTTCCCCTGGCTGGACGACAGCTACGTCAGCGACTGGACCCGTACCGTGCAGTTCGGCGGGGTCCAGGGCGGCGGTCTGATCGGCCTGGACGTGGACGACGAGGTGCTGGTGACGTTCGACCGCGGCGCCCTGGACCACCCGTTCGTCATCGGCGGCCTCTACAACGGCAAGGACAAGCCCGGCGTCGTCGACGTCCAGCCGTACGACGCGACCAGCGGCAAGACAGTCCGGCGTACCCTCGCCGACCGCAGCGGCAACCGCCTGGACCTGCTGGACCAGCGCACCGGGGGCAAGCAGGGGGTACGGCTCAACAGCGGCGACAACAAGCTGACCGTCAACCTGGACCGCTCCCGGACCGAGATCACCATCGACAGCCAGGGCGCCGTCACCATCAAGGGCACCCGCAAGGTGTCCGTCGAGGCGGCGGACATCTCGCTGAAAGCGCTGCAGAAACTGTCGATCCGCAGCGGCGGCACGCTGGCGATCGAGGGGAGGACCGTCACCGTCGACGCGGCGACCGCGCTGCGGATGAACGCGGCGACCGCCAGCCTGACCGGCACCGGCATGCTGGACCTGTCCTCGGCGATGGACGTCACCGTGAAGGGCCTCAACATCCAACTGGCCGGCATCATCAAGATGCTGGGAGAGGCGACCCTCGACGGGGCGCAAGTCATGGTGATCCCCTGATGCCTGAGCAATTCGTCGGCACCGGGTGGGCGTTCCCGATGCGCATCGGCCCCACCGGCGGCATCGCCATGGTCAGCGGGGTGCGCGAGATCGAGGAGGCCATGCGGCTCGTGCTGGCCACCGCGCCGGGCGAACGGCCGATGCGGCCCGAATTCGGCTGCGCCATCCACGACATGGTCTTCGCTCCCATCAACGAGGCCACCGCGGGCCGCATCCATCACGAGGTCCGCACCAGCCTGGACCGCTGGGAGCCGCGCATCGAGGTCGAGGACGTCGAGGTGACCGCCGGGGACGAGCAGGGGGTGCTGTTCATCGACATCCGCTACTCGGTGCGCGGGACCAACAACCCGCGCAGCCTGGTCTTCCCGTTCTATGTCATCCCCTCCCACGACGAGCCGTCCTCGGATCCGGGACCGGCCACCGAAAGCGACCGCTGATGGCACTGCCCTCCCCCAATCTCGACGACCGCCGCTTTCAGCAGTTCGTCGACGACGCCAAGCGCTACATCCAGCAGCGCGCCCCCGAGTGGACCGACCACAACGTGTCCGACCCCGGCGTCACCCTCGTCGAGACCGTCGCGCACATGGCCGACCAGATCGTGTACCGGCTCAACCGCGTGCCCGAGAAGAACCACCTCGCCTTCCTCGACCTCATCGGGATCACCCTCTTCCCGCCCTCCGCCGCGCGCGCCGACGTCACCTTCTGGCTGTCCGCGCCGCTGGACGAAGCGGTGCGGCTGCCGGTCGGCACCGAGGTCGCCACTTCGCGGACCGAGAGCGAGGAGGCGGTGGTCTTCGCCACCGAGCGCGAACTCACCGTGGTTCCCAGCGCGTTGGCGTATCTCGTGGTCCAGCAGAGCGGGGAGGCGGTTGTCGACCGGACCTCGGATCTCGCCGAGGGCAAGGATCTGCACTGCTTCGCCGAGTCGCCGCGGCCCGGTGACTGCCTGCTGTTCGGGCTCACCGCCGCCGTTCCGCGCTGCGCGGTGGCGCTCACCCTCGACAGCCGGGTGGACGGTGTCGGCGTCGACCCCCGGCAGCCGCCGCTGGTCTGGGAGGCGTGGACGGAGGACGGCTGGACACCGTGCGAGGTCGACCGGGACGGCACCGGCGGGCTCAACCGTCCCGGCGAGGTCGTGCTGCACGTCCCCGGCGGCCACGTACTGTCCCGCACCGGACGGCGCGAAGCGGGCTGGCTGCGCTGCCGCGTCACCGAGCCGCTGCCCGACCAGCCCTTCTACGCCACCTCGCCCACCGTCCGGTCGGCCGAGGTGTTCACCGTCGGCGGCACCACCGGCGCCGTCCACGCCGAGACGGTGCGCGACGAAGCACTGGGCGAGTCCACCGGACTGCCGGGCCAGCGGCTGCGATTGGCCCACGCCCCCGTCGTCGGCGATGTACCCCCGTTGCACCTGCAGGTGGCCGGCGACGACGGATGGACCGACTGGGAGGCCGTCCCGCACTTCGCCGCCTCCGGGCCCGACGAGCGCCACTTCACTCTCGACGCGGCCACCGGCGAGGTCGCGTTCGGCACCGCGGTGCGCGAACCCGACGGCAGCCTGCGCCAGTACGGCGCCGTGCCGCCCAAGGGCTTCGCCATCCGCGCCCGCCAGTACCGCACCGGCGGGGGCCGGGCCGGGAACGTCGCCCGCGGCGCCATCCAAGTGGTGCGCAACTCCGTCCCCTACGTCTCCGAAGTGGTCAACCGCGAGGCGGCCACGGGCGGCGTGGACGCCGAGACCGTCGCCGAGGCCAAGGCCCGCGCCCCGATCACGCTGCGCGCCCAGGACCGCGCCGTGACACTGCGCGACTACGAGGAACTCGCCCGGCGCGCCGCCCCGGAGACCGCGCGCATCACCTGCCTGGAAGGCGACCCCGACGAGCACGGCGCGCACGCCGTGCGGGTCCTGGTCGTCCCGCAGGCGGTGGCCGATCCCGGCGGGCGGCTGCGCTTCGAGCAACTCGTCCCTGGCGACGCGCTGTTGGAGCGGATCACCCACTACCTCGACGACCGCCGGCTGATCGGCACCCGGCTGGCCGTCGGCCCGCCCTACTACCAGGGCGTCACCGTCGTCGCCACCGTGCACGCCTTCCGCGGCACCGACGCCGACCGGGTCCGGCGGCAGGCCCACGACGCCCTCTACCGGCACCTCGACCCGCTGGCCGGCGGAAGCGCCGGCACCGGCTGGCCCTTCGGCCGGCCCGTGCAGTCCGGGGAGATCTTCGCCGTCCTGCAACGGGTACCGGGGGTCGAACTCGTCGACCAGGTGCTGCTCCACCCGGCCGATCCCCTCACCGGCCAGCGCGGGGACGCCACCGACCGGATCGACCTCGCCGCGCCCGCCCTGGTCTTCTCCTTCGACCACCGCGTCCGCGTCGTCGGGGACCCGGCGTGAGGGGCTCCATCGACGGCTTGGGCTCCCCGACCCCGCTCGGCCTGATGCTGCCCGCTGTCTTCGCCGACGACGACATCGCGCAGCGCTTCACCGCCGGGCTCGACGAGGTGCTCGCCCCCCTGCACAACGTGCTCGACTGCCTCGACTCCTACTTCACCCCCGCGTTGGCCCCTGTCGACTTCGTCCGCTGGCTCAGCGACTGGGTCGGCGCCGAGACCGACGGCACGGAGGACGAGGCGCTGCTGCGCGCGGCGGTCGCGGCCGCCGCGCATCTGCACCGCATCCGCGGCACCCGCCGCGGCCTGGCCGAGGCGATCCGTCTCGCCTTCGGGACGGAGCCGGAGATCACCGAGAGCGGCGGCGCCGCCTGGGACGCGCGGCCGCTCGGCCCGGTCCCCGGCGACCGGCGTCCGCGGCTCCACGTCGTGCTCACCCTGCCCGACCCCACCGCACGGGACCTGCACCGGCTGGAAACCCTGGTGGCCGCCGCCCGTCCCGCCCATATGCCGTACACGGTCCAGGTGACCGCAGCCGAGAGGACCCCTGACAGGTGAAACGACAGGCAGCCGACGCGCACCGGGCGGAGGGCGGCACGCCGGCGTGTGCCCAGTGCGGCACACCGCCGAGCCCCGGGCAGTCCTTCTGCGACAGCTGCGGCGCGGTCCTCAGCTGGACCCCGAACCCGGGGCCCGGCCGGGGCACGGCCACCGCCGCGGCCCCGGCCCCGGCGCGCGACAGCGACGGCGACACCGCACCGCAGGGTGTCGTCGGCGGGCCCGCGCACGGCGCCGAGTCCGGATACGGCGCCGAGTCCGGGTACGGCCTCGGGCCCGCTGATGGCATCGAGTCCGCGTACGGCAGCGAGCCCGCCTACTACGGGACCGGGCCCGGGTACGGCGCTGATTCGGCGGACGGCGGCGAGCCCGGGCACGGGACCGCGTCGGCCTACGACATCGGCGCCGCCCGCGCCGAACGGGCGGCGGGCCGTCGGCAGAACGACCAGCCGGTGCCGGAAGCGGCGCGCCCGGCCGTCGCCTCCCCCTGGGAGGCCGGACCGCGGGCCGACGAGCCCGGCACCCCCGACTCGGCTCACCCGGTTCACCCGGAGACCGCGCCCACCGCGACGACCGCGTCCACCGCGCCGCCCGCTTCCACCGCCTCCACCGCGTCCCTCGCGGGGTGGCCGGCCGGCGCCCCCGCTCGTCCGTCCGTCGCACCGCTCCCCGCCGTCGCGAGCGAATCGATCGCCGCGGAACGCGCGCGGGCCCTGCTCGTACCGGTCGCCGACCCGGGGCCGCCGGTGGCACCTTCGGTGGCACCCGTGCAGCCGGGCCGGCCGATCGTCGCGCGACCGCAGGTCCAGGCCCCGCGGGGGCAGGGCGACGACGGCGGCATGCCCTGTCCGTGGTGCGGCACCGGAAACCGGCCCGACCGCCACTTCTGCCGGCGCTGCGCCCTGACCATGGCGGGCCGGCCGGAGGATCCGGCCCGGCAGCCGTGGTGGCGCCGGCTGCCGGGCCTTCGGGACCGGCAGGCGCCGTGGGCCGGTGAAAGACCCCGCCTGCGCCGGGGCCTGGGCCGCATCCTGACCTGGGTGGCCGGCGGCGCGGTGCTCGCGCTCGTGGTGACCGCCGCGCTCAATGTCGGCAACGCGGTGCAGGCGGTGCGCGACCACTTCGCCAAGCGGGCCCCGGTCTCCGCCGACTCCTTCAAGGCGTCCCACTCCTACCCCGGGCACGGCCCGGGGCTCGCCTTCGACAAGCTCAACAACACCTGGTGGGGGCCGGGGGTGACGCAGTCCGGTGCGGGGGAGTGGGTGGAGGCCGACTTCACCCAGCCGACCAGGCTGCTCGACGTCGTCATCACCTCGGGTGAGTCGACCGAGCCGGCCGATCTGTCGAAGTCGGCGCTGCCGCACCGCATCGAGGCCGTTGTCACCACGGCGGACGGCAAGACCCACAGCCGCTTCCTCACCCTGGACGGGGCCAGCGGCGGACAGACCCGCGCCTTCCGGGTCGGCGACGCCACCGCGGTCCGCTTCATCGTGCGCTCGGCCTACGGTCCTTCGTCCAGCAAACAAGTGGCCATCGCCGAGATCGAGTTCTTCGGACCCTCCAGCGGAAACGGTTCGTAACAACTACCGTCGGATGTCAACATCCGTTCGGACACGCCGATATGACAAATAGTCAGATGCGAACAGCGCGTGAATCACAGGAGTACGCTTACTCAACATGCATAGCACGGGGTATACGGGTTCGGTCGTGCGAACGTCGCCCGGAGCCACAGCGCCCCCAACCGCCATCCCGGTCGCGGTGCATGCGCCGGACCCGGTCTCGCTCGCCGGAGTGAAGAGCCAGCTGGTCCACCAGCCGTCGATCGAGCTGGTCGACGAACTGACCGGCCGGCCGGGCACGGTGGCGGTCCTGGTGGCCGCCGACGCGCTCGACGAGCCCACGCTGTCGGCGCTGCGACGGCTGGTACGAACCGGCGGTACCCGCGCCGTGCTGGTCGCGAGCACGATCCGGGAGGCGGATCTGCTCCAGGTGATCGAATGCGGGGTCGGCGCCATCGTCTGGCGGCACGAGGCCACCGGGCACCGGCTTCAGCAAGCCGTCGTCGCGGCCTCCCGCGGCGACGGCGACATCCCCGCCGACCTGTTGGGCCGGCTGATCGTCCGGGTCGGCGCCATGCAGCGCGGTATCGCGGGGCCGTCCGAGGCTCCGCTGCACGGCCTCGGACCGCGCGAGGTCGATGTGCTCCGGCTGGTCGCCGACGGCCTGGACACCGGCGAAATAGCGAACAAACTTTCGTACTCCGAACGTACGGTCAAGAACGTGATGCACGGCCTCACCACCCGGCTGCGGCTGCGCAACCGGGCGCATGCCGTGGCGTACGCCCTCCGCGAAGGCTATATCTGACGGTTCGGACCGTCGCCGATGACCTGCGGGGCAACGGGGGCTGCTCCTGCGTCGTCCCCCGCGCGCCTGCCGGGGCGGCGCTCCGGCGCGGCAGGATGACGGCCGGGTGTGCCGCGCCGAGCGACGGATCCGTTTCCGGCGACAGCGAAGGGTACGACGGTGATCCACGAGGCGGACGAGGTCCTCAAAAAGCTGCTGTCCGGTGGCGCGCTGGCCGGGACCGGCGTCGAGATCGCCTTCGAGGCGCCGACCCGCGACTGGGCGGCCCGGCGCAACGCCCCGACCATCGACGCCTACTTGTACGACATCCGCGAGGACAGCAAGCGGCGCGAGAGCGGTTCGACGGAGGTCCGGGACGAGCGGGGAATGGTGCTGCGCCGGCGGCTGCCACCGCGCTGGTTCCGGCTGTCGTACCTCGTCACCGCCTGGACGAAGCGGCCGCAGGACGAGCACCGGATGCTCGCCGCGGTACTCGCCACCCTGGTGCCGCACGAGTTGCTGCGGCCGGAAGAGCTGACGGGATCGCTGGCCGCACTCGGCCTCACGGTGCCCCTCACCGTCGCCGGAAACCTGGACGCCCGGTCGAGCGCTGAGGTCTGGTCGGCGCTCGGTGGTGAACTCAAGCCGTCCGTCGACGTCGTGATCACCGTTCCCATCCCGTCCTTCCCGGAATACGACGCCGGGCCCCCGGTCGAAGAGCTCGGCGTGCGGGTGCGCGCGACCGCCGGAACCGGAGCGGACTCGGCCGAGCGGTATTTCCCGCGGCGGCCGGGCGGCGCGGTGGCCGAGGCGGGTCGGGCGGTCGCCGAATGAGCCCGTACGCCGAGCCGTTGCTCGACCGGCTCGACCAACTGCGCTACTGGGTAGCGCGATTGGTCGAGCAGCGCAGCGCCGACGATCCGACCGCCGACGACCCCCTGCGCGGCCTGTACCTGTCCGAGGACGCCGTATGGCGCCTGTTGCGACCGGTGGACGACGCCGCGGGGGCCGACGACCAGGCCGACCAGCCGGGGCCGGAGGGCGACGACGCGGCGCCGGACGGCGAGGATGCCGGGCCGGAGGACGATGACGCGCTGCCGGACGGCGAGGATGCCGGGCCGGAGAGCGACGAGGCGGCGCGCGAGGGAGACGGCGCCGAGCCGGAGGGCGAGTACCCGGCGGCCGACGACGACCGGCTGTACCGGCTCGCCGTCCGGCTCGGCCTCACCGCGCTGGACGTACACCTGCTGCTGCTCGCGCTCGCCCCCGACCTCGACCGCTCCTTCGAGCCGCTGTACGGCTACCTCAACGACGACGTCAGCCGCCGCCGGGCGACCGTCGGCCTCGCCCTCGAACTCAGCGGCCTGCCCCCGCACTCCACCGAGGCACGAGCCCGCTTCCACCCGTCGGCGCCGCTGTCCGCGCTGGGCCTGCTCCGGGTGGAGGAGTCCGAACGTCCTTTCCTCAGCCGCTCGTTGCGCGTCCCCGACCGGGTCGTCGCCCATCTGCTGGGCGACGACACCCAGGACTCCGCGCTCGACGGCTACGCCCGGCCGCTGCGGGCGCCGGAAGCCCGACCGCAGTTCGACGCGCTGACGCAGCGCCTGGCCAAACGCCTCGCGGCCGGTCCCCTCACGGTCTATCTGCGCCAACTCCGCGAGGACGACGGACTCGTCTGCGCCGCCGCCGCCCTGGACGCGGCCGGCCTGGAAGCACTGCACTTCACCCCCGCCGCCTCCGCCGGCCCCGCCGTCCCTGCCACCTCTGGCGGGCCGCCGGCCGCCGGCGACCCCGGCAGCGGCGAAGGGGACCACGACCTGATGGCCGAACTGCTCCGCGAGGCACGGCTGCTCGGCTGCGCCATCGTGGTGGCTCCGCTGCCGGAGCGCCCCGGACCGCTGGTGCGCGCGCTCTCGGTGCCCGACGTGCCCGTGCTGATGGTCGGCTCCGGTCCGTACGACCCGGATTGGTGCGACCGCCATCGCGAGCCCCTGGTCCTGGACGCGCCCCGGCAGCGCTCCGGCGACCTCGACACCTGGTCGGCCGCCATCGGGACCGCCCTGGAGCCCGGCTTCGACCTGGCGCCGGTGGTGGCGCCCTACCGGCTCGGCGGCGAGCGGATCCGGCGCGCCGCCCGGGCCGCCCGGGAGTTGGCCGCGTTCGACGGCAGCCCGCTCTCCGGCGCCCATCTGCGGCTCGCCGCCCGGCAGCAGTCCGCGTCGGGCCTGGAGCAACACGCCCGCCGTATCAGTCCCGCCGTGACCTGGGACGACCTCGTCCTGCCCGACAAGCCGCTGGCCCACCTGCATGAACTGGCCCTGCGGGCCCGGCACCGCGACCAGGTGCTCGGTGACTGGCGGTTGAGCGCCGGCGGCGGCCGGGGCCGGGGTGTCCTGGCACTGTTCGCCGGCGAGTCCGGCACCGGCAAGACACTGTCCGCCGAGGTGGTCGCCGCCGAACTCGGCCTCGACCTCTACGTCGTGCAGCTCTCCTCGATCGTCGACAAGTACGTCGGCGAGACCGAGAAGAACCTGGAGCGGATCTTCACCGAGGCAGACCGCACCGACGCCGTCCTGCTCTTCGACGAGGCCGACGCCGTCTTCGGCAAGCGATCGGAGGTCAAGGACTCCCACGACCGCTACGCCAACCTGGAGAGCGCCTACCTGCTGCAGCGACTGGAGTCCTTCGACGGCATCGCGCTGCTGACCACCAACCTGCGGGCCAACATCGACGACGCGTTCACCCGGCGGCTGGACCTGGTGGTCGACTTCCCGTTCCCCGACTCCGTTCAGCGCCTGGCGCTGTGGCGGCACAGCCTGGCCTCGGTGCCCTGCGTGCCCGGCATCGACCCGGAGCCGTGCGCCCGGGACTTCGAACTGGCCGGAGGCTCCATCCGCAGCGCCGTCGTCACCGCGGCCTACGCCGCCGCCGGCCGCGGCGACCCGGTCACCGGCGCGGACCTTCTGGCGGGCGCCCAGCGCGAGTACCGGAAGGCCGGGCGCCTGGTGCTGGACGACGGCGGCTGGTGAAAGGGGTTCCCCCCGGGGGCAACGGGAAACCGGGCCCCCGGCGGCCGGGGGCAGGCGGCCCGGGGGCCGGGGCCTGGGGGCCCGGATCAACCTCCTACCGGTCCATGGTCAGTTCAAAGGCTTCCAGCCGCAGTGACTGGCCCGTGGTCCCGAGGCTGACCCAATGGCGGGCGCCACCAGGGGTGTCGCACTGCTTCTGCTGCCACTCGGACGTCTCGACATAGCCGTTGCCGCAGAGCACGCCGTCGCTGAGGCTCATCACGAGCTGCTCGACCTGCTGCCCGGAACCGGGGTTTCCGATCGTCATGTCGGTCTTCTCGGGCGCGGTCTTCCAGGCGGCCGGCCACCCGACGTTGCCGCCGATAAACACGTTGGCCGAGGTGCTGGCGCTGCCGGACACCGCGACGTCGATGGCCTCGATGGGGCGCGACTGGTTCTCGGTGCCGGACGTCGCACCGTCGCACACCGAGTGCTGCCAGCCGATGTCGGCCACATAGGCCCGATAGCAGACGTGGCGGCCGGGAATGGCCTTGTCCAGCGCGGTGACGGCGGTCGCCGCGGTGTCCGGGATCTTGCGCTTGGGCTTGGGCTTCGCCGGCGCCCCACCGCCTCCGCCCCCCTGCGCCCCGGCAGGTGTCGGAGACTGCGTCACGGGCGGAGTTGTCGGCGTCGGGCTGGGCGTCGCCGAGGGCGGCGCGGGAGGCGAGGGGAGGGTGGCGACGACCGGCTGCTGGATCTGCGCGGTGGCCAGGCTGGTGACCTTGGCGGATTTGGTGAACCAGAGCGCGACGAAGACAAGGGCCAGGCTGATGAGCAGGGTGAGGAGGGTGGCGAGCCAGCGGGGGAGGAATCCGCGCTGCACATAGGTGCCGTCGACATCAAGGGGCGTGCTGCCGGAGCGGCGCACGGCCAGGCGGTAGGGCCGTTGCTGCTTGTGGCCGAACCAGATGAGCTGCCGGGGCCGCAGGGTGGCCTTCACGAAGGCGGCGCGGCCGGGCTCGATCTGGACGTTGGCGGGGTGGACCTCGTAGGAGAGCTGGTCGCCGTTGTCGTTGCCGGTGACGGAGGCGGTGAGGGTGGTGTTGCCGAAGTTGTCGATGGCCAGCTTGGGCCGTCCCCGGAAGCGTCCCTTGACGGTGTGCGGCACGAGTTCGGCGCGCATCTCGGTGAAGGGAGTGATGGTGAGGTTGCCCTCGGGGACCGTCGTGGCCTCGGGGTGCTCCGTCGGAATGATCTGGACGGCGTACCGATTGGGTCCCGCGGTGGCGTCGGGGGTGCGCGGCGGCGCGAAGGTGAGCTGGACGGTTCCGGTGGTGCCCGGGTAGAGCCGGATCGTCGGCGGCTCGACGGTGACGTACGGCGCGACATCGCCGACGGGCACGAAACGGTATTCGTCGACCACATCTCCCGTGTTGCGCAGCCGCAGTCGTACGCCGGCCGTACTGCCCGGGTCCACGGTGGTCGATGCCGGCTCGAGGGAAGTCCATAGGCTCACCTTGCGAAACTACCGGCGGGGCACCGAGCCGGTCAGCAGGCCGGGGGACACAGTCGGTGGCCCAACAGGCGCATCGGGCTGCCTGAAGGAGCAGCGACCAGTGCCCTTGTGCCCCTTCCCGCCGCACCGCCGGTCGCGTACGTATGGTGGGGAACCCGCACGCTCTTCGGAAAGGTCCGCCGCATGCGCGCGCAAGACCCGGGCAAGGCACCTGACGCGGCCAGGCCGCGCCGTACCGCGTCCCGCATCGCGCCGGCCGTCCCGAGCCCGGCCCCGTTCGACCGGGCCCTTACCCCGCAGGCCGCGATGTACGCCCTCCAGCGCAGCGTCGGCAACGCGGCGGCGACCCGAGCGCTGCAACGGGAAGCGCATCAGCACAGCGCGGGCTGCGCGCACCGGGCGAGCGGGCGGGGGTCCGTCGCGCAGATCCAGCGCGACGCCGTCCTCGGCGTTCTCGGCGCCCGCGGCCGCTCGCTGCCGGAGCCGGTCCAGCGCGAGGCGGAGGGGCGGTTGAAGGTTCCCGAGGGCAGCTACCGGTCGGTCGAGATCCTCGACCGGCCGAGGGACCTGGCGGTGGCCCGGGCCCTCGGCGCGATCGCGTTCACCTCGGGCAAGAAGATCGTCGGAGACGTCTCCAGGAAGAAGACCCTGCTGCACGAACTGATCCACGTCGGTCAGCAGGCGCGGGGAGCGGTGCCGGGCACCGACATGGGAAACGGCCTGAAGCTCTCCGACAAGGGGGACGACAAGGAAAGGGAGGCGGAGTCGGGCGCCATCGAGGCACTGGCCACCCCCCTCCCGACTCCTCCCCGCCCGGCCCGGCCCGGGAAAACCCGCCCCAGGGCGAGCCGCACATGAGCGTGACCGCGAGGCGACGAAGGGGCGGCTCCGCGAGGAGCCGCCCCTTCCGCCTGTCCGGCCGTGGTCCGGGTCTCAGTACCGTCCGTCAGTGCCGGTCCTCAGTGCCGGTCCTCAGTGCCGGTCCTCAGTGCCGGTTCTCAGTACCGGTAGTAGGTGGGCCGGTCGTCGTCGCGGTCCCGGTCCCGTCGGCGGGCCCTGCCGCGCTCCTCGTCGTCGACGCGGTCCCGGGGCGACTGGGAGCGGTCGAGGCGGCTGTCCGACCTGCCGAGGGCCGGCCTGGCCGGTGCCGCCAGACGGTCACTGCGGTAGGAGTCCGCCCTGCTGAGCCGCGGCCTGGGCTCGACGGTGACCACATTGGCCCGGCCCGAGGCCGAGGAGGCCACGGAGGGCGGCGGGGCGTACGAGGACGGCGGCGGCGCGTACGACAGCGGAGGCGGGTTGTACGAGCTGACGGGGCGGGGCGCCGGGCGCACCCCGGGCGTCGTGTGCATCGACGGGCCCGCGTACGGCGAGGGGTACATCGAAGGAGCCGGGCTGCTCTGCGCACTGGTCGCGGCCTGCCAGAGCCGCGGGTTGCTGATCGGCGGCCGGTCGCGATCCCGCCGGGGCGGACTGACCACCGGGCTCGCGGTGGTCCGGTCCTTGCTGGCGCTCCGGTGTTTGCTGGTGCTGCGATGCTTACTGGTGCTCCGGTGTCCGGACGTGCTCGACGACCTGCTGAGCGCGGGGGCCGGGGCGGGGGAGGGGCTCGCCCAACTGGGCGCGCCCGCGGTCACGACCCGGGGACCGCTCGTCGACGCCGCCGACGCCGCCGACGGGCCGGCGGCCCGCCGCTGCCGCCACTCCTGGTACTCGCGCGGGACGGCCTCGGGCGGGAGTGCTCCCATCGTCATGTGCATGTGCTCGGCCTCGGCCCGGCGGTGAATCCGTTCGCGTGGCTCGAGGTCTCCGGCTTGCTCCCGCACACCGACCGGCCGGGGGTCGAGGGGATTGAGCGGCCTGCGGTAACTCTCGCTCGGGTCGTAGGGCGAATGGACCGAATACTCCGCCTGTCCGAACACGTTGTTGCCGCCGAGACGCTGGCGCAGGCCGATCTGGGTGATCGGCACGCCGAGGACGTCGATGCCGCCGCTGACGCCGGGGGCGGGGGACGACAGGGCGGACTCGTGGCGGAGGTGCTCCATGTTGGTCGCCTGGGTGCCGGCGAACAGATTGCTGCGGCGTTGCGGTGTGCCGTGCACCGGGTCGCCGTGGGACCAGGCGGCGGAGCCGTGCAGCCAGCTCGTGGTACCCCCGGGATGCCGGCCGGCCGCCCGCATCGCTTCGCTCGCCGACTGACCCATCACCGTGTTCTGGCCCGGCTGCCGGCGAGCCGGAACTCCGGCCATCGAATCGCGCGTGGCGAAGCTGGTGTCGACGTGTTCGTAGTCGCGCGGGGTGACCGAGCGGCTTCTGCGGCGCCGCCGGCGCTGGCGATCCTCCTCCTCGGAGTCCGAGCTGTAGGCGCGCTGAATCGGCAGCGGCGCGGCGGCACTTGGGGCGGCCCGGCCCGTCAACCCCGTCAATGCGGCACCCACCGCGGCGTTACCGGCGGCGCGCTGCAAGGTGAGCAGCGAACCAGCGGTGGGCCGCGCCGACAGCGCGGCTACGGCGGGGGCGACGAGATCCTCCGAGCGACGACGCATCCCCCCTGCCGGAGCCCTCGTCGAATCCTCGCCCCGGTCCGCTCCCCTTGCCCTGCCGTGCTGCGTATGCATGGATGCTCCTTGCCGTGTGCCGAGATCGGGTGATGGTGCGTTGCTGCCGGCACTCCTCCTTCACGGGCCCGGGCCCGGCCCCGGGCGCCAGGGTCTTCCTGAGCAGCGGCACGGGCAACTGCGGCCCCGAATAAGTGACCAGACCCTACCCCAACGCCTCCGCCGGAACCGACGGTGCGTCAGCGATCGGGGCGGCGTGAGCCGGCGGGTTCCACGACCGGCTACGAGGCCGGGCCCGGACGGGCGGGGCCGGAGGGTCGGGCCCGTGACAAAGCCGGCTCAGTTCTGAAGTCGCGCGGGCAGCGGCACCCAGCGGCGCGGGCCACCGCGAGCGACCGCGTCCCGGCCGTCGCCGATGCCCAGACCGGCTGTGGCGCAGCAGTAGGCAAGGATGTCGGCGCCGTACGGGAAGGTGCGCCGGCGCTGCCAGAAGCGGAAGGTCCAGTATGCGGCCGGGTCAGACGCGAGAGGTGCGGAGCCGATCTCGTCGGACGTGACGACTTCCCCGTCGCGGGCCACGGTCCTGAACGTTCCGCCCTTGGGGCTGAAGTACACGCCGCAGGCGGTGGTCCCCGCCGATATCGCCTCCAGCAAGGCACCGCCGATCGGCGCGTGACCGTCCTGGGTGATGACGCAGCCGCCGGGAGCGCCCGCCACACTCCGCACTCCCACGAAGCGCAGGGATTCCTCGTAGTCCTCCTCGTCGAAGGGCGCGTCGTCGAGGTCCGCCGTCGGGCAGCGCGCGGGATCGGCGCCGATCCGCCGGATCAACTCGTCCTCGCTCAGGCCCCGCACGAAGCAGACACCGAGCCCCTCGGTCCACAAGGGTTCGTCGCCGAACGCCGCGATGAGCGTGTCCGCGGCCTGCTGCTCGGCGACCTCCTCCGGGAGCAACTCCGTCGCCCCCGGCAGGTCTTGCACAAGCGCCGCCAGCGAGGTGGTCAACAGCAGCCGACCCGGCGACCAAGGTCCGGACTGCGGCCGCCACACATCCGCCCCGGCATCGATCAGCGTGCGGACGGTGGCCTCGTCCATGCTGCCAGCGGCGTACCACAGGGGCGTGTGCCCGTCGTTGTCGCGCGCGTCGACATCCACGCCGTACGCGAGGAGCGCTGTCACCGCTTCTGCCGCGCCGTGCTCCGCCACCCGGTGCAGCGGGGTGGCGCCGGGCGATCCACCGAGGGTGCCGGCCGGCGCGCCTCCTTCCAGCCGGGCCCGGATCAGTGCTGTGTCCGCCCAGTCCCGGTAGCCCATCTGCTGCCAGTCGGCCCGCGGCACGTAGCGCTGCTGTGCCTCCTCCTCGCGACGAAGCGTCTCGCGCTGCTCCCGAGTCAGCGGCGGCGCCAGGAACCTCGCCGCTCCGCTCAGCTGCATGCTCGTGACCACGCCCTGCCGCGCCTGCGGATCCGGCGGCTCCAGTCCCGGCCAGACCTCGAGCACCCGACGTGACGCGGCACGCAGCGCCGCCACGTCGATCGCGGCGCGGGCCTCGGCCACCTCCTCGTCCGGCCACTCGACCACCAGCTGTGCCTCCCCTGGAGGCGGGAGTTCGGCCAGATACAGGTCCACGTCCGTGGTGAACCGGGACCTGCGGGAGTACATCGAGCCCGGGTCCAACGGGATGAGTCCGACCGCTTGGTCCGTCTGCGCCTCGATCGGCTCTCCCTGCGGCCCGGTGTAGTTGATTCTCCGTACGAACGTGCCGTCCACCGTGGTCACCCGGCGGCCGTCCGAGAGGAGCAGACCCACCCGGAGCCCGGACTGCCGGCTCGCCCCGGCGTCCTGGCGACGGGTTTTCCGGAAGATCGTCAGATGCACCGTGACCGACCGCGGCCACACGGACCATCCCGTCAGCAATATCCGGGTCTCCGGACCTGCGCCGACCACTTCGAGCTGTTGCACCCGTACGGGCGCGAAGTGGTCGACGGGCGGCGCGTACCGCCCGTCGTCCTCCCGCGGCGGTCGCAACCTGGCCAGCACGGCCGACTCGGCCGCCGGTTCCTCGGGCAGCACAAGATCGTCGAAGAATCCCATGGGCTGAGCCTCGCACGCCCCACTGACAGCGCCCGGGACGTCCCGTTCCCACGGCGGGATCGCGCGGGCCCGGGCTTCGCTCTTGACAGATCATTGGCCTAGACCAAATATGGGCGCAGTCATACGTGCCAGGTCAATTCCCCTGGCCGGGGACGGCCTTGAGGCCCGACGAAGCCGGCCCGGATGTCCGCCGGATGCCGGGTCCGATGCTGTTCCGCTGGTGTTCCGCTGGTTTCTGCTGGTGTTCTGCTGCTCAATTTCCTCTGGTGGGAGCGTTGATGAGACGATCTGGACCTGTTCGCGCGTTGCTGGCCGCTTCGGCGGCCGCCGCCGTGTCCGCCGGACTGGTGGTGGCGGGAGGCGGCGCCGCACAGGCCGCCCCGGCCTTCCGGGCGCCCATGCCGGCCCACGTGGTCGCGCCGTACTACGAGACGTACTCCGGTGGGAGCCCGGCCGCGCTCGCGTCCCAGTCCCACAACAAGTACCTGACGCTGGCCTTCCTCCAGACACCCGCGGCCGGCTCCTGCACCGCGACCTGGAACGGGGACGCCACGCAGCCGGTGTCCAAGTCGGTCTACGGCAAGGACATCGCCGCCCTTCAGGCGCGCGGCGGCAACGCCATCCCGTCCTTCGGCGGTTACGCGGCGGACACCACCGGAACCGACATCGCCGACAGCTGCACCGACGTCAAGTCGATCGCGGCGGTCTACGAAAGCCTGGTCACGACCTACGGCGTGACGAGGATCGACCTCGACGTCGAGGCCGACTCCCTGTCCGCCACGGCGGGGATCGACCGCCGCAACAAGGCGGTGGCCCTGGTCGAGAACTGGGCGCACCGCACGCACCGCAGTGTGCAGTTCTCGTACACGCTCCCGTCGACGACGACCGGCCTCGGCGCCACCGGCGTGGCCCTGCTCCAGAACGCCGTCGCCAACCACGCCCGGGTGGACGTCGTCAACATCATGACGTTCGACTACTACGACGGCGCGACGCACGAAATGGCGACCGACACCGAGACGGCCGCCGCCGGCCTGCACGACCAACTGGCCGCGCTCTACCCCTTGGAGCCGTCGTCCCGGCTGTGGAGCAGGATCGGCGTCACCGAGATGCCCGGCATCGACGACTTCGGCCCGGCGGAGACGTTCACCACGGCGGACGCCGCCACGGTGGAGCACTGGGCCGCCGCGAAGAAGATCAACACCCTGTCCTTCTGGGCGCTCCAGCGGGACAACGGAACCTGCCCCGGCACGGTCGGCGCCGGTGCGTGCTCCGGTGTGGCGCAGACCGACTGGTACTTCAGCCACACCTTCGAGAAGTTCACCCAGTCCAACTGGCCCTGGGCCGACAGCCGTTCCAGCCACGCGGCATCGAACTCCGCGCCGCGCAGCGCCGGTCGCGGCTCGCGCATGTGACCGATGCGGGCCCCGGCCGGCACCGACCGGTGCCGGCCGGGGCCCGGGCGTCAGTTACGTGTTCGCGGCGACCGTCGTCACGGACTCGTCGGCGCCGGTTCCGCCGTCGTCGGCGCCGCAACCGCGGTTCCGACGACCGGCGCACGCCTCGGTGGTCAGGAGGACGCGGTGAGCCTGGCCATCTGCTCGTCGGACAGGCGCAGTGAGGCCGCCGCGACATTCTCTTCCAGGTGCGCGAGCGAGGACGTGCCGGGGATCGGACAGAGCATGTCCGAACGGGCGAGCAGCCAGGCCAGCGCGACCTGGGCCGGGGTGGATCCGGTCTCGGCGGCGATGAGGTCGGCGACGCCGCCGGGCTCGGTGAGCGCGCCGCGCATGAAGGGAAACCAGGCGACGAAGGGGATGCGCTCGCGGGTGCAATAGGCCAGGACGTCGTCCCAGGTGCGCGTGCTCAGGTTGTAGATGTTCTGCACGGCGGCGACATCCACGACCGCCCGCGCGGCCTCGATCTGGGACACCGTGACCTCGGAGAGGCCGATGTGCGCGATCTTGCCCTCGTCCCGCAGTTCCTTCATCGTGCCGATCTGCTCGGCGAACGGCACATCCGGGTCGACGCGGTGCAGATAGAGAAGGTCGATCCGGTCCACGTCCAGCCGGCGCAGGCTCATCTCGCACTGGTGGCGCAGAAAGGCCGGCCGGCCGACCGGCTCCCATACGCCGGGCCGCGGTTGCACCTGGCCCACCTTGGTGGCGAGGAGCAGGCGGTCGGAGTACGGGTGCAGCGCCTCGCGCAGCATGTCCTCGACGACGCCGAAGCCGTAGGAGTCAGCCGTGTCGAAGTGATCGACGCCGAGCTCCACCGCCCGCCGGGCCAGTCGGATCGAGTGGTCCCGGTCGGCCGGCGGTCCCCAGATTCCCGGCCCGGCCAGCCTCATGGCGCCGAACCCCATCCGCCGCACCGATGTGCCGCCGAGCCGGATCTCGTCGGGCACCGCCCGAGTCGGGCGCTGTGCCCGGTCGCCGCGATTGCTGGTCGACATGGCTCAGTCCTTACGGGTCGAGCGGTGGAGTCGGATCGCCGAAACGAGGAAGAAGATCCCGCCGAGCACGGCGTAGCCGGCCAGGGCCTTCAGCGAAGGGTCGGACTTCGAGGCGCTCTGGATGAAGGAAGCGCCGGCCAGGACGGAGATGCCGCCACTGGCGATCATGGCCCATTGGCCACCCATGGGCCGGCGGGCGACGGCGACCAGGAGCTGGACCAGGCCGGAGACGACGGCCCAGGCGCCCCAGACCCGCAGCACGTCGGCGGTGCCGGACGTGCTGGCCACGGCGACGCCGACGGCGGCGAGCGCGCTGATCGCCATGTTGGCGTACAGGCCCTTGACCGGCCGGCCGGCCCGGGTCGACCCGGCGTCGATGACGGCCGCGGCCACGTCGAAGGCGGGGTAGAGGAACAGCAGGGCCTTGGTCCCGGCGGTGAGGTCGGAGCCGGACACCAGCAGCAGCACCGCCCAGGCGGCGGCGAAGACGAAGCGGATGAGGTACAGCCGGGGCAGGACGGAGCCGGTGCCCGTATGCGGAGTGACGGCGGCGGAGGCCATGGGGATTCTCCAGTGAGTGCGGGGATGGGGTCCGGGACCGGTTCTGCCGCCCGGGACCGGGCAGGCGGGCTTCCCGGTCGCGACCGCGGTGGCGACGGATCGCGGGAAACCTCGTCTCTACACAGAGAGAACGATCTCTCTGCTTCGTAGCCTGGCATATCGGCGCCGATAAAACAAGAGAGACCGTTCTACCCGCTATGCTGGAGGCATGACGCAGACGGAAGCCGGCACCGCCACCGGCAAGAGGGTCTCCGCAGCCCGGGAACGGCTCCTGCGGACCGCCGGGCAGCTCTTCTACGCGGAGGGCATCCACACCGTGGGTGTCGACCGCCTGGTCGCCGAGGCCAAGGTCACCAACGCCACCTTCTATCGCCACTTCCGCAGCAAGGAAGACCTGGCCGTCGCCTACATCGGCAGCGTGGACCAGGCGATCCGCACCCAGATCGGCTCCCTGATGGCCGCCGACACGCCGACCGACGGCGTCCTGCGCGGCATCGGCGCGTCCCTGGTCGAGCAGATCCGCTCGCCCGGCTACCGCGGATGCGCCTTCCTCAACGCGGCAGCGGAATTCCCCGCCCCCGACCACCCGGTCCACCGGGCCGTCGTGGAGCACCGTGCGTGGTTCCTGCAGACGATCACCGGCCTGTTCGCCGAGATCGCGCCCGCGGAGGCCGAAAACGCCGGGCGGCACTTCGTCATGCTCCGCGACGGCGCGATGAGCGCCGGCTACCTCGGCGACCCCCTCGTGGCCGGTGAGACGCTGCTGCGCGGCATCGACGGACTGCTGCGGGTCATCACCAGCCCCGGGCTCGACGGGGCGGCCCCGACCGCCGCGGGCCCGGCCGCCGCGGCCGCACCCGACCTGGTGCCTTCGGCCGTCACGACGGTCTCCGGGATCGAGTGCGCACCGCCTGGGGCGTAGCGACGGGTCGGAGCGGGCCGGCCGGGTGCGCGAGAGCGCCCCGGGCGGTCGCGCCGGGCGGGTCCGCGCCGCCGGACCGCGCAACGCGGTGCGCACCGCCGGACCGCGTTCCCGGCGCCACCCCCCGTGCGACCCGGCCGTGCCAGCCCGCTGTGCCACTCCGCTGTGCCGGCCCGCCGGAAGCGTCGGCGCGGACTCGGAGAGGTGAGGGCCGCCTGCCGGGTCAGGGCAGGATGTCCGCGCTCCGCATCGAGACGATCGCGTCCGCGACGGTGCTCCGGTACAGGCCCAGCTTCGGTCCGTGTACGCGGGCGCCCGCGCCGGTGCCGAGGGGGAAGCCGAGCGTGTCCGCTTTCGGCATGTGGTCGCCGTCGGCGAGGACGTTCAGCTGGTCGATGCCCGGCACGGTCCCGCTGGTCGCCCCGCTGGGGTCGAGGTCGATGACGGCGTAGGCGGTCTGTCCGGCGTAGACCGGGTAGGCGGGTGCGCCTCCGAGACCGCTCGGCACCAGCGGCTCGACGGCCTGACCGCCGCCGGCGTGCGCGGTGAGGCTCGTCAGCGGGTAGTAGCTCAGACCGCAGGAGTCGGGGCCGAGATTGCGCACCTCGATCACCCGCTCGGTAGGCGCCGAGGCCCGGCGGACCACGCGTACCGACAACTGCCCGGGCGTGCACGGGTGTTTCCAGGCGTAGCTGTCGCTCGTGGCTTCGCTGCTCGGGCGGCGGACCGGGCGACTGCTCGGTGAGCTCTTACCGGCCGGCTTGCCCTTGCCGGCGGTGCGGCCGCCCGAACTCCCGCCGCTGCTCGAACCGTTTTCGGTGGCCGGCGGTGAAGTGGGCCGTGCGGAGGTCGGCTTGACGGCACTCGGCGTGACGGCGCTCGGCTTGGAGGAGGACGGGAGCGCGGGCGCGGAGGAGGCAGGGGGTCGCTGCGGCGGCGCCGATCCATCGGCGCTGGCGGCGGATCCGGACCGGCACCCGGTCAGGGCGACGGCACCGACGACCAGGACGGCGGTGGACGACAGGACGGACTTCACGGACATGGTGGTCAGCCTTCACTGGGCCGGACGATGGGATGCCGCCACCGTGCGCCGTGTTTCGTCCCGGATGCCACAGTCTTGCCACAGTTGGGGACACTGGAACGATTCCACCCACCTTGAGCTGGGACGATGGCAGTTCCTGGAACGTCGGCCCGGGACGGGGGCGGGATGACCGCGTACATCGAGGACTTCGCCAGCGCGCTGCGCGAACTCAAGGAGCGATCGGGACACAGCTACGGCATGCTCGCCGCCCGGCTGCACGTCAGCACCTCCACGTTGCACCGCTACTGCAACGGCGCAGCGGTTCCCGGCGACTACGCCCCCGTGGAGCGGTTCGCCCGGCAATGCGGCGCGAGCCGGGAGGAGTTGGTGGCCCTGCATCGACGCTGGCTGCTGGCGGACGCGGCCCGTCGCCGGGACCCGAACCGCGCGCCGGAATCCCGTGTCCCGGCGGCAACGTCGCCGAACCCGGACCCGGACCCTGATGAGGGCTCAGCCGCCCCAGGAGAGGTCCCGTACAGCGCGGCCACCTACGGGAGCGACCCGCGCCGCGAGGTTCCCGGTGAGACGATCGCGCCCGCGGACGTCCGGGCGGCGGCGAACCCCCAGGCGCCCCCGCCGCCCGCGCCGTCCCCGCCGCCCGCGCCGTCCCCGCCTCCCGCGCCGCTCTCACCGCCCCTGCGGCCCCAAGCCGGCGGCAAGCGATCCGGGCGTCGGCCGCGCCGGACCCGGATCGCCTTGGGAACCGCGGCCGTGCTCGCCGCAGTGCTTCCGCTGGCGCTGCACACGGCCCGCGGGGCGGACCACCCGCACGCCACCGCCTCTCTCCAGCGTCCGACAACCGGCAGCGCGGGCGGTGCGGCCGGCGACAGCGCCCCCACCCCTGCCAGTGCCGGCGCCACCACACGGCCGGGGTCGTCCGCGCCGGTCCCGACGTCCGGCCGGACCGTGTCGGCACCGTCTGCGCCGAGTACCGCCTCCGATCCGGCCGCCCGGACCCGCAGCACTTCCGGGCCGACCACCTCGGCCCCGATCGGCGCCAGCGGGGAGGCGCCGATCCAGGTGACCGTGCTGTCGGACAACTGGGACACCCAGTGCGGCCAGTGGTTCCTGATCGCGAGGCCGCCGGAGAGGATCCCGCCGCCGCCGTCCCTGGCGGAGACGAACGCCTGGGCCGCCGCGCTGAACGGGATACCCGCCGGGGATCTGCGGTTGCAGGTGACCGCACAGGGACTGCCGGGCCAACCGGTCGTGCTGCACGCCCTGTACGTGCGGGTCGTCAGCAGCGCCCAGGCCCCGCAAGGGAACGGCTACACCCCGGAATCCGGTTGCGGCGGCGGACTCGAGCCCGCCTCCTTCGCCGTCGACCTCGATGCGGCCGTGCCCCGCGCGCGGGCCGTGCCGGGTATCGGAGTCCATGGGAAAACCGCCGTCCCCGACTTTCCCTTCCAGGTCTCTCCCCACGACGTGCAGGTCCTCGACGTCGACGCCCGCACCACGGACCACGACGTCACCTGGTACCTGGAAGTCGTCTGGAGCCGCGGCGACCAACAGGGCACCCTCCGTATCGACGACCACGGCAGGCCCTTCCGCACGACCGGACTGCGGGGCGACCCCACCTACTTCTACGACGGCGACAGTTGGGCCTCCGCGCCACCCCCGAGTTGAGGCCGCCGCGGCCCCGCACACGGGACCGTGGTGCCTGCGGAAGACGACGACCGGCCACTCGTCCGACTCGCCGACGGTGCTCCAGCAGGCCGAAAACCGGGCACGTTTCTGCCCTTCAAGGGATGAGGTCTCGGCGGGAACAACGGTTCCGCACCACCCGGTCCGGTGTGTAACAACCAGTGCCGACGACTGTCGTTCAGTCAACATCCGTCAGTGACATGCCTGTTGCACGTCTCCCTCGATACTGATCGTCACCTGGCCACCACGTTCGATCACTGGGAGAAACCGTGTCTCGTGTCCTGCGCACCGCCGCCCTCGTCGCCACTGCGGCAGTTGTGGCCCTCGGGCTCTCCGCCTGCGACTCGGGCACGTCGTCGGACGCCTCGGCGACGGCGTCGGCGTCGACCTCCACGAATACCTCCACATCGGCGGACGCGTCCGATCCTGCCTCCACCCCCACCACGGGCGCACCGGCCGCGACGGACGCCACCGGCGCGAAGGCCGACCCGGCGAGCACGCACGCGTCGTCCTCCAACGACAAGCCCGCCGCCGCCACCATCGGCCGCTGCCACACCGCCGGCCTGAAGTTCTCTTTCGGCAACGGCGACAGCGCCTACAGCAGCGCCGACGACCAGCAGCACCTCGAGGTCCTGATGACGAACAGCAGCGGATCGACCTGCACGATCAAGGGCTTCCCGGGCGTGGACCTCCAGGCCGCGGACACCTGGTCCCTCGTCCGCACCAACAAGACCGCGCCCACCGTCACCCTGAAGTCCGGTGCCAGCGCTAGCTTCGTCATCTCCTACCTCCCCTGGGAGGCGGGCTCCGGCACGCAGTTCAGCGCCAAGACGGTCGCCATCACCCCGCCCAACGAGACCACCTCCGTCACGCTCAACTGGCCCGGCAGCAGCATCCTGCGCCAGGACGGCGCCACCCACCCCGCCACGTACGTCGGCCCCGTCACCACCCCCTGAACCCCACCGACTCCCCTTCCGCACGTGCGGAAGGGGGCGGGGCGCCGTGGCGCGCGGAAGGGCGGCAGCGCGTCGTACGCGCGGCCGCCCTTCCTTCGTCCGGCCCGGGTCAACGCAATCGGGCGACCGCGCCGGTACGACGGAGCCGAACCGACGCGGATGCGGCGGCCGGCCTTCACGCCCGGTCACCCCGACCGGCCGGCGATCACCCGTGGTCGTAGACGGTGACACGCACGTCGGCGCCCACGAGACGCGCAACGATCGACGGCTCGATCCGTTCCCACTTGCCGCCCGCCAGGCCGCAGCCGATCCGCGGCATGTGCACGGACGCCGCCAACTCGGCAGCCTTGACGGCGACAACGCCGAGAGCAGTGTCGATGGCGTCGTAGCGCACGGGTACGCCCTTGCTGCCGGTGCGCGTGCCGTGCTGGCCGATCATGTTGGCCACCCACAGCAGCCGGTCCACCTGCACCACCTGCACGGCACCCAGGCCGAAGTCGTTGCCGGACCGCTCCCGATGCCACCGCCGGTAGGCGGCCTCCGGCTCGGGCCAGCGCCTGGAGACGGCCAGGACAAAGCCCTTGCCCCAGCCGCCCATGTCATTGCAGACGTGCGCGATCACCTTCGGGCCCTTGCCCAGCGGCGTCGTCGCATCACCGCGCACGTAATCGATCCCCGTCCCCATGCCCGCCAACGTATCCGTCGCCACCGACAACGCCGGCACCAGCCGCGCCCTCCCTCGCGGCGACCGTCCGCGGCGCACTGAGTCGGCGCGACTCAGTGCGCCGCGTCGCCTCGCCCGAACCGATTCGCACAGCCGCTCCCGCCCCTGCGGGCTCGTCCGGTACACGACCACGCCGATCACCCTCGATCGTCGCATCGGTCACGTCGCAGGAACGGGCCGACGAGGGTGGTGGCGAACTCCCGGCGAGGTCACACGATCTGGCCGACCTGAGGTTGGTGTAACTCTTGGTCGCGGTCTGGCTGAGAGCCGGCCCACCGATCACTCCGGAGCCGGCCGTCGCCCGGAGAGGCATGGCAACGCATGGAACCGGGCGTCGGATCGTTGTCGCCGACACCGTTCGGCCCCCGGCACCCTCACCGTTCTCAGCGCCGGTTGCCACGAATGTCCGCGTGATCGACGGCGAGATTCTCGCGAGGCTCCAAGAGCAGGCTTGCGCCAGCCGATTTCCACCACCTGCGCCCCCCACAGCCATTGCCGAGCTCGATGCCGCTGTCCGGCATCCGATGCCCCCACACTGCTCAGGCGGGTCCATCTGGAGGTCGCCGACGGCGGATTCAGTTCCCGGGGTGAGGCACTGTCCTATTGCCCCAAGCATGGGGAAAGCTCTTTTCCCCGAAGACCTCACCCTGGCCGACCGACTCTGCGGCTGGCTGGACGGACGTTCGGTGCCGGTGACCGGCAGTGGGGAAACTCCGGATGGTGCAACTCGAGCACGACTCGGTGAGGATCGTGTGCGCCCGGCGACAGTCCCGGGGTCGGGCTACCGGCTCAGCTTGTGTCCGGGAATGCCCGGGGGATCGGCCGCGTAGCTGGGTATTACGGGTCCCGGGGTCACAACGGCGAATCTTCGGTGAAGCCGGCCGCTGCCCTGGCGGCTTGCTCGATCTTCACGCACTGGGCATCCCAGAAGGCCGCGTCGTGCTGACCCTTCGCGTATTCGGCTGTGGTTCCCGTCGAGTCGTCGAGCTGTTCGCGCAGGATATCGGCGTGTCCGGCGTGCCGGCCGGTCTCGGTGAGCATGTGGACCAGGACGTTGAACAGGTTCACCTCCGGGCGCGGCCACCAGGGGACGTAGCCGGGGGAGTCGATCGAGAGGGCGGTGATCGTTGCGTCGGAGTGCTGCCACACGCGACGGTAGCGGTCGGTGATCTGCTCACGCGTCTCGTGTTCGGTCGCCCACATGTCGGCGCCGTGCTCCCGGGCGTCGTGCCACCGGGGCAGTGGTTCGGAGAACGGTCGGTCGAAGACCTCGCCGAAGTAGCGGGATTCCCAGATCGAGAGGTGCTTCACCAGGCCGAGAAGGTTGGTACCCGTCGATGTCAGCGGGCGCCGGATGTCGTACTCGCTCAGGCCCTCGAGCTTCCAGAGCATGACCTCGCGAACCTGTCGCAGATCGTTGTGCAGGTAGTCCTTCGCGACGTCATCGATCACGGGTCACGAGCCTGGCAGACACCGCTGGCCGGCTCAACCCGCGACTTGTGCCCGGCTGAGTGCCGGTACGGCTGTCCGGCACGCTCTGAGATCCGACACGCGCTGTGGCTCAACTCGGCGGGGACATCTCCGCCCAGGTCCAATGGGCCGTCGACGAGCGAACGGTCTCCGGGCTCGCCGAATCCCGTGCCGCTGACGAAGGCAACGAGAACTTCTCAATTTCGCAGGGGTGGCTGCAACTCGCTCCCGACGTCTTTACACGCGTGTTGCCGCGGAGCGGCGTGCGTGGTTGGTCAGCGCGTCAGGCGACCTGCCGATGTCGGACCTGACTGTGGTTGACGGTGACGCGCGAGTCATGCGTTCGGGTGTCGAGGACCGCGTCATCCACCGGGATGAAGCCTTCCGTGAGCGCATCGGCGCGCTTTTTTTCGTCCACCACGGACCGCCCAACCGCCTGACGTGAAACCACCCGTCGCTGGCCCCGGTGGCCCCGGTGACCGCGGTGGCATGGTGCGGAAATCGGCGTCCATGATCGGTTCGGGAGCGGAGCGCCGGGAGTCAGCGCGTGACGAGGGTCGCGCGATCTCCGCGTACTTGCCGTCCCTGCCCCGGCGGCATGCGCCCTGACGGACGGGTGCGATCACGCTCGGGACCGCCAACGGTGTGCCGTCGCCTCGCCGCAGGTGAACTCGATCCCCAGCTAAACCGTTACGGGTGGGCGGCCCGGCCGCACCACAATGGCCCGCATGTCCATAGCGCCGCACCATCCCCGCAAGGCCGTCGATGACCTCTTCACGACCCTCGACCCGCTCGCGTACCCCGCCCGCATGCGCGCGCTCGCCACATGGACACGGAACCAGGTCGCGGACCGCGACGGGGCCGGTGACATCCGGCCGCTGCTGGACGAGTTGGACACGCGGGGGCCGTTCGGTCGCAGGCTCGCCGTCGTCGCGGCGGTCATCGCAGGGGACACCGGCTTTCTGGAGGCCCGGCTCGCGGACCCCGACGCCACCGTCCGTGGCCACGCGCTCAAGTCCACCCTCCACCTGCCGATCAGCGACGCCGCCCTGGAACGGGCGATGGACGACGCCCCGGAGGCCGTACGCCGCCAGATCGCCACCGTGGTCGTCGCCGGCGGACGGACCGATCTCGCCGAGCGGCTGATCGTGCCTGTACGTGAGCAGTGGGGCGACGCGGAAGCCGCACGGCTGCTGCCGGGGTGCGGAGCCGAGGCCGTGGAGCGGCTGCTTCCGGGGCTCTTCCTGGCGGTCGCACGCTGGCGTGCGCTGGGCCGCCGCTACCCGGATCTGGTGCTCGACGAGGCCGCGCGTCAGCTCGCCGACCTGCCCGAAACGGCGCGCACGGACTGGTGGCGGCGCAACGCGGACATCTTCCCGGCCGCGGTCGAAGCCCGACCGCTGCGCGTCCTGGAACTGCTGGAACGGCACTGCCCTGCACACCTTCCCGGACCCGTGAGCGACTGCCTCGGCCACCTGCTGAAAGCGGCCCCAGGACGGACGATCGGTCTGATCACGGCGCCGGCACCTCTCGTCCCCGACACACGCGGACTGGTGTCCCGGACCGCCCTGAGCCGTCTCGCCCGGCAGGCACCGCCGGAACTCGTCGACCTCGGCCGGGCCTTGAGTCACACCCCCGAGTTCCTCGCACAGGTGCTCCGCGCGCTGCCGCCGTGCCGGCGCGAGGGCTTCTACGACGCGGTGACCGCGGGCCAGGACCTCATCCACAGCACCCTCAGCAGCAGCCTTCTCGACGCACTGCCCCGCCGTCGGGCGCAGACCGAGGCGCGGCGGATGGCCACGCAGGCCGCCGAGCGCGGTGCGTCCTGGGACACCGTGCTGTCCGCCGTCTCCTACGTGCCCGTCGCCGAGGCGCGGCCGCGACTGATCGCCGCCACCCGCCGTCCCGCGGCGGAGGACCGGGCGCTGGCGTATCCGCTGCTGATCCGCAACGCGGCCAGATCCGGGGAGGCCGCCGCGATCGCGACCCTCCTGGACGACCTGCAGCGGCTCCGCAACGAGCAGGAACCCGTGCGGTCGCCCGCGCTCACCGCACTCTCGGAGGTCCCGCCAGGGCTCTTCGCGGGCGTGGACACCGCCCTGCTCGACCGCATCGCCACCGATGCCGTCGAAGCGCGGGACAGCTCCTGGCGGACCCGGCAGGCCCTGTCGAAGTTGGCCCTGGCGATGCTGCGCGAACACGCTGTGAGCGGTGAACGGCCGCTGGTGGGATGGGCCTTGGCCACCTTGACGCAACTGTCCGGGCACACCGGAGGCGCCAACCTGGGCCGTCTGGACACCACTTTGCGCCGTGGGCAGGAGTTCCAGGTCTTCGAGGCGCTCCGGCCGTGGCTGGAGGCAGGCGCCGACAAAGTCGACCACTCGCTGACCTTCGCGCTCGCCCGGGCTCTCGGGCGCCGCGCCCGCCATATGCCGGAGCTGCAGGAACTCCTCTGGCAGGCGGTCCAGTTCGGCAACGACTCCACGGTGATCCGGGCGGTGGACCTGTGGCTCGACGATCCCGCGACGAGGGACGAGCGGGCCGTCCGGGTGCTGGAACCCGAACCTTCGGCCGCGGTACTTCACCCCGTGTTGCGGGTCCTGACGCGGCGCCGCACGGATTGGCTGGACGTGCTCCTCGCCGACAGGCCGCCGTACGGTCGTTTCGTCACCCCAGGCACCCGCTGGATCCCGCCCATCGACGGCATCCGCGCCTGGCTGCCGCGCCAACAGGCCGCTGTCGCAAGGCTGCTGGCCCGGGCGGCGGGTGACGTCTCACTGCCCAGGCAAGCGCGCGCCGGATACATCCGCAGCGCCGCCGGAATCCCCGAGCTGGGCTTCCAGGTCGTCGCCGGACACCTCGATTCCCCGGACACGGTCCTTGCCGAAGCCGCCTTGGGGGCCCTGGCGTGGACGGACCGCCCCGCCGAAGCGCTGCCGCTGCTGCTCGCGCACGTCGCGGACGAACGGGCGAGGGTCGCGATCTACGCGGCCACCCGGGTGACCGCGTTCGTCGCCCCGTCCCAGCTGGAGACGGTCCTGCGCGCCGCGCTGCTGCCCGGACAGGACGGCACGCCCGCCCCGGCGGCCAAAGTCACCAGCCGCAAGGAACTCATCCGGCTCGCCGCCTCCCGGCTGCCCGTCGGCAGCGCCGGCGCCATCCTCGCCGAGGCCTTCGCCCTACCCGGTCAGCACCCCGACGTGCGGGCGGCCTGCGTTCCCGTCGCCGCCGAGCTGCTGCGTTCCCCGGCGGCCTGGTCGTTGCTGGAGGGGGCCGCCGGCGGCCCGCCCGTCACCCAGGCCGCGGTCCTGCGGATCCAGCCGTACGAACTCCAGCCCGGTGACCGGGCCCGCTACGCCCGCCTGGTGGGTGAGGTCTCGGGGAGCAGCGACGCGGAGACCGCCGATACCGCGACGGGTCTGCTCGCACGCTGGTCGCCGTGGTACCCCGAAGCCGTACCGCTCCTGCTGGCCCGCACCGTCGACCTGGACAACCGCTCGTCCTGGCGGGCGGCGGCGGACGGACTGGTGGCGCTGACCGCCTCGGCCGACGGCGCGGGGCCGCTGCTGGAGGCGTTGGCCGAACTCGTCACCGCCGAAGCGGAATCCCCCGCCCACCACCTGGACGCGGAGGCCGACCGGGACCGGCCCGCGCGGCAGCGGACAAGCCACCTGGTCGCGCGGCTGTCGTCGTCGGTACTGGTGCGGCAGGCCAAGACATCGCGAGCGGCGGCCCTCCGGGCATCCGAACTCCTCATCGCAAACGATGACTTCCGGTCCCTGGGTACGCATCTGGCCGCCGTAGCCCTCGATTTCGATGCGCGGCCGGTCGAAGTGCTCGACGCACTGGACCATCTGGCAGCCCTCCACGCCGACCGGCCGGCCCTGGCCATTCGCACCGCGGAGACCCTCCGCCACCGGCTCACCACCGCCCGCCGCCCCGGCGACCCGCTCGTCCTACTGAGCGCGGTCGACCGGCTCACCGCGAACGCCCGCTACGCCGATGGTCTGTTGGCCGTCGCCATCACCCAGGCGCTGGGCCCACGCACCGGCTGGCCGCAGGAGTGGCGTACTCAGCTGCGCGCCCTGCGCCGCCACGCGCACCCCGATGTCCGCGACGCGGCACTGGCGTTGACGACGGCGGTGGAGTAACGAAAGAGCCGGGAAGCGCCGGCGGGCGGCGGCCCCGCATCCGCGTCGGCCCCTCCGATTCCCCACGGACGGAGCCAACACCGGGAGATAACGGTCAGCCGACGAACGAGCGGGTCGGCGGAGAGGAACCCATGAGTGTCACCGGCTTCTGGATCGTCGGCGTGCTGCCGGACGCGGATGTCGCCCGCGTCCGGCGGGTGTTCCCCGGTCATACACCAGGGACGCCGACCGCGGCGCCGTGGCCCGGCCGCCTGGACTGGTGGTATGGGCGAAGCGCGGCGGAGACGTTCTTCGAACCGACCCCCCACGGACCCAGGCCGACAGACGACGCCCTGCGCTGGCAGGAGTGCGTCGACGTCATGCGCCCGGTCGATGAGTCGGCCGAAGAGGTGAGGGACGAACTCATGGCCCTGGTGCCCCAGCAGGAGGGCGCCGGACTCTTCTGTGCCGCAGCCCGAAAGGGAGACCCGTTCGCGCCCCTCGGCTACGCCCTCGGTCCGGAGCGGATGCTGCGGCTTCCCGGCGCATGCGGTGAATTCCTGCTCGACGCCTCGGAGGTCCGCGCAGCGCTGCCCGCGGCCGAAGCGGCCCTCGACCTGTCACGGGAAAGCCGCTCGACGGTCATCGACCGCGTCCGCGACTGGACGACCGCAATGGCCGACGCCTCCGGCCACAACGCGGACGACCTGATCGACGGCCCGCTGCGCGTCCTTCGCCATGCCGGTCAGCAGGGGCTCGGCGCCGTAGGCATGACCCGCTGGTACTGACGCGTACCGGCCGCGACCGGAAAGCGTCCGGTCTCCCGCCTCGGTCTCCCGTCTCCCGTCTCCGGTCTCCTGTCTCCGGGCGGTACCGGGGGTGGCGAGACCGCGGTCGGTCTTCGGCGCCCCAGGCGTCGCCCACGTACAGGGCTGCTTGCCGCGGCGTGGGCGCGATGAGAGGTCCGGGTGCGAAGAACTCTCGCCGCTCGTACGGGGATTGCCGAAGTGGGCTTACCGCCGCCGAGCGGCCGGAGCGTAGCCGGGGACCGCGACTTCGGCGTCGCGGTCCCCGCCGGCGCGGTCCTCGGCGCGGTCGCGCCGCAGCGCATCAACAGGCGGACGTGTGCGGCTCAGCAGTGGCAACAGCCCTCGCGCTCACAGTGTGGCGCCGTAGGCTCGCGCGCCATGCGTCACGGCGGCGGTGGTGCCGTCGGCACGGACTCCGCTGATCCGGAAGTAGGTCGTATCACCGCGGACCATCGACAGGCCCGTCCGGTAGTCGGGGCCTTTCGAGCCCGCAACGGTCTTGTAGGGTACGTAAGTTTGGGTGGACGCGTTCCATTTGTCCATTCGGTACTCGACGATGCCGGCGCAGAGGGGTGCGTCGTCGCACGTCCACTGCACGTATCCGAGGTTGCCTATCGTGTCGGGGTTGACGATGGTGAGCGGGCCGGTTTCCTCGCCGCGGGCGTCGTCCGGCCGGTTGTCCGGCTCGGTGACGGTGACGGTGGGGGCGTCGGCCCAGGCGACGTGGTTGGCCCACGGGTCGACCGCCACGACGAAGAAGGTCACCGTCTCACCGTCCGGAGTCCCCTCGCACAGCAAGGCGTTCGGCACATCGCTGCTCTGCGACGCCCCTCCCGCGTCCTCGCACCCGGCGCTGTCGTAGGAGATGCTGCCGTCGGGGCGTTGCAGAACGCGAGCCGCGACGTAGCTCAGGCCGCTCTCGGCAGGGAGATCCCAGCTCAGTACGACGCCGTCCGCGCGCGGAGTTGCGGTCAGGCCGGTGAGCGCGGGCGGGGGAACGCTGTCCGGGGTCACCGTGACCGGCTTCGACATCGGGGACACGTTGCCAGCCGCGTCGGTGACGACGGCGGCGTAGGTGTAGGTGGTGCCGTCGAACGACGGCATCTCGTCGACGTAGTAGTCGGGCGTTGGTGAGGCCGCCGTCACTCTGGTGATGAGCTCGGGGTGGTCGCCGAGGGCGTCGCCGGTGGAAGGGTAGAGAGCGAGGACACCGCCGTCGGCGAGCTCGTCGAAGGTGTAGGACTGGGTCCAGCTGATCTCCAGGGAACTAGCCGTGTTCGCTCGGTGATGGACGCCGAGGGTGGGCGCCAGCGGAATGATGGTGTCGGGCGGGGTGACCGTCAGGACGGGGCCTCCCACGGAGACGTTGCGGACCTGGTCGGCGGCGCTGACGGTGTACTGGCGGGGCCTGCCGTCCTGCGGCACTTCGGGGTCGGTCCAGGTGGTCTTGTTGAGGGACCCCATGGGGATCCAGCCGGTTCCCCCGATCTGTCGGTACACCTGGTACGGGTAAGGGGCCAGGTCCATCTCCCTGTTGGCCGCCCAGGTGAGGGTGGCGGAGCCGGCGTGCTCGTCGTACACCACCTTCACGCCGGTGGGCGGGAGCGGCGCGACGTTGTCCGGGCCGGAAGCGCCAGGCGTGTAGGCGAACTTGACGGCGGCGGCGCCGGTCCAGTTGGCGTAGTCGACGCGGAGGGTGTGCGTGCCCTTGGGGATGGTCAGGCTGAGCGTCTTGGAGACGGTGGCGGTGCCGTTCTTCCACAGGTCGATCTTGCGTACGCCGTCGAGGTAGACGCGGATGCCGTCCTGGCCGGACGCGGCGAACGTGAAGGGCCCGCCGGAGCCGAAGTCGCGGTCCACGCTCCAACGCACCCCGAAGCCGTCCTTGCCGACGCCCGTCACGCCGGTCGAGTTGGTGCCCCAGTTCTCGCCGATCGCGGCGTCGCAGTCCGTGCGCTTCGCCGCACCCGAGAAGCCGGTGTTCGCGAAGAACTGCCGGGTGTAGGTGTTCGTCGCACACGGCGCCGCTGACGCCGCTGACGCGACTGACGCCGCCGAGGTGACACCCGCGACGAGACCGCCCGTCAGCGTGACCGCGATCGCCGTCGCGGCAGCCCGACGGGATCTTCCGACACTGCTCACTGAGTCCCCTTTTGGACACGTGACTGCCCCGCGGGCAGTCGCACAAGCTGTGAGATACATGAGAGCACCCTGTGGTTGTACGACCAGGCCGTTTCCCGTCGCGATCGAGCGGATGGCCGCGCAAGTGTCAGCCCTGGGGGCTCGGCTCACCGCCGCGGGCAAGCCTGTGCTGCCGACGGTCCCGCCCAACGCCCCCTGAGTTCCTGGCCGTGGAGCAGAGACGTGCGCGATCCGTCATCGCGCCGACCATGCGCGTTACCCTGCGGTAAGCGGTCCCCCCGTTCCCCCAGGGTGACCTGCGACACCCGCTACCTCGGACCGTCAACACCACGCCCCACGACGCAGCCCGCACGCGGTCCTCTCGCACCCGGGCCTGAAGCGACGGACCCTTCGTCCCGAATGCCGTCGGGGCAAGATCACTAGCAGGGTGTTTGGTGTTGTCACTGGTCAGCGGGTTGGGCTGAGTGCGCCTGGGGCGGTGTCGCGGGGTCTCGGGGAGCGATTCGGCTCCCAAATGGCTCCCAACGGTGTAGGGCCACGAAGGAGCAGCGTCGGCGCTCACGCAGCGGTAGCGCTCCGGTACAGCGTGAACCAGAAGGTCGGGAACGGGTTTGTGCCGGGCGTCACGTCGGTCAGCCGCCACCCAGGGAACCTGGCGCGGAGTTCGTCTGCGGTGACGCCGGAGATCGGGTCGTCAAACGACTCGGGCCCGTACCCGAACATCAGCAGTCGTGCGCCCGCAGCGGCACGCTTCGTCAGGCCGGCGGCGTAGGCGTCGCGGCGGTGCAGCGGAATCCCGCAGTAGCAGCTCAGGTCGAAGAACAGATCGTACGGGCCGTGTAGGCCCATGTCGTCGAGCTGGGTGGCGTCCCCGCACAGCACTGTGACGTCCACTCCGGCCGCGTGGGCCTTCTCCCGAGCTTGCCGGACCGCGCGGTCGACCAGGTCGACAGCCGCGACCCGCCAGCCGTGCCGGGCCAGGTAGACCGCGTTGGTCCCGGTGCCGCAGCCGAGTTCGAGGACGTGGCCGGGTGTCAGCGCACCGGGCCCCTCTATCAGGGCCACCAGCTCGGGTGGCGTGACGCCGCTGTCCCACGGTGGCTTGCCGTCCCGGTAGTAGTCCTCCAACAGGCCGCGCACAGCCGCCTCTTGGTCGAGCTCCGCAGCTGTCCGGGTCTCATCCATCCCGACTCCTCCAAGAATATAGAGCCTAACTCTAGTGACTGACTCTAGAGATAGACTCCCGGCATGGATGCGGTCAAGGGATCCGACAAGCAAAACGTCAAGCGCCCCGACAAGCGGGCCGAGCGTTCGCGGCGCACCCGCGAGAAGGTCGTCGCGGCGGCCCGGGATCTGTTCGTCGCCCAGGGGTACGGGGCGACAAGCCTCCAGGAGGTCGCGGACCGCGCTGGTGTCGCCGTGCAGACCGTGTACTTCGTCTTCCGCAACAAGCGCGCACTGTTCAACGATGTCGTCGACACGTCCATCGCCGGCGACGCCGAACCGGTCGCCACCATGGACCGCGACTGGTTCCGCGGCGCGTGCGCCGAACCCACCGCGGCCGGACAACTGCGAGCCCACGTACGGGGTGTACGCGACATCCTTGTCCGGGTCGCCCCGATCATGCCGCTGATCGCGGCCGCCTCGGCCACCGACCCGGAGATCGCCGCCCAGTGGTCCGCCGATCCGGACCCGCGCTACACCGTCCAGTACGCCGCCGCGAAGGCGCTGACCTCCAAGCCCGACGTCCGCCCCGGCGTCGACACCGTCCGCGCTGCCGACCTGCTGTACGCGCTGCTCAGCCCCGAGCTGTACCTGATTTTTGTCCGCGACCGCGGCTGGTCTCCCGAGGACTGGGAGGAGTGGGCCTGCGCGGCCCTCATCGCGGACCTCTGCACTCAGCACGAGTAGGGATCAAAAAACCGGAAAGTGTCACAGAAATCACCAAAATCACGTGTTCGGGGCTCTGCCGATGCTCCCATCGCGGCCCATCGCATCGGATGCAAACTCGGACGGCAGCACTATGGGGATGTTTGGTTCTGTCTTGTCCGTTTCACTTGGGGTCAGATGTCTTGCCAGGCGGGTGTGTTTTCGGGGTGAGTCGGCGGGTCATGAGGGGGATGGCTGCGATGTGGATCATGGCTTCGGATCGGTGTGGGAGGGCTTCGTAGTCGCGGGCGAGGCGGCGGTGCTGCATGAGCCGGCCGAGGGTGCGCTCGACGACCCAGCGTCGCGGGCCGCCAAGCCGATGACCTTGGCTGCGGATCCTGGTGCACCGTTTTTCACCCAACCGGGTCGGTTTCTTAATTGCCGATGTCGAGGGCGCCGATGCGCAGCGGGCTCGGGGACTCGTTTGAGACGGTCTAAGCCAGCCGCAATGGCTTCTCGTGAGCGACTGGGACACTGGGCGGGTGAACACAGACGCTGCGATCGGCTTTCGCTTCGGGCTGACCCCCTTGGAAAGGGTCACACCGTGGGGCGGTGAACATCCGGTGTTGCACTGGTTCGCGCTGACTGACGGCTGGTACTGCATCGACCTCGACGGGCACGAGGTCCTGCGTTACTCCGAGCGAACTGTTCAGGCGCTGCGGAGCGATCCTGAAGCTGGCCCGCCGCACCCGTATGTGGACTACTACGTCGTCCGCTTGTGGGAGGACGTGATCGCGCTCGTGTCGGAGGCGATGGAACCAGTCCCGGAGGATGTGGCCGATGCCGTGGAGGTCCTGCCGGACTCGGCCTGGCCGGAGACGCCGGAGGCCGAGGCCGCTTCGACCTGGCATAGCGCTGGATACCTGAACACCAGCTACCTGCGGGTCGCCCCGCGTATTCGTTGCTGGCGCAGCGTCGTCGGGGATGCTGACGCCGTGACGGTCGCCTGGGAGCAACAGGTCGATCCTGAAGGCGTCATCGAGTTCGCCGGCCCGCCCGCGGGGCGGGTGGTCATGCCGACCGGTGAGTTCCTTGCTGCGGTGACCGAACTCGACCGGTCGCTGCTGGCGGCGATGGATCAGCGGATATCGGACCTGGAGCATACGAACGTCGTGCCGCGTGTTGACGTGGACATCGGGCAGTTGCGCCGTGAGCACTTGGACCGGGCGACCTGGCTGCAGCGTGCGCGGAACCACGATCCCGGTACTGACTGGGACGCCGTACGGGAAGGCGTGCAGCAACTCCTAGACCTGGAGAAGTGACTTCGGGGTCGATCTCGCCAGGGCGGCGCATGAGAGGTAGCACGAATGCCGTTGGACCAAGATCACTAACTGGCCGTTTGGGGTTTACCTGCGGCGGAGGAGGTGACGCCAGCCAGGAACCCAGCGCGGGAACGTCCGTACAGCGGGCACTCGTTCTCCTCGGCAGAGGGGAGCGCCGATGAACACGTGCCGGAAAGATTGAGACGTCCCTTGGGCCAGATGAGCCGTGGAGCGAGATCCGCCGAGGCTGTGGATGGGCGGAGCCACGGGCCTGCCGCCGGCGTCGAGCACCTGGTCGTCGAGCTCTCCGACAGTCCACCCGTGCCCCGACCCACCTGCCGCCGTCGACTTGATCCGACAGAAGTGGTCACCCTGGGCGGTGAACAATGAAGTGGCTTCTGTCGTCAGGCACGGGGAGCATCATGCCCGCCCTGTTGACCGGCGTAGACGCGGAGAGGGTCGAGGTGGAGTTCGTTGGGCCCCAGGCAATCGGCGGCCCAGGTGGCCAGGCGTGAGCCGCAGGTGCAGGCCAGGTTGAGGCCATGCGCGCCGGTGGGTCCACAGCACCCCGCCCAGTTGTCCCCGGACGTGAAGGGCACGAGGCGGGGCAGGACGTCGTCTGGGTGGACGACGATGCTGTCACGCCGGCCGGCGGAGACGGTTGTTCCGGTCCCCGACTGAAGCCGAAGGAGCTCACGGCCGCTGAAGCGGGCGGGTTCGATGGGCGCGACGGCTGGTGGAAAAGGGGGCGCCCCAAGGGTCGGCGTCGACGGCGTAGTGCCCCTGCGGGATCGTGGAGCGGGCGCGTCCGGTCTTCTTGTCCCGAGCACGGTCCGAGTCGTCGACAGACGGGACGGCGGGCAGACCTGACAGGTCTCCCGTGAGAGCGGTCCCGCACTTGGCGCAGTGGAAAACGGTCACCGTCGGGTTCTCTCGTTGATGGCCCGCTGGCACGCAGGATGGCGTGCTGCGGTCGGGTGAGACCGGTGAAGCCCAACGCGGACCCATTCTCGACCATCGGGCCCAGACAGGCGAGTTGATGACGGCGAAGATCGCCTCGGTGTGTGGCGGTGACAAAAATGCGCAAGCTCAGGCTCACGAGGTTCAGGTCCCGAACGGTCGAAGGACAGCGATCGTCTGCGAGTCTGAACGGAAGGCACCGATCGACCAGCTCCGCGATGCTCGCGAGTTTTGACAGCTCTGGACGTGTCGTGGGCCTTGCTAGCACTATCTGGAGTGTCGGAGCCATGGGACTGATCGAGATGGAGATCGCCGGGCAGGACTGGACAGGGATGCTGTGCGGGTGCGGCAGTTCTGCAGAACACGTCGCGCTGGACCTGCTACGGCTCGCGGGTCGAGGGCCCTTGGGAGAACCGAGCCACGTGAGCCTTGAGGATCATGTCTGGTCTCCGGCAGTCCTGTGGGAGCCGGCTCCTGCGGTGACGTCCGTCACTCTGGCGGCGCTCGCCGACGAGGTCGCGCCAACCGTTCGCACCTCGTTCCTTGACCTCCTTCAGCGCATGGTGGCGGGCGAGGGCACGGACTGGGAGTCCGCTCGCCGGGGACTCGATCTCCCTGAACTGTGCCAGAACCTTGCTGCGCAAGGTCTGTGGCTCCTTTATGAGGAGGTGATGTCGAATCGGTCCCTTCCGGCTGCCGGCACCGCCTTCGAAATCCTCACGGTGGTGGAGCCCGACCGAGCCCGCCTGCAAAGAGTGCGGGAGATAGCGGCCGACTGGTTGCCCGTGTGCTGCCGGACCGGACTGTGCGACGACCACCTCCGGGGCCGGATCCCGGACCGCTGACTTCAGTCGAACCGGTCACGGACAAAAGGCGCCGCCAGCCACTTGAGATAGTGGCCGGCTGACCCCTCGGGTGTCGTTGGGGTTCACCCGTCGCCGACACCAGGCTCTTCGGCTCGGGCTCGCGTACTGGCGAGGCGGTAGGAGTCTGTGCCGGTTTCGGCCCGCGGCTCAGACAGGGGCCGGCGGCGGGAGGGGGCGGTCTCGCGGTCGAAGAAGCCTGCGCACTTCACCTCTTGTGCATGGAGCTCGTCGAAGCCCGCCGATGTCGCTGCATTCGCAGTGGCGGCGTGGGGCCGACCGGATGCGAACCGGCGGCCTCTCACTTGTCGTAAAGGCGCGACCACCACTGCGCTACGAGCCCCATCCCGCACGCGATCATATGAGCTGCTTGCACTCCGCTGCTTTCGAATATTCGAAGGCGACGAACGGACCAGTCAGCACGGCCCGCTTCGCCGGAGGAGAACCAGTACCCCTGCTCGTGGAACCAGCTATGAGGCCGGAAAGGATCGTGGCATGACCAGTCCCGACGCTGACGAACCGCCTGCCGAGCACGCCCGCTTCACCCGCTACTTGGAAGCCCTGGAGGGCGTGGCTGAGGCGGATGAGGCCGACCTGGTGGCGGTGCCTGGCGAAGCTCCGCAGCCCTCGATCTCATCGGGGGTGCTCACGAGTCGCGGGAGGTTTCCTCGAGGGTGTCGGGGTCGGTGACCCAGCCTGCGTTGAGGACGAGTCGAGAGGTGCGGTGCAGGGCGAGGAACCCGAAGGGACGGTCGAAGCAGACGCTGATCTCGCGGGCTCGGAAGGGGTGGCGCATGATGCCGGCCGGCACTGCGGCGAAGGCGGTGACGGCTGCGGAGTGGAAGCCGTGCGCGCCGAAGGTCGCCGTCATCGCCTGCGCGGCTTGCTGGATGGCCAGGCGTTCGGCGCTGATGCCGGGGAAGTGGCCCTGCGAGGTGTTCGTCGCCGTGCGTAGGCCGAACAGGTCGGAGTGGTCGAGCAGGTTGTGACGGGCGTTGACGGTGAAGGGCACGGTGGACACGTGGAGTGTGCGTTCGCCGTCGACGCTGGGGACGCGGCTTACGGACAGCCCGGGCCCTGCGGCCCCGTGGGGGAGTTGATCGCCGGGGACCACGGCGCGGCGGTTGTGGACTGTACCGACGGCGGCGGTCAGTACCTGGCCCGCGGTGGCTTCTGGTGTGCCGAGGTACAGGTGGACGTCGATGCCGTGGGCGCCGATGACCTGAAGTTCGGTGAGGGGGCCGAATGTTGTGTCCGCGGCGCCGACTCGGTTCAGGAGACGGGTACTCCGATGGAGGCCGGCCAGCTCCTTGCCGTGCCAGGGTCCTGTCTCGGCTTCCATTCCGCCTGGGGTGAAAGGCCGGACCCAGTCGGTGCGGAGGGCTAGTGCGCTGGCCAGTACCAGCAGGGTCTCGTCGTTGACCGTGATCGGCATCGCGTCGATCTGCCCGTCCGTGCTCCTGGCCGCCCAGGCGTCGAGGCGCGATTGGTCGCTGACGGGGTCGCCGGTGAGTTGCCCGTGTACGTCGGCGGGCAGCTGGTCCAGCCAGGCCGGTTCGATGGGCAGGGTGCCGCGGGTCCACAGGCCCAGGGCCGCGCTCAGGCCGGGCGTCGTCCCGAGAGTGGAGAGCAGCTCTCGTGCTGCCGTTGCGGCGCCGTCCGCCGGGATGCCGAGTGCGGCCGAGAGTTCCTGCCGGGCGGAGCCTGCCGCGCCCTCGGCGAGGAAGCCGAGCAGTGGCCACACCCCGGGGGCAGCGAATACCGTGCCCTCCTGGGGCAGGGCCGCGGCCCAACGTGCGGTCAGCCCGTTGATCGATTCGACGATGCCGTGACTACCCACGCCTGCCCCTTCGTTGCTCCCGGATCCTCGCGAGAGTAGAGCCGGAAGCGCCGACTGGCGAGCGAGTTGAACGCTGCGGTCGCTGAGAGAACCTCGCTGAACACCCTTCTGTCGACGGGAGGTAGGCGCACCTGCCTGGGCTGGTGCAGAAGGAGGAGTGCGCCTATTCCAAAGCATTCGATAGACCTCGAGCAGCCTGCCGCCCCATTCCCTGAGGGAGCTGAGTCCGCCGCCGGCCTGACCGGCGACGGGCTTCGGCCTCCTTCGTCACCGGCTGGTTGGCGCCCGCGCTGTGTGCGGGGTGACCGGCCCTCGCTTCATCAGGCGCCACGTGCCCCTCGCAGGGAGCCGGTGACCGGGTGGGGCGATCGCTTCACCCTCAAAGGCACAGGCTCACAACGTGAAGAGGTCGTCCTGGACGTACTCCGCTACGCGGCGCTGTGGGTAGAAGAGGCCAAGCAGCATGAACGTCCTGGGGTGCGCGGCGATGTTCCCGACGAAGAAGTGAACGGCCCGGACCCGGTTAACGGCGCCGTCGTCGTGCCACCAGGTGAAGTACCCGTACACGGTGGGCCAGGGTGGCAAGTCGTGTGGCAGACAACGCCACTGGCAACCGGTCCTGGCCACGTACAAGATCGCGTCCACGATCTGCCGACGCGGGTGCTTCTCCCGCCGCCCACCCTTGACGCCCGTCCGCAGCGCCGGCAGCAACGGCCTTATGAGAACCCACTGTTCATCGGTCAGATCGGAGGGATAGCCCTGCCTCGCACTACTCACACCCTGCGTAACGACGCACCCGAACAGCCGACGCGCCAGATCTCAAACGCGCTCTGAACAGGCGGCCGCTCCGCCGCCGTGACTCGTCCCGATTCGCCGTGAAGGCTGGCGGCTGTCCATGCGGCACACGGCGACGCAGGGAAGCATGACCGATGAGTTGTGCCCGGACGGGGAGTCGGTACTTCCGTAAAGGCACCCGACCGTCCGGAGGCACCATGTCCAGCAGTAGCAACGCCTTGCCGCCCGTCGTCGACACGTCCACCTGGGAGAAGGAGCTGGCCGCTCTGCGCGTGCGGGAGAAGGCCGCCACCCGTGAGCTCGACGCCATCGCGGCCCAGCGCCGCCGGCTGCCGATGGTGGAGATGCCCGACTACGAGCTGGAGGGCGAGGAGGGCTCGGTCCGGCTCGCGGAGATCTTCGGCGATCACCCGCAGCTGATCGTCTACAGCCACATGTGGCACGAGGGCGCCGAGTGGCAGTGCGGGGGCTGCACCGGGTTCACCTCGCAGTTCACCCGGCTCGCGGGCCTGGAGAAGTTCGACGCCCGATTCGTGATCGTCACCCAGGGTCCGATCGACGAGGCGCTCGCCTACAAGCGCAAGGTGGGCAATGCGATGGCGTGGTACTCGACGGCAGACAGTCCGTTCGGCAGTGATGTCGGCGCCCCGCCGAAGGGTGGGTTCGCGGTCAACGTGTTCCTGCGCGACGGCGACACGGTCTACCGCACCTGGCACACCGACGGCCGCGGCACCGAGCAGCTGAGCTACCTGTTCGCACTGGTCGACCTTCTGCCGTATGGCCGCCAGGAGGAGTGGCAGGACTCCCCAGAAGGTTGGCCCCAGTCCCCGACCTACAGCCGATGGGCGTCGTCGCAAGAGATCGCGGCGGCGTACGGCGAGGGCGACATCTGAGGAGCAGGGGGGTTCGCGAGGGGGAGTCCTTGGACCAGGCCCAGGCGTCCTGGGACCGGGTCCCAGGACCGTCGGTATCGCCGCGGACCACCGCTGGGAGAAGCTGGACGACGGCCTGACCGGCAACCGGACCGGGCCGCGCAGGCTGCCCTGGGTGCACCTGCAAGCCCTGCGCGAGCTGATCCACCACTGCGGGCACGCCGTCAACCTGCGCGAACTAGAGGCGGCGCACCGACATCTCACCGCGGCTCAGCGGACGGTGTCTGCTGTTCGGCGGTCGCGGGACTTGGCCTGTCGAGGGCGTCGCGGGCCGCCCGGAACCGGTCCGCGGGCATGAGCCGGATCACGTCCCAGGTGCGGTGAACCTCCGGCTCGCTGTCCTCCACGCGGTTGATGAAGGCCCTGACGAGGGGGATGTCGGCGCGGGGGTCGTGACGAAGTCCGAGGCCGCGGGCACCCTCCACCACCACGTCCGGATCGGCGTCGTCCATCAGCCGGGCCAGCAACGTGCGGATGTCCGGCGTGTCGGCTCGGGTGTCGGACAGGGTGGCCGCGGCGTTCCTCCGCACACGTCGGTCCGGGTCCTCGGCGAGGGCGAGGACCGTGCGCAGCACCTCGTTGTCCCCGGGCGGGACCATCCCCCGTAGGGCGGCGGCGACTTGGGCGCGGACCTCCGGATCCGGATGACGGGCGCGCCGAAGGATCTCCGGGAAGGCGCCGGTGTCGTGGCGCAGCCCGAGCCCGCAGAGGATCTCGATCAGTACTCCCGGGTCGTCCTCCGCCGCCGCACGACGGCGCAGCAGATCGCCGGCCGCCTTCTCCAGTCGGACGGTCGTCTCGTCCTCCTCCTCCTTCCACAGGCCGTACGTCAGGAGGACCTCGGCGGCGAATCTGCGTCGCCCGGGATCGGGGGCCGCCGTCAGGTCCCGGGCGGCCAGGACGAACGTCTCGTCGTCCACGCGGTCGGCCACGGCCGATGCCGCGTAGAAACGGCAGACATGTCCGGGGTCGAAGGTCAGAGCCCGCTCGGCCAGCTCGGCGTATGGGACCCGAATGCCTTGGACCTCTTCCAGTTCGGTGAGGATCGCGGCGTGCCCGGTCTGCACGCTTGCCGCTGCCGTCCGGGTGGCGACGTGGACCACTTCGAACGATCCGATGCCCTCGTCCGGCGCGGGCCCGCGCGTGATCCGGGCGTCATCGCCGTTTGCCGCGCCCAGGCGTCTGAGCAGCTCTTCGCCAGGGTCGACGCCGAGCCATGCGCGGGCGAGATCCATCGCGTCCTGGCCGAGGTCGTCGCGGAGCGAGAAGTCCGGTGACCCGCCGCGTAGTTCATGCCACGCGCCGAGCACGCCGCCATCGGCCGCCAACATGACCGGCGTGCGACCGCCGGGACACCGCAGGTCGGTGTCGGCGCCGTGGCGGACCAGCAGCTCGCACATCGCGGTGTCGGCCCGCACGACGGCGAGCCCCAGGGCCGTGTACCCGGTCTCGTCCCGCGCGTCGGCCGGAGCCCCGGCTGCCAGGAGCTTCTCGGCTGCGTTTGTGTCACCGGCTCGTACGGCGGCGATCAATGCTGCGGCGTCGTTCGACATGCCGCCCATTGTGGCGACCTCCCGCCTCTGCCGAGCGGTGAGGATCCCATCCCGTCCCGGGTGCCGGGTCCCGGGTCCCGGGTGCCCGGCTGTGGTCCGCGTCCCCGCCTCTCGGCTGGGGCCCGGAGAGACCGACCAAGATCTTCTCCCAAAGCCGCCCCGGCACGCTGTGAGGGGCAGTCTCCCTTATCGGAAGACCGCCCCTCACCTGCAGTTTCACCAGTCGGGGTGACGGGATTTGAACCCACGGCCTGTTCGTCCCGAATTCTCGGCGGGGCGGTCGGTGAGGTCATCTACGCAGGTCAGCGGTGTTAATGGGGTCGTTGAGGACCGCTGTCGACCAGGCCGGTTGCTGTACTTCGCTGCTGTACGGCGACGGCGTGGGCTGCCCGGCTCAGCCAGGTAGGTGCGACCAACAGCCCGTCTGGGTAATCTCGTCCGGGTGTACGACGACTGGTTCGAGGAAGACGAACTGGACAGCCAACAGCGGGCGTTCGTTGACGTTGTGAGGGATTCCGCCCCCTCCTGGCCGCACTGCCCGCCCAGTTCCGCCTTCGTGCTCGTGTTCGGGCCGGATGAAGGCGATGAGGAGGACGTACATGTGGCCGGACAGGAGCCGCGGTGGGAGCCTCCGGCCGAACATGCAGAGTACCTCACGGCATTGCACGATGCCGTCACCCGGGGAGAGGTGGTTCTCACCCTGATAGCGGACCTGCTCGATCAGGAGAAAAACCTGATCTACGGGACGCTGGGCGCGACGGTCCTCGGTGACAGGCTCTTCTGCAGCGAACGGCACAGCCAGAACTACCAGACGCCCGAGCCGATCCGAGACATCGAGCCGCTCAGTGCCGCCGGGCCTCCCGAACAGCTCGGGCGGATCGCCGCGGACTGGTTCGGGGAGATCCTGCGCCGCCCCGTGATCGGCACCCTCGGCCTGGGCGGAGGCTCGTTCGTCCCTCCGGGCACCGCACTTCCTCCCGGACACCGCTGGGTCCGCAACGCCCCCAGCGCCCAATGACGAAGCCGCCATGGGGACTTCCGCCGATCCCGCTGGGAGCGCGGAGGTGACGCGGCGGTTCCCTGAGGCGGGCCCGGTGGGGACCAGTCCTGCGGCCCGCGGATCGTTGGTCAACGGCCGTCAGCATCGGTCGCCGACGTGCGGCCCGGGCGGCCCCCGGATGCCCCAATGCGAGGTCGGCGGCCACCTCGCCGGAGAGCGTTGCGAGATGGTCGGGCCGTGCCGACATGGGTTTGCCGCTCAGCATCACCTGGGGCCGGGGGCGGACTTTCGGGGCCGGCCGCAGCCCGTGCCATTCTTCCCGGCGGGCCCCCGCCGGTCCGTGATCCGCCCGACCTCTCCTGGCAGCGGGAGTGTGCTCGGGGCGGCAGCCCGAGCCAACAACTCGAGCCGACGTGGCCGGGGCTCAGGACCGTGGTGAAAGATGTGGTTGTGCAGCTCCCTTACGTCTACCGCGTGACCAAGTACGACCCCGCCGACCGTGACGAACGCGGCTATTACGTCGGTTCCGAGGACGTCTTCAGCGACCATGGTGAGGTCGAGGCTGCCTATCTTCAGGCGGTCGCGGCCTTCGCCGGGGACACTGGCATCGATCACCTGGCTGTACGGGAACCGCAGGTCCCGTCCTTCGCGCATTTCGGCGTCGAGCCTGCGGTGGACGGCTTTGGGTTGGACGGACTCTTCCCTGACGGCCTGGCCGGTTTCCACGACGGGGCACGGGTACCACTGCCCATCGGGCTGGAGTTGGTGCGGGCCATGCTGCGTGACAACGGCGCCTGGTGCCGGCTGGAGACGGAGACCACGTTCGCGGTACATGTGGGATGGGACCAGTATGTCTACGTCGGCAGCAGTCGGCCGTGCGAGGAGGCACTGTCCCGAACCCGCGCGCTGGGGCTGTTCCCGGAACGCCTGGACTCCTCTCCGTACGACATGGAGACCGATGGCGAAGTTGTCCAGCGGCCTGGCGACGACGAATTCTGGGCCGGTATGCGCTGGGCCGTCGCCATCGGCCGCGCCGGACTCCTGGAAGAGATCTACCTCGAAGGCGCTTCCCGATGGCACCGCCTCTCCCGCGACACCATCGACACGGTCCGTACCAGCGTTACTCCCCGTGCCCGGCTGGCCGTGTGGCCGGACCTGTCCTCCGACATCGAAGCGGTCCTCGGTGCTCTCCCTGTCGAGGGTCTCATCGAAGGTGTCTGGCAGGACGAGGACGGCCGGATCCACAGCGCTGTCGCCGACGAGGACGATCTCCCGGAGTTGGCCGCCCGCATATCCAGCGCCCGCGCCGCAGCGCTCCTGCCGGTGTACGCCGACGACCGTGCGCCCTTGTTCACCGCTGTCATGCCTGACGGGGACGGCGTTGTACGGGCTCGTTGGCAGACCGAGCCGACGCCGAGTGACCGCAACTGGGCCTTCCTCAAGACCCTTCACCGAGGTGAGATCGTCACCGGCACGGTGACCCGCATCGCCGGCTTCGGCGTCACCTTCGTGGTTATTGACGGCTTCGAAGCAACGATCAACATCCCCGAGCTGTCATGGCGGCACGTCGACCACCCGTCCGATGTCGTCTCGGTCGGTCAGGAGGTGAACGCCGAAATTCTCGACGTCGACCTCATCCGTGAGCGCGTATCACTGTCCCTCAAGGCCCTGCAGGAAGATCCGGAGCGCTGCTGACCGTTCAGGGAGGGAGACTCTGAGGGCATCCAGGTCGGTGAGGCTGTCCTGGTCAGGGTCCTGGAACCGGGACAACTCTGGTGCAGGGCCCGGTGAGTCTGGGGCCCTGACCCGTCGCTCCAGATTTGGTTCGGGCGGGATTTGAACCCACGGCTCCTTTGTCCCGAATGAGGCCCTGATCGTTCCCTGACCTGCGGGATTCGGGAAACCGCAGGTCAGGGGGTGGGTGAGGGTTGGTCTGGATGGGTCTCGGGGGGCGGGTTTTTCATGATCGTCTCCCAATTTTCTCCCAGAGCTCTGGGGTCTGACCTGCCCGTAGCGCTGCCCGCAGAGGTAGGGCCTGCGCGCCGCGACGGCGTACCTGAGCACCAGGCGTCAGAGCTTCACGACCACGACGCGGTCTCCGCAGAGCTTGCGCATGTCGTCCTCGTCCGAGGTGAAGATGGTGACCCGGCCGGGCTGCCGCAGAGCTACAGCGGCCAGGGCAGCGTCGATCGCGTACTTGTGGCCGTGCAGTCCGGCATCCTGGAGAAGGTCGATGGCGTCGTTGGCGATCTGTTCGGTCACCGGCTCCACCCGCCGCGACAGAGCCCAGCGCCAGGCCGGCCGATGGAGCTTCGCGTGGTAGGCCTCGATGAGGGTCATCGACGTCGTGACCACGGGGATGTCGGAGCGGTCGGCGTCCTTGAGGCGGGCACCCATGCGACGGTCTCCCCGTACCCACTGGGACAGGCCTTCGCTGTCGAGCAGGTAGACCTGTCCGTCGCTCACGCGGCCTCTCCGGGCGAATGGGCCGTCTTACGGGCTCGCTCCTCGCGTTCGGCGTGGGCTCGCTCGATGTCTCTGCGCTCCGCCTCCGCCTCCGCCAGTTCCTCCGCAGTGACGGGGCCGTATTCGGTCTCCCACCAGTCGACGGCCTCGTGCAGTCGTTCACGCTCGCGCTGGCGCTCGACGGCTTGTGTGACGTAGCGGCTGAAACCGCCGGGGCCGACCTCGGAGCGGATCTCCTCGGCGAGCTCCTCTGGCAAGGTCACGGTGTACTTCTTCGTTGCCATACCATCGACCATACCGCCGGTGTGGCTGCGACGCCAGCATGAACCGACGTGCCCTCGGGTGAAGGAAGTCCCTCGAGCCCCGAGGACTCCATGCCGCCCAGGGGGCCGTGTGTGCCCAGGTGGGGGTCTCCGGCCGGTCTAGTCCAGCCAGATCATCATCGCGTCGCCGTCACGAGATGCGGCCTCGAAGAACGGCACGAGCGTTTGATAGTGGTGGATGACGTACTTCACCCACTGCTCGGCCTCGTCTTCCGCGATGCCCGGATACAGGTCGGCACGGGCGAGGTCTGCCGCGGTGACGTCCCGGCCGAGCACGTCGCTCGGTGTGCCGGCCAGCGCTGCGGCAGCGGCGCGGACCTGCTCGGGGGTGAGGTAGCGAGGCGGCCCGTACCCCCAGTCGTCGGCTCCTGGGATCCCCTCCTCGCCATGCACGATGTCGACGGGGAAGCCAATCCGCCGCAGCATCAAAGCAAGGGCGTCCCACGCCTTGCCGATGTCGAGGCAGCGGGGCTGGGAGGCGCCAGGCTCGTCCATCTCGGCATCGATCAGCTCCTCGATGAATTCCAGGGCCCAGCCTGGATCCGCGACCGCGCGTTCAAGTTCGGCCGGCGTCAGGCGGGCGTACTCACCGATCATGCTCATGGCCCGGATCGTAGAGGTTGGGACTGACACCGAGCCCTCGCTCAGCGGCTCGGCCTCTCCACGTCCCGCTGCGGCCGACACCGGGTCTGCAGAGTGCCGGGCCCTGCAGAACTCGTCGGACCCCGGCGTCGGGTCCACCTTTCTGCGACGCATCGGGAAGTCGTGCGGAATCGGAGGGTGGGCGGGATCTGCCCCTGGAAAGGGACCTTGGGTACTGGTCATCTGGCGCCGCCTCGACCTCGTCGTCGTCGCCAGGCAGCCGGCGCTCTCCTGGCGCCATCACCGGCTCACCGGGCTGGTCGGCCCCAGAGCACTCGCCGCCCAACGCAGCTTCGAGTCCGCAGCGACGGTGCCCCATGGCGCCCGTAATCGGCCCTTCGCATTGGCCGAGCAGCTCCTGTCCGACCTCGGGACAACGCAGGCGCAGCCGCCGGAGTGCGAGGGGCCAGGTGTCCCAACACCTTGAGGAGGAGTCGGCCGGATGCTCGCCGCGGACTGGTTCGGCGCCGCAGTGGGATCGGGCTGTGCGGCCACCTGACCTGCGAGTTGACCGGTGCTCCGCCCAATCAGCCCGAAGCGGGCGGTTCCAGCACCGGTTCAGCGGTCCTCGTAGGGAAGGTCCTCCTGGCGCACTGCGAGATAGGTTTCGGGTGTGGCCGATTCGAGCAGCCCGGGATGCTCCTCAAGGTCCAGCGTGGGCTCCTGCCCGCTGGGCAGCAGCTCTCGCCAGGTACGTTCGGCGCCTCGCTCGTAGGCGTTGCGAACGCGGGGTTCGATGCGGGTGCGGAGTTGCTCCTGCTGGTCGCGGAAAATGTGCCGTTCGCTGCGGCGGCGTTCCTCCTGGATGTACTCGTCGGCCGGTTCGTCAGCGACTCGCCGGTCTTCGGCGCGCAGGCCAGGAGTGCGTTCGGCGATAAGAGCGTCCTCTCGGTGGAGTTGGGCGCATGCAGCGAACAGCCGCCGGGACATGCCCAGACGCAACTCAGTGCCGGGGATGCGGTAGCTGAGGAAGTCGTCCAATCCCATGCTGCGGGAGAGGGCGCGGCGGCTGTCCTCGTCGTCGGTTCTGGCGCGTGCGGCCCGGCGTATCTCCTGGGTGGATGCGTCGTGCTCCAGTGGGGTGGTGAGGCCGCCGAACTGGGCGCGGCGGGTGGATCGGTCGGCACTCACACCCACGGCTCCCAGTCTCGGCGGAGGCGCGGAGCGCATGGCCAGATACATAAGCATCTGGGCGCGAGCGGCTCCCATGAGCGCGTCATCGCTGTCGCCGATGTGGTCCTCGGGCATTCCGGCCGGCTGTGAGCCGGTTCTGCGCTCTCCGCGCGCCGCGGAGGGCGGTTTGCCACCGTGCCGATCGTGATCGATGGTCAGGAAGAGGTCCCCTTGGCGTTGAACCGAGGCACCGCACAGGATCAGTCTGTGCTCGTAGGCGTGGAGGATCTTGCTGCCCTCCTTCAGTTGGTGCCAGCCCTCGTCCAGTGACTTCTTTCGGACGTTGCCTCCCTTGGCCTCGATCAGCCAGTAGGCATCCTCGCCGGCGTGCAGGCCCCACAGGTCCGGCAGGGTCCGAGCCGGGTCCTTGAAGAGATCGCGCAGGGCGGGATCGGGGTCGGGGCCGCCGTCCTCGATGTGCCAGGTCTGGCCCAGGCCCATGAGGTAACGGCAGGCCCACTCCGTCATCGTCATGCCCAGGCGGTAGCCCAGAGCACCCTTGGCGGTGCGCTCGGTCCCGTGCTCGTAGATCGCGTTGACGGTCAACCGGCGGCCCGCGTTGTCGGCGTGCTGGCCGGCGTAGGCGTGGATGCCGAGATACGCGTAGAGCGGGGCGACCCTGGCCACAAGTTCGCCCCGCGCCAGTTGCTCGGCCCGATGCAGCCAGGGTGTGACGTCGCGGCCCACTTCTGTGGCTGCCTTGACGATCTCCCGCCACGTTGTCGTAGGGAGATACCAGCCGTCCGACTCAGGGAACGTACCGGGCGACGACCAGGCGCCGTGGGCAGCCGTGCGCCACTGTCTGTACGGTCGTTTGGCCGGACCGTCGCGGAAGAGCACGGGGATGTCAACGCTGTCGGCATAGACCATCGGTGGGGCGTCTCTGACGTCACGGGGTATCACGCAACTACCTTGTCAGCGCGGCGCTTCCTGCGAGACGAGATCGCGAATCGGGCTGGCTCCCGCTTCCCACCCATGTGGCCCTTGCCATCCATCAGACCCTCCGAGCAGTCAGCGAGGGAGACAGGCAAACGACGTCAGTGACCGTCAATCTCCGAATGCCGTTGGTTCGGTATGAGGGCTGCGACGGCAGAGTGCACTGCCTCCGCTGCGCCGACGACGCTGGGGATAGCAGTGCCAGGTCGGTCACGCCGCCTCCTTGGAGATGCGATGCCAGGGCCAGGTCGTCGTGCGCATCGGATCGCCCGCGAGGCTTCGGTCATCGGAGGCCGTAGCCGTGTCAGAGCCTTCGGATAGCGTCCAGGGCGTTGGAACGATGCAGGGGAGTGGGGCGGCGTCATGGGTGCCAAGACAGGTCTGCTGATCTTTTCGGACGGGGAAGCGCCGCCCGCCCTGCGGGGTGCCCGCGTGGTTGACGGCGAGGCGACGGCCGAGCTGCTTCAGCGCCTCTACCCGGGCTGGGTGGTAGAGCCCGACGACGGCATGGCTCTGGGGGAGGCGACGTATCCGGCCGATGGGGTTTGCTACGCGGCCAGTTTCCCTGGCGTGGATGTCATCTGCGATCGGCGTCTGATGAGCCTCCGCCCGTCGGTCATGCCCGAGCACCTACTGGAAGCGAGCGGCGGGCGCCGAGTCTTCTTCCACGCGATGCACAGCGTCTCTGACGCCCTCACCTTCGCGGTCTGGGAGAACGGCGAGCTGGTGCGGTCGCTCAGCCTCTCGCCGGATGACGGGATCGTCGAGAACATCGGCGCCCCGTACGACTTCGAAGCCCCGTATTGGGCGGGAGAGCACCCCGTCGAGCCGGATCCGGACTGGGGTGACGGCCAGCCGGCGTATCCACTGGCTTTCCACCCCCTCGAACTGGGTGAGGAGGCGCTGCGGATGTTCGCCGGGTTCATCTTGGAGGGACGACGATCGCCTGCCGACGTGGACCCGGACGCGGTCCCTCTGAACGGCTACCGGGTCACCAACCCGAGCGGGCCCGACCCCCCCAGGGCCAGAGCGGAGATGCAAGAGCGAGTGGCCGCCATGCATCGACACCGGGTGCTGCGGGTCAACGCGGACGGCACCATCACCGCGGTGTAGCCGCCGTTCGACGGACCTCCGGGAAGCCAGCTGCCTCAGTTCGCGTGTCGCCGGCAAGCTGATATCGGCTTGGCGCACGTCTTACCCGGCATCGCCGACCGTGGCCTCGGAGCCACGGTTCTGTCCGGAGCAGCGATCAGGGGCTTGTTGGCGGGCGTATTCGAGGGCGCGACCGCCCGCTATGGGAAGGAATCCTTGCGCGTGACAGGCGACCGGGCGGGGATGGCCAAAGTTACCGCGCGTGCCGCTGCCTGACTGATGTCTCAAGGGCCGCTCTGGGGGCGTCCCCAACAGGTTCTGCTTGGTGCGGGCATTATCGTAGGTCGTCCACCAACAGATCGAGCGTGGCCTCCTCGTGGAGGGCGATGCTCAATGCTTCCATCGTCGGCGCGAGGTCGGCATCCCAGTCGGCATCGACGGGCTGTCCTGTCAGTGGGAGTTGCGGGACACCACGGGCCTGAGTGCGGGCGGCGAGTCGTTCGTAGTCCTCGGCGCTCATCCGCCATGGGCGAGCCCCGTAGCGCCGGATGATTCGGTTGGCCAACGCGATGCCGGGCCAGTCGAAGTCGCCGTGATAGGCGAAGCGGCAGTCCGTGGCGACGAGGGCGTCGAGGAGGGTGAGGACTGCGGTGGAGGCGCTGCCTGACGTGCAGACCAGCGGCTGCGTGCAGGCGGCGTCGGCCGCGGCCTCCAGCACGCGGGGATTTTCGCAGATGCGGACGAGCGTGCCAGGCGCCATGGTCAGGTCCAGGGTGTGCAGATCGCGCAGGGTGAGATGACTCTCGGAATGGTGGTCGGCCCGGTCTCGCAGGGCTCGTTCGCGCCAGTCGGCGCCGTCCGGGCGCAGGCCGTAGACGAGGACGGTGCTGGAGACCTCGTCCGGAGTGACGCCGGCCAGCCGCCACAGGGCGCGTCGTCCGGCGGCGTTCTCCGGGAGTTCCGCTCCATGGGCGAGTGCGATGCCCCGCTGGACGAGCCGGGCGAGCCACGTGCCGTCGTCCAGGCCGTGCGCCGACCCGGTCGCCTCCGTGGCGATCTCGCCCCGGCCGCGTGCGACGGATCCCGCTGGGCCGTGCAGCAGGACGAGGATCCCGGTGGCTTGGTGGAGGCTGCGTACCGCGTCGTCGAGGGACACGCCTCGGGGTACGCCCGAGCGTCGGAGCCCGTCGTACCACTGCGCCGCCCACGCCTCCTCGGCCAACGGGGATGCGTTGAGCGCGTCTGAGACCGACGACCACACCTGGTCACGTCGGGACAAGGCGTTGGCTCGAACCGCCCGGCGGTCGATGAGCGGCTGCCCGAGGGCTTGGACGGTGGCCACCAGCCCGGCCTCAGCAGCCGAAGTGCGCAGCCGTGCGTCCAACTCCTGCAGTCGCACGGTCACGCTCGTACCAGTGAGTGTCTTTCCCAGCAGTTGTGACACGGCGGTCCGTTCCTCCGCATCAAGGCCGGTCAGCCTCAGCGAGCCGGTTGCCCGGAGTCCGTTGGCTTCCAGACGCTTGCGCAGGCTCTCCCACAACCGCTGGAGGCCGGGGCGGCGGAGCCAATCCCGCGTCTCCGCCGGCAGCGTGCTCATACGGACACCAGCCGCCGGTTTCGGCCGTTCCAGGTGTAGTGGAGGGTGGCCACGCCGCGGACGTGGGGATCGCGCAGGCATTCGTAAATGTGCAGCGACGGCACCTCGGCCCAATTGCCCATCAGCCGTTCGCTCGTGAGCACGAAGTCGAGATCCAGATCGACCAGGATGTGGCCGAGCCGCCCATGGGTGGGTTCGTCGACCTTCGCGAAGGCGTCGTCCAGGAGGATCAACCGAGGAGCGTGCGGGGCAGATTCCCCGAGGGTGGTGAAGTGGGACGCGGCGGCGGCGAACAGGATGAGATAGGACAGCACACGTTGCTCGCCCTGGCTGAGTCCGGTACGACCGGTCAGGCGCCGCCTGCGCCCGGGGTGGGCGTCCTCGACGACGAAGGTGTGGAAGCGGAACCAGTCCCGGTAGTCGAGGGCGGTCCGCAGGTGTGCGGCGTAGCCGGCCGAGGGATCAGCCCGGCGGGCATCTTCGATCTGCCGTTGCAGTACCTCGCGGAGCTGCTCTGTCTGTTCGCGCGTCCGCAGTCCGGAGGGGCTTTTCAATAGCTCGACGGCTGCGCGCACATCGGCATCCACGTCCTCGTTCAGCTTCCACTGCAGTTCCACACCCAGGCCGTGGGAGGTTCGGACGGTCCGCAGCGTGTCGTTGAGGGCGGTGACCAGGTTGGCGGCGGCGATGACCTGCGTCGACAGATGGTCACCGAGTTCGCCGGTGAGGAAGCGCTGGAACACCTCGCTTTCGCGTTCGGTCAGCCGGCCGCGTGCCTCGGTGGCCTGGGCGGCGATACGTTCTCCGACCATGGCGACGTCATGCGAACCGTGGTCGTCCAGAAGCCGGCAGACCTTGATTCCGTTGTCTTCAACGAGCTGCGCGTCGTAACCACCGGCAAGGGCGTCGCGCAGCGTGGTGTGCCGTTTCATGAGCGTGTTGTCAGAGACGTCGCCGGCGGACCGGTCGAGTCGACTGTCAACGGCTTCGGACAACTCCCGCAGCAGCCTGATTCTGCTGCGGACGTCGTCCGCGGGCGCATCCGCGGTCCGGTCCGGAAGCGCTGCCCTGTCCAGCCCCGCTCCGCGCAGGACTTCCGGGCGGTCGACGGCCCTGCGCAACGTACTGCCGGCGCTGACGACCGCCGACTCCTGGAGCGTCAGTTCTTCGCGGAGATGCTTCTCCGCCTCCTCGGCGCGGACTCGCGCCTCCCGTGCGCTGTCCATCTCGCTTCTCGCATGCGGCAATTCACCGGCGGATGCCTCGATCAGTTCCTTCACGGCGTCCTCGCGCGCCAGGATCTCTTCCTCCCCGGAACCGATTGACTCCACCAACGTCGCCAATTGCTGGCGGGCAGGTCTGAGTTCGTCGAGCCGGGAGCGGTAATTCCCTTCGGATCCCAGACGGCCCTGGTGAGCTCTCTCGTATGCGTCCCGGGTCGACCCGCCGTTGTCGAGTGCGGAGCGGCTGCGATGGACGGCCTTCGCCAGACGTACCAGGCCGGTGTGGACGGCGGTGAGGGAGGCAGCGATACCGGCGAGGGTTTCAGAGTCGGTGGGAAGGTCGTGGGCGGTGGCGGCGGCTTCCGCCACATGACGAGCCGCTACGGCGGCGGTGCGCGCGTCAACCGCCGCCCTCGCGGCCGACGATGCTTTACCGGTCAGCTCCCTTACCGAGCTTTCTTTGCCGGTGCTCTCGGCCCAGGCGTGGGACAGGAGCCGAGAAGACGGGAACCGCCGCAGGGCGGCACTCAGGCCGTCCCGGCGGATATCAAGGTCAACCAGCTTTGCCCGCTCGTCGGTGAGCCGCCCCCCGACGTCCGCCAACTGCTCCTCAAGTTCGCCCAGCTTCCGGCGCCTTGTCTCGGCGCGAACGGCAGCGCCCACGAACTCGGCGGTCGGCTTGCTGCTCCGTCCTGTCAGCGCGCCAAGGCGCCAGCTGCCGTCGACGTACACAGTGCTGGGGCTGTCGGTGTCCGTTCCTGGTGCCAGGGCGATGGACGACAGAACATGGTGGACGCGTTCGGTTGAGACAACTGCGCCGGCCCTCTCCACCGGGCGTAGGGCCGCTGCCAGCGTCGGGCCTTCCGGCGCGGCCGAGCCAGGGTCGAGCAGGGTGTCGAGCGTGCGCGGATCGAGAACGCTGCCATCAGCACTTACCCACGCGTCCAGCAGTCCACTGGCTTGCAGCGCTGCTTCGAGGTGGGCCCGCTGTGTGTCGGACAGGCCGTCCGCGAAGTCCACCAACTGGTAGAAGGGCGCCCCGGTTCCGGCGGAGCGCGCGGCCGAGCGGGAGGAAGGCGCCGGGGGTTCCGGATCGGTCCGTCCCTCCCACTCCTGCCGCTGCCGCTGCAGTTCGGCAAATGCCGTCTGGAGTTCCCGAACCGAGAGGGCGACGTGGTCGCGCATTGCTGACAAATCCTGCTCGTGCGGATTGAGGACAAGGTGTGCGGCCTGCGCTGCCTCGGCGTCGACGTCGGCGGGGAGCGTCCTCTCCGCCAGCGGTGCGTCGAGCCCCGGCTCAAGGGCGGCGACTGCCAGGACCGGGGCCAGATCAGGACCGCCGGGGGCCAAGATCGCCGTCACGCGCTTCACCCAGTCCGAGACGCTCGCCCCGTAGGAGGTGCTCTCTTCCACCACGCGAGCTCGCGCGGTCTCAAGGAGAACCACAGCCTCCTCCAGGTCCAGCTCCAACCGCTCCCGCTCGGTGTCCGCGCCGACGGCCTCCGTGAGTGCCTTGCGAGCGAGACCGGAGAGGCGCTGGACTTCAGCGACGGCGCGCGAGCGGTTCTTGGCGACGCTCTGGCCGGCCTCCAACTGGCGGGCCCAGGATTCCAGCGCTTGCGCTGTCGCTGCGGTGTCAACGCTCACGACGTGATGGTGGCGCACGGTTTGCGGCACGTCGTCCGGGTCCGGCACCTCAATGTCGCATGGGCCGGCGAGTTCGGTCTGCTGCGCGATAACAGCATCACCGAGATGAGCCGTGGGCAGGCCGACTTTCTCGGCTTCCGATCGCAGGTCCCCGTGCTCTGCGGCCAGGCCGGCAAGGCGTTCTGCCAACTGCCCGAGGTCGCCGGACAGCCGCCCCGCCGCGCCTTGCTCGGCTTCGTGTGCGGTCAGCAGTGCCGAGTGGGCTGATACCGCTGCCTTGTGCAGTGCCTGGACTGTCGTGCGGCGTTCCGACAGCTCCTGCACGCCGCGGTAGCTGTCACTGACATGAAGGGCATTGAGTTCCGCACGGGCCGATTCGAGCGTCTCCGAGACAGCGGTGTGACGCTCGACTGCCTCCCCTTCGGCCTTCCGCCAGCGACTGACCTCCTTCGCGGCATCCCCGGCTTTCCTGCGTCCCTCGGTGAGCCGACCCAGTTCGTCACCCACGCCAACTGACGCCCTGCGCAGAACTCCGGTCAGATAGTGGTGGTAATCGACGAGGAAGTCGCGCAGTGCGCGGTCGGTCTTCTCCAGCCGACCCAGTTCACTGCGGACCGCGTCCAGGTCGTGCAGGTTCCGGGCCACCTTGTCCACGACCTCGTCGTCCAGACCGGGCAGGGTTTCGCTCAACAGGAGCGCGAGACCCCCGGATTCGATGCGATCGCCGACGGTGGGCCGACGCAGCCGGTGGAGGAGCTGGGTGACGTTGCGGAAGCGGGTGACGTCGGTGATGCCGAACAGCTCGCGGGCGACGCGAGCGCGGTGGTCCACGGCCCTTTCGGAGACGTTCGCTTCGCCGATCCTGTCCTTGAGTTTGTCCACGGACAAGGGGCGACCCGCTTCGACGAGTTGCAGGTCCTCGCCGACTCTGAGCGGGGTCACGAAGAAAGCCGGCACTGCCCTGTTGGTGGATTTGGACGCCCGGATCGCGGCGCCGAGAGTGAGGTACTGGTGCCCGCCTTCGTCCTCGGACGGCCGGCGGAACTCGACCCAGAGGTAGCCCAGCCGGTTGGTCTGCTCGAAGCCGTCCAGCATCAGCCAGACGAGCGTGGTGCGGCCGGTGCCTGTCGCGTCGAGCGCCCGGGAGTCCCCGTCGAGCAGATAGGGCAGCAGCATTTCCAGGGCCTTGGACTTGCCTGCCCCGTTCTTGCCGCGCAGCAGCAGGCGGCCGTCCCCGAAGGCGAACTCCTGCTCGTCGTACTGCCACACGTTGCGGATCCCTGCCCGGTGGAGCCGGAACCGGGTCGTGGCCGGTGCAGTGGCGCGCTGCAGCGGGATGGCGGTGGTGGTCTCGGCGATCATGAGGGCAGCTCCTGCGGTTCGCCGCTTTCACTGGCGGGTCGTCGGGCGGTGCGTACAGTGACCTGTGTGGCGTATCTGGCTGCGGCGGCCAGCAGGATCAATCGGCTGCCGGAGGCTCGAGCCTCGGCGACATCGGTGACGGTCCGCCCTTCGGGGGCTGCTCCGTCGTGGCCTTCGGGCAGCCCCGCGCCTTTGGACCGCAGAGGGCCGTCTCGGGCCACGAGGCGCATGCGAACGAGCAGGTCGATCGCCGCTTCTCTCAGGGCATCCGGATCATCTACGAGTTCACGCTTCCAGTTGCTCCGAGACCCGTAGGCGCTGACGAGTTCCGCGAGGATCGCGTCCACCAAGCCGTCCGGGACGGGCACCCCGATCACGAGGCGTCCGCCGGTGGCGGGGTGACCGGGATCGTCGGGCCGTAGTCGTTCCACCAAGCGCTCCAGCAGCAGGAGCGCGGCTTGTGCCAGCGTCCCGCTGCCGGGCAGGTGCAGGTCCGACAGTTCGTCCTCCGGATCGATCAGGGCGGCGCCCTCAGCTCGAATCTCCATTTCCAGGCCCAGAAGCTCGGAGAACGCCTGGGACTCGCGGCGCTGCCGGGTGCGGAGCCAGTCGCGTTCGGCGTCGGTCAGTTCGTCGAGGTAGAGGACCGGCGTCTCCACGAGCATCCGCCGTACATAGGTGCGCGGTCCGGCAAATCCCGGGTCGGCGGCCCGCCGCACGAGATCGGCGCCGTTCATGCTCTGCGAGAGGGGACCGGCGACCACTGCCCGAGCGATTTCCCGGTCCACCGAGATCAGTGCCTCACCGCTGTCGTCCTGCTCCACGGCCGCCACACTGCCCTCGGTCTCGGTGAGCACACCCCACTCGACCAGTTGCCGGAGCGCGGCGCTCAGCGTCCGCTTCTGGGTCACCCTGCCACCGGCTTCCCACTCCATACGGGCGTCGGCCGCTGCTGCCTTGATGTCGGCAACCAGCTGGGAGAGCAGTATCTGCTCGGGCGCCGTCACCAGCACGGACAGGGCGAGGGCCAGGCACGCATAGGTGCGTGGCGTGAAGGCGGCGCCGCTCGAACGCTCCAGGCGGCGACCTGAGCCGACGCCCAGGCCGGCTTTGAACAGGCGCGCGTGGGAGGTGTCGACCAGGAGGCGGTATCCGAGGACCTGCTGAAACCGCCCGGTGAGCCAGTCGGCATGCCGGCGGATGAGCGGGAAGAGTTCGGCATAGGGGCCGTCGGAAGTCACCAAAGGGCGGGCAAGGAGCAGGCGGCCCGCGGTGCGGCGCACCGCTGCAAGGGCGACGTCGTGGGCCGAAGGCAAGGTCACGACGCGCTCACCCTCGTCTCCTCGGCCGGGACCTGTTCCCCGATGCCTACCAGCGTGATCTCCAGGTCGTCCAGTGTCAGGTCGCCGTCTGTTGAATGCAGCACGGTGGCGGCGCCTTCCACCCGCCGGACCGTCAGACGGATCCCCAGCTCTACTTCCTCGCTGCAGGCGGCCTCCACGGTGAAGCCCGGACTGTGCTCCGGGTCACGACCCGCGGTGCGCCGAAGCTGCGCGTTCCCCAGAGCCGTGGCAAGCAGCTCCAGTAGCAGCGACAGGGCAGGGGACGTCAGCCGTATCTGGGTAAAGCGGCCGGACCCACTACGGAGCTCGTCCGCCGCGGCGCGTCTGGCTTCCGCCTCGGCCCGGGCCGTCCCCTGCAGCCGTCGCTTCTGGTCGGAGTGGTCCTCGACCACGCTTGCCCTGCCTCGCTGGGCACGGCTGCCCCGTTCACGGAGTGACACAGGTACTTCGACCACCGGACCTGTCCACCAACTGGTGTAGGCGGGAACGGCCGTATCCGTCACCGGCGGGATGCCCACATGGCGCGCGCTGTACAGACCGAAGGCGGCCACGGCGATGTCGTGGGCGTCCTCAGGAGTAGCTTCATCGAGCCACTGGGCGAGCCGCAGCAGGTCCTTCCGCCGCGACATCTCTCCCGATGCCGACCGCAGCATCCGCTTCGCGTTGGCCAGCAGCGACTGCAGCGCCCGCATCGTGGCGTCGCGCAGCTGATCGACCTGGCTGCCGCGGCCCTCCGTATCGGCGAACCAGCCACGCAGCCCTTCCCAGTCGGCAAGCTCGCGGCCGCGGCTGCGCTGCACTCTCGTGGCCAACTGCCCGTCCGCGCCCAGCGGACCGCCGGACAGGCCCCGGCTGTGAGAGTCGAGGAGGCTCAGCAAGCTCGGCAGCTGGGGCCACAGGGTGTTCAAGATCGATGCGATCCGGGGAGCCCGGAAGGACACGTCCTCCGTGATCGCCTCGACGTAGTCGAGAAGGAGTTCTTTGAAGCCCTGGTACTCGGCGCTGTCCAGGTCGTACCGCGCCAGGACCTGCCCCAGATAGGCGTAGAAGTCCCGGATGGAATCGGCGAACTCGGTGAACTGGACGAAGATCGTACTGACCCGCTCCAGCGCCTCCTGCGGCTCCGCCCCGCCCGGCTGGGCCACCAACTCGCCGAGCTCACGCAACCCGCGCTCGACCAGCGCCAGCAGCTCGCTGCTCACCTCACGAGCCGCGTCCGCTCCGGCGAGCACCTCGTCCGCGTCGCGCTGGATGCGCTCACCCAGCTTGGACAGTTGGTACCGGGACCGGGCGCGCTGGTACTCGCTGATGCTTGAGGCTTTCACCGTGTGCGTGCTGGGCAGCAGGTTCCCCCACTTCACCAGCTGGTTCAGCCGCGCAGACAGCGTGTCGGCGTCCCATCGCGCCGCCGGGCCGGCGGATCCCGCGAGCTTGTCCAGCACGTCGGGCACGGCCAGGTCCGCCAGCAGAGTCCCGCAGAAGACGCGCATGATCGCGATGTGCTCAAGCCGCTCCGGTGCACTGAGGTAGGCGTAGGCGGTTAGCCGCTGCCAGGATGCGTCGCGTTCGGCCTGCATCGAAGGCTCTTGTGCCGATTCCTCCATGGGGATGAGGCTACGCAGGACCACTGACAATGGCGGGGCTTTGACTGAAGGCCTATCACTAATCGAACATATGAACTATGAGTTCTTCCGCTTTTTCTACCTGGCCGAGAGCCACGCCTCCTTGGCTCGACACATCGATCCGGGCACTCGGGCGGCCCAAGTCCCTTTGCTCGTCTCCATGTGCGTCTCATGGAAACCTGAACGCTCCCCGGCACGTGGGAGGAAGCGACACGATTGCCCTGTCGCATTCACCCTTCGCTGAAATGGGAGACGCTATGACTGGGTACGGCCGGACTGACGAAGACTGGGAACTGCTGACCCGGGTCGGGCTGGAGTTCCTGAAGGAGCGGGCGCGGCTCGCCAGACTCACCTCGTACACCGAGCTCAATGTGAGTCTCGAGAGCAGAACCGGCTTGGCGCGGTTCGACTTCGAGCAGGCCAGTGAACGGGCGGCGCTGGGCCACCTGCTGGGCCTCATGGTCGAGGAGGACTATCCGACGTCAGGGTTGATGATCTCCGCCCTCGTCCAATACCTCGACGCCAACGACGCGGGCCCCGGTTTCTACATCCTGGCCCGCCAGCTCGGCTTGCTCGCTCCTAGTACCTCCAAGCAGGCACAGTGGGATTTTTGGTGGCAGCAGGTCAAGGCGTTGCATCAGCGCTATCAGGCCCCCTCGCGCCCGACTCCCGCCTGACGCGGTCTTCACGCCGTGCCGTTGTGACCTTACATTCAGTAATGGGCGTGTGCCGGGGATGAGCCGCGGCACCCTCGAAGGCAAGGTGCGGCCGACAGGTCCGTACGGATGCCTCCGGCCGTCTTTGCCCGTCAGGGGGCGGGATGGTGTCACGGGCGGGGCAGCGCGGCACGTACGAAGAGGCCGTTCTCGCTGCCGTTTCGGCTTTCGGTGGCGAAGTGACCCCGAAGTTGAAAGGCAGCGGTTGGAAGGAAGACCAACTACGTGGCCCGCTCGAAGGCTTGATCCGAGCTGCCGGCCGGAATCTGGGACTCGACCTCACGCTGATCGGTGAGGTGCCGCTCGTCGATCTGCGCGCGCGACTCGACTACGGGGTCTCGGTGGACGGCGCGCTGGTCGGGTACATCGAACTGAAGCGACCGGGCTACGGCGCAGATCCGACGACCTTCACCGGGGAGAACGCCGCACAGTGGCAGAAGCTGCGGTTGCTCCCCAACGTCCTCTACTGCGACGGCAACGAGTTCGCCCTGTACCGCAGCGGTCGGCTGGTCGGCGGGATCGCCCGGATGAAGGGTTCGATTCTCTCCGCCGGGGTCCGGCTGGCCCCGGTGGACGGGGCCTTGGCCCGAATCCTGCATGACTTCCTCTCCTGGCAGCCGCAGCCTCCCCGCAGTACCGCCCAGCTGGTCCGGTCGGTTGCGAAGCTCTGCCGGCTCCTCTGCGACGAGGTGACCGAGGCCATCGCGCTGGAGAAGGCAGGCCGACGGCGACGCGTCTTCCTCGAGATCGCCGAGGAGTGGCGCCGACTGCTCTTCCCAGAGACGACCGAGGAGGAGTTCATCGAGCAGTTCGGCCAGACCGTGGTGTTCGCGCTGCTGTTGGCCAGAGTCGAAGGCATCGCCTTCGAGGGCGAGTCGGTGCACGGCATCGCCCTGAAGCTCGGGAAAAGACACTCGCTGATGGGCAAGGCCCTCGACGTCCTCACCGAGGAGTCCGCGGCGGTCGGGTTGTCCACCACACTGGACACCCTCCTGCGGGTGATCGGAGCCGTCGACTGGGGCCGGCTCGACGACGGTTCAGGCGACTCGTACCTGCTTCTCTACGAGGACTTCCTCCAGATCTACGACCGGGATCTGCGCAAGCGGACCGGCTCGTACTACACGCCGCACGGCATCGTCGAGGCGATGGTCCGGCTGACCGAGGTCATCCTGGAGCGATCCTTCGGTATCGCCTCTGGCTTCGCGTCACCCGAAGTGGTCGTTGTCGACCCCGCCATGGGCACCGGCACCTTCCTGCTGTCCGTACTGAAGCGAGCAGCGGCCACGATCGCCGAGGACGAAGGCCCCGGGGCGCTCGGTCCCCAGCTGCGGCAGATGGTCGGACAACGACTCATCGGCTTCGAGCGGCAGATCGGCCCCTATGCCGTGGCCGACCTCCGCATGCACGCGCTTCTGAAGGACTACCGATCCGCGGCCCCCAAGGAGGGGCTGCGGCTCCTGGTGGCGGACACCCTCGACAATCCGAGGGCCGAGTTCAACTGGATTCCCCATACCTACAGGCCGCTCGCGGAGTCCCGTCGGCAGGCCAACAAAGTCAAGCGGGACGAGCGCGTCATGGTGGTCATCGGCAACCCACCGCACGACGCCGTCTCCCGAGGCGCCGGCAAGTGGATCGAAACCGGCGACCCCAACGTCGGGGAGCCGGCCCCCCTCGACGCTTTCCGCCTGGCCGGCAACGGAACCTATGAGTCGAAGATGACCAACCTGTACGTCTACTTCTGGCGCTGGGGCACCTGGAAGGTGTTCGACGCCCACGAAGATGCCCCGTTCGGCGTGGTCGCCTACCTCACACCCAAAGCGTGGCTGAAGGGGCGTGCCTTCGCCGGCATGCGCCGCTATCTCCGGCGGTCCGCAGACGAGGGCTGGATCATTGACCTGTCCCCGGAAGGACAGCGACCAGACAACGCGACCCGCCTCTTCCCGGATGTCGCGCAGGAGTTGTGCATCGCCGTCTTCGTACGTCGCCGGGACAGCCGAGGCAGTACTCCAGCCGCCGTGCACTACTTGCAAGTCCACGGGCACCGCGACGAGAAGACCCAGCGCCTGCTGACCGTTGCTCTGGATGATCCGCAATGGCGGGACTGCGCTGGCGGCCTCACGGACCCCTTCCTGCCCGAGGGCAGTGATCTGTGGGAGAGCTCACCGCAGCTCAAAGACCTGATGCCGTGGTCTTCCCGCGGTGTCACGCCGGGACGGGTCTGGGTGTACGCGCCCGACAAGGCGACGCTCCGCGAGAGATGGCGCCTCTTCCTCGGCGCCGACGGCGAAGAGCGCAGAGGACTGTTGGGCGAGGCTCGAGATCGTACGGTCGACACCCGCGTGGTGCCGCTACCGGGGACGACGGGATACGACACGACGCCGCTGAGGACGGAACAGAGGGAGCAACCCGAACCGGTCGAGGTGGGCTACCGCTCCTTCGACCGCCAGCTGATCATCCCGGACCACCGACTCATGGTGGTCGGCCGCCCGGACCTCTGGGCGGTACGGGGACCCGGCCAGATGTTTACCGTGGAGCAGAACGCTCACGCAGTGGTGAGCGGCCCGGCCTTGCTGTTCAGCGCTCTCATCCCGGACATGGACTACTTCAATGGGCGCAGCGGATGCGTCCGGCCGTTGTACCGCGACAGTCGGGGAGAGATGCCGAATGTCGCACCGGGCTTGCTCGACCTGCTCTCGCAGCGTTTGTCCATGGCGGTCATCCCGGAGGACTTCCTGGCCTACGTGGCGGCCGTAGCCTCTCATCCCGCCTACACGCTCCGTTTCCTCGACGATCTCAAGGACCCGGGCGTCCGTATCCCCCTCAGCGCCGAGGCCGACCTGTGGCGGGAAGCGATCCGCATCGGTCGCCGCATCCTGTGGCTGCACAGCTACGGCGAGAGGTACGCGGACCCTGCCCAGGGCCGGCGAGCCGAACGTCCCCGCCTCATCTCGAATCGTCCGCAATGCATCGACGAGATCCCGGACACCGTTGAAGGCATGCCCGAGGCGCTGCGCTACGACCCGGAGGCCGAGCAGCTTTGGGTAGGCTCTGGCTGCATCGCTCCGGTGCCTCGGTCGACGCGGGAGTACGAGGTCTCCGGCATGAATGTGCTCGATAAGTGGTTCGGTTACCGCCGGCGTAAGCCCGCAGGAAAGCGTCGCTTGGAACTGGACGGCGTAGTGGCCCAAAGCTGGTCCCCAGACTGGACCACCCAACTTCTCGAGCTCCTCAACGTCCTGGGCCTTCTCGTACAAGAAGAACCAGGCCAGAGGGAGCTGCTGGACGCCATCTGCGCAGGTCCACTCGTGCCGGTGGGGAAGTTGACGGAATTGGGCATCCTTCCTGTGTCCGCGAGTGAACGGCGCCCGATCAAAGTCCGGCCTCCAAACGAGGGCGATCTATCCCAGTTTTGACCCTTCGGCCGGATCCGAACTGGTAGGGCTGACGAACTTCGCCACCGCTCACGCATCGGTGTCTACTGAGAGAAGCGCTGGCCGTCCGCAAGCTGGTTCTCGGAGCTGGTCTGGTCAATGGACGCACTGGACCGGATTGCCTGCACCGCACGAGATGATTCAGAAAAACCTGTGTAGGCTGTCAACGGGTTCTGACCTGTAGGAATAGTTGCGGTCCGTGTACGCTGGGACTATGACGGACAAGGTTGCTTCTTCTATCGGCCCTCTTGTCACCGGCTCCGAGATCGCTCGGCTGGCCGGAGTCACTCGGGCTGCTGTCTCCAACTGGCGTCGGCGCTACGACGACTTCCCCGCGCCGGCGGGAGGAGCCGCCAACAGTCCGCTGTACGCGCTCGCCGAGGTTCAAGCATGGCTGGACCGGCAGCGCAAAGGCCAGGAGGTATCACTTGAGGTCGAGTTGTGGCAGGCCATGCGGGCTGCTTACGGGGAACAGATGATCGCAGGTCTGGCAGAGGTGGCCGGGGTGCTGGCCGGTGAGCATGGGTCTGGACTGCCGGATGATGTCGCCGGCCGCGTGCAGGGGCTTGCCCAGACCGAGGCGCCCGTCGACCTCGTAAATGGTCTGACGGGACGTTTCATGGACTCCGCTCGGCGCGCGGGGTCGGACCAGGTGACTTCCGAGCGCGTGGTGCGTGCTGTGTGCCACTTCGCTCCCGAGCTGTCGGCCAATGCCACGGTATTTGATCCCGCCTGCGGAATCGGGGTGCTACTCCTGTCTGTGGCCCCCGAGGGGGGGAGTTGCTGGGGCCAGGACGTGGATGCTGACAGTGTCCGCTTTGCGCAGCACCGCGCGGGAATCACGGGGCAATCAGGTGTGCGCGTTGCACAAGGTGACTCCCTGCGCGCGGATAAATGGCCGGATCTGAAGGCGGATCTAGTCGTCTGCGATCCCCCAGTCGGCCTGACCGAGTGGGGACGAGAGGAGCTGTTGCTCGACTCTCGTTGGGAATTCGGTGCCCCGTCCAAGGCCGAAGGAGAACTCGCCTGGCTCCAACATGCGTACGCGCACACCGAGCCCGGCGGTCAGGTCCTCATGGTCATGCCGGCGTCAGTTGCTTACCGCAAGGCAGGCCGACGCATTCGAGCAGAACTCGTGCGCCGGGGCATCGTTCGCCAAGTGGTCGCTCTGCCACCAGGGACAGCGACATCTCATGCGCTGCCAGTCCACCTGTGGTGCCTGCGGCGGCCCGAGAATAGCGGGGGTACGGATACCAACCACGCCGTGCGCATGGTTGACCTGACCGGCAACAGCCCGGACGGGAGCCTGGAACCCCGCCCCGATCAGATCGCCGACGTGCCGTTGATCGAGCTCCTGGACGACATCGTTGACCTGACGCCAGGCAGTCATCTCAGGGCCCGGCACCGTGACTATCCCGGTGAATACGCGGCCCTGCGCAAGGAACTGGGGGACGAGCTCCGCCGACTTGCCGCCATTCTGCCCGAGCTCTCGCCGGCCAGCGGATCGGGGTCATTGGACGGCGCCACTACCAGCGTTGCGGATCTCGCCCGCGCGGGATTTGTCGAGTACGAGGGCTCCGAACCTGTCTCGGCCAGCGAGCAACTTGACACGGACTTTTTGCAAGGATTTCTCCGTAGCTCGGCCAACACTCGCCGGTCCACAAGTGCCAGTGGGACCTATCGATTTGACGGTAAGGGTGCACGGATTCCCCGTATGGGCATCGACGAGCAGCGTCGGTACGGCTCGGTCTTCCGAGCTCTCTCTGCGTTTGAGGAAGGAACGCGCAAGGTCGACGAACTGAGTCGGCAACTCGCCGAAGTCGCCCGTGACGGCCTCGCCTCGGGCAGCCTGGCGCCCGAGGAATGAGGATGGTGCGGGACGCCCCCAGTGGGCGCCCGCACAGGTCCGCGTACGGTGGTTGTTCAGGCAGGGCGTGGTAGGAACGGGCTCGGGGTTCCGCTCCACGTCACACTTAGCGCTTCGCGAGCGCGAGTGCATGCGACGAAGAGCAGGCAGCGCTCACGGAGCAGGTCGGCGTCATGCTGCACCGGTTCCGCCTCGCGTGGGGTGATCCCACGGGTGAACGGGACTGAGCCCTCGTCGACGCTGAGGACGGACACAGCACGGAACTCCAGCCCTTTCATCGCGTGCATCGTTGCCAGACGGACTCCCTCGGTACTCTGGGTGATCTGCCCCTTGACCCTTAGCACCGGGATGCCGGCGGCCTTCAACTTCTCCTCGGCCGCGTCCAGAGAGAGGTTGAAGCGCGCACACACGCCGATCTCGCGCGGTGCGAGGCCCTCGGCGAGCAACGCCCGGATTCGGTCTACCAGGGATTCGATCTCCTCCTGCCGGGTCGCGTATCCCTGCGCCTGGGGGCTTCGCCCGTGCAGCAGGGAGCGGTAGCCCGCCAGCGAGTCCGTTCCCTCGCCGTCGAGTGCGTCGACGGTGACGGGGGCGAGGAGTCGCGCCGACCAGGCGAGGATCTCCTCGGTCGAGCGGTAGTTGACACGCAGCCGGGAGCTGCGGCCGGCAGTGGAGATGCCCAGGGAGCCGAGCGAGACTCGGGAGTCATAGATTCGCTGGTGCGGATCGCCGGTGACGAACAGGTCGTCCTGGCCGGGGGACACGGCGGCGCGCAGCACACGCCACTGGGCGGGGTGCAGGTCCTGGGCCTCGTCGACAACAACATGGCTGTACGGAGCCTGCTCATCGATGAGGAGTTCCGCCGCATGAGCGCAGATCCGGAGGTGTGTCGTCTCCCCGCGGTCGCGCAGGTACTGTTCGAACCGCTCTACGCCGTTCCACACTTCTTGGCGGCGTGTGGGACCAAGGCCGGTTCCACGGCCTCGGCGGCTTGCGCCGAGGTACGTATCGAGGCTGCGGAGGTTCTGGCCGAGAATGATGTGCCGGTACTCCTGGGCCAGGAACCGGGCGGTGAAGGGCAGATCGAGCTGCTTGACGGCCTTCTCCCACAGCTGCAGCTGTTCCCGGTCCCCGACAGGTCTGGGCGTAGTCGCCGACTTCGCGCGCACGATGCCGTTCGCATAGGCGTCAACCGTCGTTACGTCGACCCGGGCCAGCAACCTCTCGTCCTGTTCGAGGAGCAGGCCGAGCAGGTCACGCAGTCCTGCGGCCAGCGCGTTCGTGTACGTAGTGAGCAGGATGCGGCCGTCCTCGGAACGGCCGAGCAGGTGCTTGATCCGATGCAGGGCAGCGACGGTCTTGCCTGTCCCGGGCCCGCCGGTGACCTGGACAGGACCCCCGTACGAGGTGCGGTAGGCGACGCGCCGTTGGGAGGGGTGAAGGAAAACCCGCCAAGCATCGAATGGCTTCTCCAGGATGTCCTCCAGCTCCTGCGGCCCGGTGACCAGGCGGATGCGTGCCGGAGTGTTGGCGATCACTGTGGCCAGATCCTCGACCGGTTCGGCGGGCGCATCGGCAGGCCGACGGACGGCCACCACATCCCGGTAGACCTCTTCCGGGCTGAAACCCTCGGCCAGGTACTGCAGCACCTCCAGCTGATCTTCCGGCAGGAGTAGGGAGAACGCCTCCAGTTGGGCCTTGTCCACCAGTGAACGCGCGGCGCGCAGCACTTGGGCATCGACGCCGAGCTCGCGCAGCGTGCCGTCGGAGATGCCCGCGAAGAGCAGCCGTGGAGCCGTGCGTGCGGCCGTCTCGTACAACGGCGTCAGCTCGTCCAGGGCGACGGCGTTGCGTACCTCCAGGGCGCGGGTTGCGGAGTTCGCGCTGTACAGACGTTTCGCCGCCCACGTATAGGCGTCGTCGTGCGGCAGGACATTGACCAGGAGGAACGTGTCGCTGCCGTCGTCGGGTGCGAGGACGACGCCCCGCCAGAAGCCGGTGATGCGAATGGTGCGCATGCGCGGGTCACGGGCGTTCTCGACGGACTCCAGGTGCAGGCCCTTGTCCGCGTTGAGCTCGGCGACGCTCAGGGCCTGGAATTTCGCCATGGCCTTGTGGACTCCGGCTCGGATGAGCTTGTCCAGGGTGTCGTAGCCGTCCCAGAAGCTCTGGGCGAAGGCGAGCCGGGGCATGAGGTCCTTCCTTCCCTTCCTGCCTGACGGTGTTTCATCATCGTGGACGTGGGGTGACTGCGGCCAGTTGTTCGGAGATCTTCCGGAGAGCCGAAAGGAGCTGTTTGGGTTCACGGGAGAGGTCGAGGCTGTGCTGGTGCAGCCGCACTCCCCATCCGTCCGGCCCTGCCGTCGTTCCGCGCACCTCGTGGAAGCGCTCGGGCGTTCGCCCAGCCGCGTACACCAGGTGTGCCTCGCGCAGACCGAGCACGGTGGCGTACGCGAGCGCCTGGTACAGGTCGGCGTTGAGGAGTCCGTCGGCCTTCTCGACCTTGTATTTGGCGTCGACGACAGCAAGCGGAGTGCGGCCGTCGCCTGTGCGGACGACGAGATCGGGGCGCACCCGTACGAGACCTGCGGTGTCGAGGTGGTGGAGGTCCTGGAGATTCGCGGTCAGGCCGTGTTCCCGAAGGGCCTCACGCAGGGCGACCGTGACGAAGTCCTCGAACAGCTTGTTCATGTCGAGCAGGAAGCCGTCGATGGTGAGTGGTTCGGGCCCGGTTGGGCGGTGTTCCGGTGAGGTGCCGTGCAGGACCGCCTCGGCGAGCCGCAGCGCGGGCTGATAGCGGGAGTTCAGGCGCGACGGCCGCCACCGTGGCAACTCCTGCCCCCGCACCAGTGGCAGCGCGTCTGCGAGACGTACCCGCTGATGGGCCAGGCGCCTCCGGACGGGGCCGGGAACCCCCGGCAACCGCAGCAACCGCTCGACGGCAGCACGCAGGATACGGTTCTCCGCGGTGTCCGCGCTGTACGCGTCGTAGACGATCTCCACGGGCGGTGTTCGGCCGAAGTGCCGTCGAATCTGTTCGGCCTCGCGCAACCGCCCGCGCACCACCAGTGCGGATTCCTCCACCTCGCGGTAGCCCTGGAGGACCCCCTGCCGGAGCGCGGCGTCGATCTGCCGCTCCACAGCGTGCGCGAGTGCGGGGACAACATCGTCGTACGTGCCGATGTCGACGGTGCCCTCTCGGCTGTCGCGCCATGCGCGTGCTGGCGCGAGGCTGAACCCGAGGAGGAAGAACAGCCGGCTCACGGGGGTCTTGGGCGTGATCCGTACGACCGAGCCGTCCGGTGTGCGTACGGCGCCGACCCAGCTGCCCGCCCGCAGCAGCCAGTGCCCCTCCCGGCCGGGATCCGGGGTGGCGCTGTGCAGGATCCCGGAGGCGGCGAGGGCCCGCCCGGCCTCGGAGCCGAGCGGGACAGAGACTGCGGGCCCGTACTCGCGCAGCGTCACTTCCATCACGGTCACGGGCGCTGTTCGCGCAATGAGTCGAGACCGTAGCGGGCGGTGACGTCGAGGCCCTCGCCGTAGTGGTGCTCCTCGAGCAGCGGGAGAATCTTGGTTCGCCAGGTCCGTTCGAGACCGCCCTCGCGGTACACGCCCGGCTTCATCAAGTACGACGGACCGATGGCGAAGTCCGCGTCGTCGATGCGGGCATTGAGGGCATCGAGGAGGTTGGCGGGCTCCGGATCCCTGCCTTCGCGCTTCAGCCAGCGAGCGAGCAGTCCGGCGGTCGGCTCGGTGCGGGGGGACAGCTCAACGAACGCGAACCGGCGCCGCATCGCCGCGTCGACCAGGGCGATCGATCGGTCGGCGGTGTTCATCGTCCCGATCACGAACAGATTCGGCGGAAGCGCGAAGTCGTCCCCGGAATAGGTGAGGCGGACGGACCTCGTGCGGTACTCCAGTAGGAAGTACAGCTCACCGAAGACCTTGGCCAGATTGGCGCGGTTGATCTCGTCGATGATCAGGAAGTGCGGGAGGTGCCGGTTGCCCTCGAGTGAGGCGAGATCGGCGAGTTCCCGGAGCGGGCCCGCGGTCAGCCGGAAGGCAACCTCCCTCGTCTCGGAATCTTCCGCGGGCCGGAACCCTTCGAAGAAGTCCTCATAGGCGTAGGAGGGATGGAACTGCACGATCTTGACCTGTTCCGGGCCGCCGCCGAAGTACTCGGCCAGCTTCATCGCCAGATACGTCTTGCCTGTGCCCGGCGGCCCATAGAACACCAACTGACGTTCATCGAGGAGCAGTTCACGCATCTCGTCGAGCCAGGACCGGTCGTGGACGAGGAGGTCTGCGGCAAGCGCTTCGGTGGTGTCCGGCAGTGACAGCTCCCTCTGTGTCGGCCGTTCGACAGCGGGGTGCTCACCGGTGCCATCGGCAGCCGCCGGGACCGCACGCGCTGAGAGCTCGGTGAGCGCGCCCAGTGCGTCCAGAACGCCGGTCAGGTCGACGACATCATGCTGAACGGACAGCTTCTGCTGTACTTCCTCCGGCAGTTCCTCATACGCATGGCTCTGCGGCAGCCACGCGACAGTCCGTCGCAGATTCGACAGCCCGCCCGGCGACGAGGTCTGGAGGGCCTCCCCGGTGATTAGCCCTACGTGCAACCGGCCGTCGCCGATGGCGGCCACCGTGTCGTCCACACGCATCTGCGTCAGGAATGCGTGCAGATCGTCGACGAGGCCCTGCTTCTGGTTGTACGAGGCCGCGCCCTCGTATCCCTCCTCCACGTAGCGGCGCAGGGCGCTCTTCGTCGGGTCGTTCTCCTCCAGGGGCGGCAGGTGTACGCCGGCAAGCGAGACGAACCCCTCTTTCAGCCACAGTTGCCGCACCAGGTTGTGCCCCGAGACGTTGGAGCCGCGCACCAGCCACGCCTTGCGTGGGGCACGCCAGCCGGTGGACAGATAGTCCGCGAGCGGGTGGTTCTCGGCGGTGCGCCAGGACTCGGGGCCGGACGCGTCGTAGCCATACACCAGCGCGGCGGCAGCCGAGGAGGAGTTGCAAATGATGTCCCGGGTCGCCACCCAACGCGGCGGAGCCTGCGGGTTGTCAGGATCGGCGCGGGTGTCGGCGAGCGCGTTGCTCGCCCGCAGATCCGCGCGGATCCGATGTGCGTAGTCACCGAGCCCGGGCCACTCGTCGGCGGCCACCGTTGAACCCTCTCGCAGGAGGAACTTGTGCGTGCCGTTGCCGCCGAACTGAGTGAGCAAATATCCGCGCGCCTCTCCGCCGTTTTTGGGAAGCTTGATGCGGAATTCGGGGGCGCCGGGGAGGCGATCGGGGTGCGGCATGGGTGACCTTCCGTCTAGGTCGAAGCCTGCGCGAACGCCAGCCACCTTACCTGTTGACACTGTCAAACTACTAATTCTGTTGACAGTGTTCACGGGTCGGTCTTAGTGTGTAGCTACGCCGGGCTGGCTCGTTCGAGCAGAATCGGCGCTCGGTCGCTGGAGTGGGGGCGCTATGGGTGGGGACTCGATGGCCGGGGTCGAACGGGTCACGGTCGAGGCGGAGTTGCCGTTCGTCATCGAGAGGCTGAAGCGGTGCGCGTCTCGTACGGGCGTTGTCAGTCAGCAAGCTTTCGCTCTGGAGGCGGGTCGACTCGGGCTGAGAACCGCGGAGCAGCAGCGAAGGCTTCGCAATGGGCTAGCTGTTTTCGGCATTCACGTGAAGCCTTCTCCCCGGGGAGGCTCGAGCCATCGCGCCGGGCCCGTCTCCGACCTTGAGGTGCAGGCTGCGACGCCGTTAACGAAGACGCCCGCTCCACCGGTTGCCGCCCCTGAACCAGGGCTCGGTGCAACCGAGGCGGCCGGACGCTTGGCCCAGGCCCGTCGCATGTTGGCCCGCTACGCCGATGGAGACGGCGCCGTCAGCAAGCTCGCCCACGACGGTGTGGCACGGCTCCACGGCCTCAACCCTACCGAAGTGCGCGAGCTGACCGCTGACTTCCGGATCAGCCGACCCGGAACGCCCAGCGTGCCCGCTGAACCGCCGGAGCGTCGTGAGGGCCGCCCTGTCGGGTCTGTACTCGCGCCGACCTCCAGGGTCGCACGTGTGCGGGCGCCGATCGTCAGGAAGGGCGCCCGAGTTGCCTCCTACGCCGTGGACGCGCGCCCGGCCGATGCCGTTCGCGTTGCCCGAGTCGTTGTGGAAGAAGACCGGTGGCGGCGTGACCCGGCCAAGGTGGTGCTCAAGGCGGAAGAGGAAGTCGGCCTGGCCGTTCTCCTCCGTGGCGGTACGCACCTGCTCGGTCGTGATGTTCCGGTGGACGAGATTGCGGCGCTGCCCCGCGACGGTGAGCGATGGCGCGCCTACGAGTGCCTTGTCCTGCACAACCAGCGGCTCGTGTGGAAGATCGCGCAGGGCTATCAGGGACACGGACTGGACGTCGAAGACCTCGTCCAGCACGGAAGTATCGGACTGCTGCGCGCGGTTCGCAAGTTCGACGCTACTCAGGGGTACAAGTTCTCGACCTACGCAACCTGGTGGATCAAGCAGTCAATGACGCGGGCCATCGCCGACGAAGGCACCCTGATCCGATTGCCTGCGCACCTCCACGAAAAGGTCACCAAGGTCGCCGCGGCCGAGCGGAAGCTGCTGGGTGAAGGGCGTGCCAGGTCCGTTGAGAACGTGGCCTACGTCACCGGCCTCACCTTCACGGAAGTGGAAAAGGTGCGCAGGATCAGCCGGCCCACGGATTCCCTGGATCGGATCATCGGCGACGACGCCGCCCTCGGTGACCTGGTTATCGGGCCGAGCCGACTGCCCGGCCCTCCCACCGTACTGATCCGCAAGGAGTTTCACGCGCGCTTGCGGCACGTCCTGGAGCACCTCTCGGAGCGTGAGCGGCACATCCTCATCAGGCGCACCGGCCTTGACGGTGACGAGCCGGACACGCTGGAGGACATCGGTGTCGTCTTCGGCGTCACCCGTGAGCGCATCCGGCAGATCGAGTCGAAGGCCAAGCCGAAGTTGCGCGACGAGCTGGCCCGTCACGGGCTCATTCCGTCCTTCCGCTGAACGCACCACCCCCGACAGATCACCGCCGTCCCCTCAACATCCGATACCGGACCCGACCTGATCCGAAGGAACTCGCACATGGACCCGCGCCAAGAGCTGGTCGATTACCTCTCCCGGCACCTCGTCGGGCCCGCCCGTGGGGATGACGAGGTGCTCGACGCGCCGCCGGACCAGCAGTACCTGATGGGCACGCTCTATCCGCAACAGGCAGATCTCCTGCGGCAGCTCGCCCGTGCGGCCGACGACCCCGACGCACCCGGCGCCGAGCAGGACGCCCCCGACGTGGATCCGGCCTCCGACCCCGTGCCCGAGACCAACAGCTGGCTTCCCGCTTCCCTCGGCGTGAGTTTCTACACCGACGCTGGACGCGTCGAGGTGACATGCACCGGTGCCCGCTACGAGACGTTGAGGAGCGAACCCGGCCGCGGGCGGCGCTGGCGGCGTGTCCCTCACATGCCCGAGACGCACACGATCGGCACCGACCGGGAGACCGTGCCCGTCCTCGACGGCCGCGCGGAGATCCGGGTGCGCTGCCGCCCTTACGGCAACGGCACGCTGGTCACGGTGGCCCTGGTCAACGCCGCTCGCCATGACGGTTCCGACGGTAAGGCGCCGAGCTGGGACGACATGCTGTTCCAGTGCGGACTCACGGTCCGCCCGGTCGGCGGTGCCGTGCTTCCCTATCCCAGCGTCCGACTCGCCAGTCGTGACCCCGAGGAGCGTGAACTGCGCCTGCAGTACCGGCACGTCGTCACCCACGCTGTCGGGCACGGCTGCGCCGTCCGAGAGGAGCCCACCGAGGGAAGCGGCGTCGTACTCCTTGCCAGCGAAGCCCTGCCGCGTGCCGAAGTGCCCGCCATCCGGGCCGGCGGCCCGCTCGACGCCCCCGCGCTCACCATCTCGCACCTGGCCGACCCGGCCGTCAGCGGCGACCAACTCCGCGAGGAGCTGGCCGATTTCGCCGCGTCGTACCACGCCTGGTACGTGGGCCAGCGATCCGTCGAGGTGCCGGCCTGGGGGCAGGAGGCGGCGGAGCGGATCCTCGAGCGCATCCATCAGGCAGTCACCCGCATCGAAGCGGGCGTGCGCACTCTGTGCGACCCGAACCGCCCCGAACTCCTCGACGCCTTCCGCATCGCCCAGCGGGCCATGCTGCTGCAGATGCGGCATTCGGCCCCGGACCAGGCCGGAGAGCGACGCCGCCGCTCCGAAGCCGTGGCCACCGACCCGCCGGTGGACCCCAAGGCCACCTGGCGCCCCTTCCAGCTCGCGTTCTTCCTTCTCGCCCTCGACGGCGTAGCCGAATCCGGCCACCCCGACCGTGAGACCACCGATCTGCTGTGGTTCCCCACCGGTGGAGGCAAGACGGAGGCGTATCTGCTGCTGGCCGCCTTCGCGATCGCGCTGCGACGGCTCCGCGGCGAAGGTGGCGGCACCGCCGTACTCAGCCGCTACACCCTCAGCCTGCTCACCACCCAGCAGTTCCAGCGCGCCGCCACCACGATCTGCGCCCTCGAACATCTCCGTCGCAGCGAACCCGGACTCGGTCTCGGCGACGAGCCGATCACCGTCGGCCTGTGGGTCGGGGAGACCACCACCCCCAACAAGTTCGAGGCGGCCAAGGACGCTTTCGACCAGCAGCGCGAGGCCACCCACCCCGAGGACGTCTTCATCCTCGACCGCTGCCCCTGGTGCGGCACCCGCATCCTGCCGCCGAGCCACTCCAGCGTCCGCTCCGACTACGGAGTCCGCGCCGAACCAGACGACTTCGCCTTCTTCTGCCCACGCGACGAGTGCGCCTTTCACGACCTTCTGCCCGTTGCCGTGGTCGACCAGCACCTCTACCAGCAGCCTCCCACCTTCGTCCTCGGCACCGTCGACAAATTCGCCCGGCTCGCCTGGGAGCGCGACTCCGGACGCCTCTTCGGGGCCGGCACCGGTAACCCACCCCCGTCCTTGATCATCCAGGACGAGCTGCATCTGCTCACCGGGCCGCTCGGCACCACGGTCGGTCTCTACGAGGCGGCCATCCTGGAGCTGTGCACCGACCGGAACGGCCGGCGGCCCAAGATCGTCGCCGCCACGGCCACCATCCGGCGCTCCGCCGAACAGGTACGCGCCCTGCACCACCAGGACGTCCAGCTCTTCCCGCCGTCAGGAGTCGACTCCCGCGACAGCTTTTTCGCCGTCCCCGACCACAGCCGCCCGGGCCGCCTCTACCTGGGTGTCATGGCGCAGGGCCACACCGCGGGCCGGGGGGCCGTCGCCACCACGGCGGCCATGCTGCAGGGCGTCCACCAGCTTCCCGAAGAGCACCGAGACGACTACTGGACGCTCGTCGCCTACCACCACAGCCTGCGCGAACTGGGCCGAACCGTAACCGCGGCCGGCGACGAAATTCCCGCTCAGCTCCGCGGACTCGACGAGGGGGCCGGCGTCCGCGCGCTCGGCAACGGCGACGTACAGCAACTGACCAGCAATGTGCCGGAGCGTGCCGAACAGCCCGTCCTGCTCGACCGCCTGGAGAAGCCCTGGACGGACCCCAGGTGCGTCTCGCTCCTGCCGTGCACCAACATGCTCTCCGTTGGTGTCGACGTGAAGCGGCTCGCCTACCTACTCATGCAGGGCCAGCCCAAGACCACCGCCGAATACATCCAGGCCACCAGCCGCGTCGGCCGCCATCAGGTGCCGGGACTCGTCGTCACCTACTTCAACGCGACTCGGCCGCGTGACAGGTCCCACTACGAGACTTTCCTGGACTATCACCGCGCCCTCTACCGTTACGTCGAACCCGCCAGCGTCACCCCCTGGTCCCTGCCCGCGCGCCGCCGCGCGCTGCACGCCGCTCTTGTCATCCTGGTCCGCCACCGGCTCGGTCTGGCCGCCGAGAACCAGGCCGGACGGATCACCCTCCACAGGGACGAGGCCGAGCGGATCGCGGACGCCCTTGCCGAGCGTGCGGCGATCGCCGAGAGCGGCGCCTCGGGAACCGACAGCGATGCGGTCCGCGTCGACGTCCGCGCGGAACTGGGCTACCTCCTCGACGACTGGCACCAGCAGGCCAAGGCAGCCGCCGCCGAGGGCAAAGACCTCTACTACCGCAGCCAGGGCAAGGGCCAGCACAACCTGCTCAAGACCTTCGAGCAGCGCTATGGCCTGTGGGAAACCCTCAACTCCATGCGCAGTGTGGATCGCGAATGCCAGATCACCGTGACGGGAGCGGGAAAGTGAAGCGCAAACTCCGGGTCCGCCAGGCACAGACGGTGCTGCCGTTCGGCGTCGGCGCCATCCTCGATGTCCAGGGGGAGTCCTTCGTCGCCGCCGGCATCGAGTCCTGGCCGCGGCAGAAGACCGCCATCACTTCCGAACGGCTCGCCACTCGGCTCGGCGTCCAGGGCTTCTTCGCCGCACCCCCTACCCTCAACGACCGCTACGACCAGTCCGACCACCCCGGCGTCCCGTATGTGCGATTTCCCGGCTGGCTGTTCTGCGGCTCCTGCCGGGCCATGGTCCGCTTTCTGCGCGAGAACGAGAAGCCCGGTGAGCCGCCCGTCTGCACATCCTGCGCTGCCGCACCGCGTCTCACCCCGATGCGGTTCGTCCGCATCTGTCCGGACGGGCATCTCGACGACGTGGACTGGTGGTACTGGGCCCACTCCCAGCTCCCAGCCGAACTGCGGTCCTCCTGCTCCGAGTCGAAGGACGCCTGGAAGGCACGCCGTCTCAGTTTCCGCGTGGCCGACCGCGCTTCCGGACTCGAAGCGCTTTCGGTGCGTTGCGGGGCGACCAGGGCGGACGGCAAGCCGTGCGCCGCCGAGCGCGACCTGCTCGACATTCTCGGACCCCGGGGCGGACGGTGCTCGGGTGGCAATCCGTGGCAGCGCCGAAAGGAGAACGCCACCTGCGGCCAGCAGACACACATTGTGCAGCGCACCGCCGGCAACGTCTACTATCCGGTCGTCTACTCGGCTCTCGACATCCCCCAGTCCCGCCGAACCCCCACGCCTGGAGCAGGACGCCGGCGAGGCCGTGCGCGGCCATCCGTACTGGCTGATCCTGCTGGGTGCACTCGGGACGGGTCGAGCCGATGCCTTCCGCGACATGATCAAGGAAGACACCGGCGCCGCCGACAGCCTCATCGATCAACTCGTCGCTGAAGCCACGGGCGCTCCGGCGACGCCGTCCGGCGGTCGACCAGAGGCCGGCGACATCGACCTGAGCCGGGACGAGTGGTGCGCCTTCGATGCTGTCGAACATCCGGAGCCTACGAAGGAGTTCGCGATACGCCGAAGTGGTCTCGGTCTTGACGGTGAGACGGAGGAGCCCTGGGCCACCCTCGACACGCACATCGATGGCATCGTCCTCGCCGACCGCATCCGCGAGGTGCGGGCGCTGACCGGGTTCCGTCGCCACACTCCGGACGGCACCCTTGTTTCCGCCGACACCAGTGGGCGCCTGCGCTGGCTGCCCGCGACGGAGGTCTACGGCGAGGGCATCGTCCTCACCCTCGACGAACAACGCCTGATCGCCTGGGAAGGCGACCCTCGCGTTCAGGCGCATGTGCGGGGGGTCCGTACGGACCTCGACGCGTCGTTCCGGGACGAACAACTCGCCGATACCGTGGGCAGCGAACTCTCACCCCGCTTCTTGCTCCTGCACACTCTCGCCCACCTCCTCATCCGCCAGCTCTCCTTCGACTCCGGCTACACCACAGCAAGCCTCTGCGAGCGCGTTTACGGCCGCCCCGAGTACGGCCAGCGCGGGCTGCTGATCTACACGGCCGCCGGTGATGCGGCAGGCACCCTCGGCGGCCTCGTCCGGCAGGGAGAAGCACCGCACTTTGCCGAAACCCTCATCCGGATGCTGGAGGCGGCCGCCTGGTGCTCTGCCGACCCGCTGTGCGCCGAGCACACCGGACAGGGCTTCGGAAACCTCAACCGCGCCGCCTGCCACGCCTGCGCCCTGCTGCCGGAGACGAGCTGCCAGACTGGCAACACCCTGCTGGATCGCGCCCTGGTCGTCGGCTCCGCGGGCGTTCCCGGCTACTTTGCCGACGTCCTCACCGCGAGCCGCGAATTCGCTGCCGCCACCGTTCTGGGGTCACAAGAATGACCAGGGCGAAATCCCCCGTTCTCCACCCCGACCTCACCTCCGCCCAGCGCGGCTGCCTGGACGCCCTGCCGCTCAAGGGCAACCGTGTCGTCAGCGGCTCGCCCGGCAGCGGCAAGAGCTTGCTCGCCGCGCATCGCGCCGTCCATCTCGCCCTCACCGGCCGCCCACCCTGCTGCTTTCGCGCTCAAACCTCCTGCGCCAACTCCTGGACGACACCCTTCAAGGCATCACGGTCCCGGGCGCACCCGTCGAAGCCGCCACCGTCCACGGCTGGATCCTGCGCCACTTCGGCCGCGACGCACCGCGCACCACGGATGGCTGGTTCGACTGGACGGCCCTCACCCACCGAGCCGCCGCCACCTTCGGCGAGACCGACGCGTCCGCACCCCACCTCGTCATCGACGAGGGCCAAGACCTGCCACCGGGCTTCTACCGGCTGGCCCGCCTCGCCGCCGCCTCGGTCACGGTGTTCGCCGACGAGTGCCAGCGCCTCACCGAGACGAACTCCACCCTGAGCGAGATCACCGACGCCCTCGGCCGCTCCACCGGACGCGTCGAGGTTGCCGGCAATCACCGCAACACCCGCGAGATCGCCTCCCTCGCGGAGCACTTCCGCACCGGTGGCACCCGCCCGGACATGCCTATCCGCAGCGGCTCCTTGCCCGTCATCCGTCACTACTCCAGCAACAAGGATCTCGCAGACGGCATCGCCACCATGGCCGCCCGGCACCCGCAGGACCGCATCGGCGTCATCGTCAACGCTTCGCGCACCACGGTCGAGCTGATGCGACACCTCGAACGGGCCGGCCTTGCCCACGAACCCCAGCTCTACAGCTCGGCGGCGTCGTTCGGCCGCTACCGTGACCTCGACCTCGCCCGCCCCGGCGTCGTCCTCGTCCACCGCGCCAGCGCCAAGGGCCTCGACTTCGACACCGTCGTCATCCCCGACACCGAGACCGACGCCGCCACCGACCCCACCGAGGCGTCCCTGCGGATGGCCTACTACGTCATGATCACCCGCGCCCGGCAGCGGCTGGTCCTGGGCTGGCAGGGCAGCCGACTGCCGGGGCACCTGGAGGGGCTGAGGGGCTGGGTGACGATGCGCTGAAGGCTCGACTTATGCGAACGCTTTCGTCACACCATGTTGCGGCGATGACGCTCGCTCGACTGAGGTCGACCCGGAGTTTACTGACCTTCTGACAGATTGATTGGACCCAACGCGAGGCAGAATTAGTGAAAGTCGGGCTCGGGGATCGACTGCACATCTCACTGGATTTCCGATACAAACCTACGTGCACTGCAAGTTGTCCTCTTCGCGAGGTGCAACGGACCTGGAGGGGAAATTATGAACCACGCAGCGGACGAGCTCGAACCGTCTCGGCTCCAGAAGGCTGTCGAGGCCATCGTCATCACACCGGAGGCGGCCGCTGAGCTCGTGGGCGGTTACTGTGCGAATTTCGAGACAAAGTTCAATCGGAAGCCCGAGAATCTGGAGGACAAGAGCCGGATCGCCGCCAAGATCATCGGCCGGTACTCCAAGTTTTCGGCAGCCGCCGGGGCGGTCACCGCAGCCCCGAGCATCATCCCTGGGGTCGGGACGGCGGTCGCAGTCCTGGGCGGTGGTGTCACTGATATCGCCATGTCACTCAAGCTCCAGGTAGACATGTGCATGTGCCTGGTTGAGGTGTACGAGACCGAGTTGAAAAGTGAAGACAAGAAGCACCTCGCCTTCGTGCTCGCGTTGGCAGGTTCTGCAGAGCAGATGGCGGCGAAGGGCGGCAAGGCAGCGGCCCAGAAGATCGCCCAGAAGTTGGTCTACCAGTACCTGCGAGGGCCCGCCTTGATCACGATCAAGCAGTTGTTCAAGCGGGTGTCCATCACGTTCACCCAGAAGGCGGCGGCAAAGGCGATACCAGCCGGCGTAGGTGTTGCTTTCAGCGGCTCAACCAACTACGTCCTGACGAGGGTGGTGGGCAAGGTCGCCGTGGCGGTCCTGGCCAAAGATGTGAAGTAGCAACGCTGCATCGGATCCCGTATAGCCGACTCAGGATCAGCCGTACCGCAGACGTTTTCCGTCCGTGTGGACCGAGCGAGACTGCTTGGCACCGAGGACCTTTTCCGACGTCTACCAACAACTGCGGGAGCTGTCCAGCGGAAGACCTCCGGCATGTCACCAGCCCGAACACGGTGCGACGGGCCGGCTCACCGTGCGTTCCTACCTCGGCCCCGTCCGCAAGCGGGGACTGGGTGCTTCGACGCTTACCCGCGCGGAGCGAATTCGCACCAGACGACTTTGCCGGGCGTCCGCTCGCCGACATCCCACTTGTCCGCCAGGGCGTCGACGAGGAAAAGGCCCCGACCCGACTCCATTTGGTCCGGGTCCGGGCCCCGTTCCCCATCCGCCTGGGTGGGCAGGCGGGGCCGGCCGTCGCCGCTGTCGTGGACCTCGATGCGCAGCACGCCGCCCGCGTCCCGGCTCAGCTGGAGCATGAACCCGCGCCCGGGCGGCACACCGTGCAGCAGCGCGTTGGTCGTCAGCTCGCTGACGCACAGCAGCACGTCGTCGGCCCGGCTCGTGCAGCCCCAGTCGACCAGCGCCTCGTACGCGAACCCCCGCGCGGCGGGCACTGAACGTCGCTCCCGGCGGTAGAACCGCTCCCGGAGAGCTTCCTGTTGTGGCTCTGTGTTCATGAAACCCAGCGTCGCGCAGGGTAATCGCGATATACCAGTCTTGTTACTCGTACATCGTCGATGTACGGGTAAGGAGCGATACGGCACGGGTTGAAGTGGGGTAATCCAGAGCCATGGCACCACGAAGGCGGCGACTGCCGAGGAAGAAGAATCCGACACCGTTCGAGTCGCTGGGCGCGCAATTAGCCCGGGCACGCATCGCGCGAGGCTTCACGCAGGTCCAGTTGGCCGAGGCGGCCATCATCAGCCTGGCCAAGCTGGAGTCCATCGAGCAGGACCGGCGGCCGTTGACGCTCGACCTGGCCCGGCAGTTCGACGAGGTGCTGGGCACGAACGGCCTGCTGGAGGTGGGCGTGGAGCATCTGCCCGATGCCGACAGCGTGATCCCGGTCTGGGCCTTGGCCTTCGTCGACTTGGAGCGCGACGCCATCGCCATCTCGTCGTTCGAGAACCAGGTACTGCCTGGCCTGCTCCAGACCGAGGAATACATGCGTGCGGTCTTCGACAGCCGCGTGCCGATCCTCGACCCCGACGAGATCGCCTTGCAGATCGCTGTACGACTGGAGCGGCAGGAGATATTGCAACGCAGAGTGCCACCCGTCGTCAGCTTTGTCCTGTCGGAGGCCACCGTCCGTGACCGACTCGGCGGCGACGAGGTCTACCGGGGCCAACTCCGACACCTACGCGCTTGCGCGGACGTGCCGGGCATCGCGATCCAGATCCTGCCACTCGGCCTGACCGGTCACGCGGGACTTTCCGGGCCGTTCGTACTCGTGGAAACCCCAGAGCACGAGCACCTCGCCTACGCTGAAACGCAGCGCGGCAGCCATTTCGTGCACGACCCGGATGAGGTCAGCATCTTGGCGGCGAGGTATGCCATGCTGCGCACGCAGGCCCACAACACCTACGAGACGAAGGGCCTGTTGGACCAGCTGGTAGGAGAGTAATGAGCGAGTTCCTGAAGTGGTTCAAGTCCAGCTACAGCAGCGAGGACGGCGGCAACTGCGTCGAGGTCGCCGCCCACCCCGGTGCCATCCACGTGCGGGATTCCAAGGACCCCGAGGGCCCCGCCTTCACGTTCGACCCCGCCGCGTGGTCCGCGTTCACGGCGTTCGCCGCCGCGCAGGACGCCTAAGCGCCCACAGGGCGCTGCCCCGTCCCGCTGCCCGAGCCGGCCTCTCGCCACTTGGTCGGCGGGGCGGTCGTGTCTGCGCTCAGAGTGCGCGTACGTGCACTGTCAGCTTGCTGCTCTGGAGGGACTGCCCTCGCTTTGAAATGAGGGGTGCTTCCGTTTCCACGCGGCCGGCACGGCGGCTACTCGGAGGGAGCGGGGGTCTGTTGTGCCGTGGCTCATACCGGTCTACCCATCCGAAGGCTGGCGTTACGGCATTGAATCCTCCGAGTCAGGACCGAGTTGTGCCTCGTCCTCGTGAGCCCCGCCGGCCCAGCTCGACGGGGGAGGTCCGAAGATGGCGCGTGCGGACCTGATCGTCAGTCGCCCGACGACATGGTTGCCTCCGGCCCCGAGCGCCGTACCGATACCAAGGGGCACCTGTTTGCCCAGCACGAGGACCCCTTGCTTGGTCCCGTACTTGGTGACGAACCGATGACCCAGCACATCGTTGACCCGGTTGATCGCGGTCATCGGGATCGCACTAACGATGCGCCGTGCCCAGTAGGGGCCAGTACGCCCGACGGCTTTGTCCAGAGCCTTCACCGCTCCGTCGCCGAGGAGGACGGTCAAGACCAGGAGCTTGCGTCGCTCGAAGTCCTCAGGATGCAGGTCGTGGACCTCAGCCAGCGACAGCGTGTACAGCACTGACGCTTCGGTGAAGACCATGACATCAGCCAGCGCCGTCGGTATCCCGGCACCGGGCACGATCCCTGCCATGCCCGATGCTCCTCCGGACGCGGTGACGCTGGCAAGGAAGTAACGATCTAACCGACGGATCAGCTCCTGTGGAGTGTCGCTGGGGTGAACTCGCCGAAGGCGCTCGAAATGCTTCCTCGCCAGCGGCTGCTGGGCGACCAGCGCCTTGTCGAGAACCCGTTGGACCAGGCTCTTGGCGTCATCGACCTTGCTCATGGGGGTTGTGGTCCTTTCGGATCGAGAGCGCCTTGAGGGCGTGGGTTCCCTCGGGCGCCGGGTGGCGGGGGCCGTGGCCGGGGGGCGGGGTGAGGGTGGAGCGGTAGGTGCCGCCCTCGCCCTCGGTGAGCGGGACTTCCAGGGTCAGCCCGGCGGCGGCCATGCGGTCGTACTCGGCGAGGATCAGTTCCTTGGTGCGGTACTCCCCGAATTTGGCGATCTCGTTGTTCTTCAGGCCGCCCGACTCCGTCTGGAAGGATTCCAGGATGTAGTCGGTGTCCTCACGGGAGATCCCGTAGAGGTGGAAGAAGTATGTGTCCAGCTCGGCGCGCAGCTGCGCTCGGCGGTCCTCGCCCCACTGGAAGGGCTCGCCTGCGTCGTCCAGGTCGCGGGCGAGCGGGGTCATGTCGTAGGCGGTGTAAACGAGTTCGAGGACGCGGGGGACGAGGAAGGGGAGGTGGGGTTCGAGGGTAGTGGGGGTGTGAACGGGAAGCTGCTTCCAGATGAAGAGACTCATGTGGGCGGCACTGACCTTCTGACGGCTCACGAAGTCGAAGATCACGGACGATTGGGCTGCGATCAGGGCTGTGACCAGCGAGGGTTTGATTCTTGGCAACATCAAGGAGAAGGTATTACCGACCCCTGTACGCGGCAGGAAAGCAGGGACGGCGGTGCGCTCGTTGGTAGAGGCGGTTACGTCGCACCAACCGCAGAGCCATTCGCGGTCCCAGTTCTCCTCGGCGAGGCTCAATTCGACCCCTTTGACATGAACGTCCTTGCCCCTGCGTCGAGTGGGAATCATTCCATGCCGCTGAATCCAGTTAAGCGGCAAAGCCAATCGCGCAGGATCCTGCAGTTCTTCGGTGAGCAGGTATTTTGGCTGGTTCTGCCGACTGACCGCAGTCAAGCTCTTGACGACATCAGCGGCGCGATGGTTGAAGAAATTCGCCATCTTCGCCTCATAAAGCGGCAGCATGCGCTCCGTCCCGCGCTCGAAGACGTTGCCCCGTAGTTCCCAGCCCTCAGTCTCAAGCCGCTCGCGACTGCGGAAAAGGTCAGAGTCGTCGGTCAAGTCGAAAAGGCGTTTGAACGCCATCCCCCACGGGTTGCCGTCCCGAAGCCCTTCGTTCCACAGTACGGGAATTCGTCGGTACACATCCGCAGTGATGTCTGCGTCGCGTTGCGAACGAAACACGGGGAGGGTGCCTGTGTTCGGGCTGATCCGGGCCAGGTCCTCCGGGTTCAGCGCGAAGACACGGTTCGGGTCATTGATATCCGTGGTGTCGGAAAGGAAGAAGCCGATGCGGGTAGCGTCCGCGTGCGCGGCCCGGCCAGTGAGGGAGAGCAGACAGAACTTGTAGCTGGAATGAACGCTCTCGAACCACTTGCCACCCTTGGGAAGCATTGCTGACTTGGGGCGACGGTTCTGGAAGTCGTAGAGCGATGCCAGAATTCCCCGGCGGGTGAAATCTGCGAACAGATACTGGGTGCTCGCGCCGGTCGCGATCGACGTCTGCAAGATCAGGCCGAACCGTCCCTCGGGTGCCACCACGTTCGCCATCCGCTCGGCGAACAGCGGATCAGTCTGAAGCATGGTAACGCCCTTGACCGTCAGACCTTTAGCGCAGAGTGGGAACGCCCCTGAGTCGCCTGCAAAGTGGAACGTCCTCTTAACAGCGTGCCGGGCATCCCGGTATCGTCTCCCGTCCTTCGGGTTTTCCTGCTCCCATTCGGCGATGCGGGTGCGGCGGGCGGTACCGGAGATCGCCGCAATCTCTGGTGCGATCACGCTGAAGTACTTCTTGTCCTCGAAGTCGACTTCGTCCCAGGGCGGGTTGCCCACTACACACGAGAACCCACCGGCCCACCCTGTCCCCGGATCGACCGCACCGGTCTCTGCCGGCATGCCACCGTCCTCCGGAACCGCGAAGACCTCGGGAAACTCCAGGTGCCAGTGGAAGAAGACGTACTGGTCGCGCAATCGCACGATCTCGTCGTGCGTCGACTGGGGCACCGCGTCGCCCTCAGGGTCCTCCAGGCCGCGGAATAGTTTGTGCGTGAGAGTCGGCGGCGCATCCTCGCGTTTGACCCAGACGAAGGCCGCACACCAGGCGTCCGCCAGATGCAGGGCGCTCAGGTACTCTGCCGACGTGGCCCAGTCGCGGTAGGCCGCCTCCTTCCGGCGGACGTCCGTGAGGTTTTCGGCGGGGGCGGCGGTGATCTGGCGCAGGCCGCGGGCGAACGAGGTGTTGGCGACCTTTGCGTCGGCCTCTATTTCGAACAGGTTTCCCTGGCCCCTGCGCTCCAGGGCGTTGCGGTTGAGCAATTGACGAGCCCACGCCTCGTCGTCTCCCTCGGTCTTCTTGAACGCCCGGTCCGGAATTCCGTCCCGCATCAGGGCGGGCGTCGCCCCGATCAAACCGTTGCCGTGCCTGATGCGGGAGTCGAGGAACCCGAGGGGGCGGCCGGGCTCCATGGCCTCCAACCACAGGGATACCTTGGCCAGCTCCACCGCCATGGGATTGAGGTCCACGCCGTACACGCAGCTCGCGACGACCTCATGGAGGGAGTGGCGTATGGCCTCCGCCGTGGGCTCAGGGTTGCGCTCCCGTACGGCGGCGACCCGCTTGGCGATGCGGCGGGCCGCTCCCACGAGAAAGTGGCCTGATCCACAGGCAGGGTCGCAGACGGTGAGGGACAGGAGTTCCTCGACGATTGTGTCCGCGGGGTCCGGGCGGCCCTCGGCGCTCGCGCGCTGCTCGCCACGCCTGACAGCGTCGTCTATCACCGGGTTCAATGTCGAGTCGAGCAGGGTCTCGGTGAGTGGGGTCGGAGTGTAGTAACTGCCCGTCTTCTTGCGGTCGTTGCCGATACGGTCGACCAGTTCAAAGGTGCGGTCGGCGGCACTGTGCTTCGGCACGAGCTCAAGCAGCGCCTCGTACACCGAGCCGAGTTCCTCGGCGCCCATGTGCAGGTAGTCGACCGGACGCCAGCGCGCCGAGCCCGCGTCCCGTACGCGGGCCAGGTGCTTGACGGCCTCGAACAGGTGGCGGTTGGTCAGCCTGGCTCCGAACAGGGGCTCGTCAGCGGCGGTGTCGTTGAACAGACCGCCCAGGCCCTTCAACCCCAGCTCGGGCCGGCCCTCCTCGGAGCCCAGCGCCTCGATCAGCAGATTCAGGGCGCGGTACTGGTCGTCGTGCGCGGTGCCCAGGCGACGCAGGGCGTTGCGGCGGAGGCGCGCGGTCGAGAAGTAGCGGCTGAAACGCTCGCGCGTCTCCTCGTCCGCCTTGGGGTCCAGCAGGGCGCCCCGGTCCTCGGCGACGAAGAGGAAGATCATGCGGTAGGCGAGCCGGAGCAGCGCCGTCTGGAGTGCGTGGACGTCGAGCTGTTCGCGAAGCTTGTTGTTCTGCGGGTGGCTCAGGAACCCGGTGCCGAGGACCGTGAGGGCGGCCTGGACGCCGTCGCGGAAATGCTCGAGCGCCCGGCTGCCGGACTCGATGGCGATCGTCCGCCACTTCTCCAGCCAGCACCCCGCAGCCGCCGTCCCCTCCGGCACCGTGAACCGGGACGCGTGCAGCACGGAGTACAGCAGTACGAACTCGCTGAACAGCTCACCGTCGAAGATGGCTTCGAGGTCGAAGTCGACGTAGGCGGCGGTCGCGAAGGACGACGAGTCGCGCAGCAGTCGCAGGCGGCGGCCGTTGGTGAGCATCGCCCACAGGTGGGCCTCGGTGCGGTTGAGGCAGTCCTGGAGCATGGACTGCGCGGGGAGTTGACCGGGGGCCGGGCGTTTGTCGAGTTCCTGGTTCCAGCGCAGCAGGTGGACGAGGGCCGGGCCGTGGTGGTGGGAGACCGGGAAGTGCTTGTCGGGGTCGGAGTCGGCGGGGATGCCGTTCGGGCCGACCTCGGTGAGTGCGCCGAAGTCCAGCTTGCGGAAGAGCTGGGCGAGCCAGTCGGTGCCGGCCCGGCCGGTGGGGTCGGCGGCGGGTGCCCCGGTCACGGGGTCGGAGGGTAGGGCGGCGCGCAGCTCGCGCCAGAGCGGCTTGAGGTACTCCCAGGCGCGCTCGGCCTCGTCCCGTACGGGGACCGACGCGGGCATGCCGTAGTCGGCGGCCTTGGTGCCCGGCAGGTTCCGCGCCTCGGCGATGCGCAGCAGCATGTCGGCCGGGAGCAGCCCGCCGACGGTGGTGACGGCGGTGAAGGCCAGAGCGGTGCGGGTGGCGGCGGACATCAGGCTTCGGCTCCGGACACGGTAGAGGCGGCGGGGGCGGCGGGCTGCTGCGGCAGGTAGACGTACACGCCGAGGACGTCGGCCGGTTCCTGCGGTACGACCTTCAGGCCGCGGACGATCTCCTCGTTGGCCCTGCGGACCCGGCGGTGCGAGGCGTCGAGTTCCGCGGCCAGGCCGGCGCCGTACTCGGTGAGGTGCGCGGACAGGTCCCGCAGGCCGTCCAGGGTGCGGGAGATGTGGTTGCGCGCCGACTGCTCGTGGGTGTTGGCGGTGGCGCCGGCCGCGAGCAGGGCGGTGGCCGCGTCGTCGTCCAGCCAGCGGGCGCGCGCAGGAATGCCCTCGTAGGCGAGCAGGCGGGCGTCCTCGGCCACCACCTGCCGTTCACCGGTGCGGGACGGGAGGGTGAGGTGGAAGCGGTAGCGGACCAGCAGGAGCGTGGTGCGGGTGGTGACCGCGTTCGTGGTCACCACACCGCAGCGGCGGGCGGGCCGGGGGCCGGGCGTGTTCGCGTCCAGCGCCGAGTCCAGGACGTAGGAGGCGATGGCGCCGATCGCCGGGTCGGTGCGGACGAGGGCGGCCTCGCCGCGGGCGGTCGCCGGGGAGCTGCGGAACGCGATCTCGCGGTCCGCCTCGACGAGCCGGCCGCCGAGGGTGGCGGCGAGTGCGTCCCGCAGGCCGGCCGGGGCGCCGCCCGCCTGGGCGGTGAAGTCGCCGCTCCCGTCGCGCGGGTCATGGACCAGTGCGTCCAGGTCGCGCAGCGCGTCCAGGGCGAAGCTGCGGACCTCCTCCGCGCCGCCGAGGGCGGCCCGCACGGCGGCGACCTCGCGGGCCACCTCCTCCGGGTGGATGGCGCGCTGGGCGTACTTGGAGCGGGAGGTCTTCTCCCGTTCGGCGGCCGAGCTCCACTCGCGCTCGATCCGGTCGAAGGACTCCTGATGGCCGCCCATGTCGAACAGGCTCTCCTGGCTGCCCTGCCGTCCGTGCAGCAGCAGCCACTCCACGAGGGCGTCGGTGACGCCGGAAGCGGTCTCGTCGGGCACGGAGACGGAGATGCCCAGGTCCTTCTTGATCTGGCGGTGCTTTGCGAACAGCACTTCCAGGACCTTGCCGTCGATGCCGTTGTCCTCGCCGAACATCGTGATGACCCGGACCTGGTCGCGCTTCTGGCCGTAGCGGTCGACGCGGCCCTCGCGCTGGTCGTGGCGGGTCGGGTTCCACGCCAGGTCGTAGTGGACGACGGCGTCGAAGTGGTGCTGGAGGTTGACGCCCTCGGACAGGCAGTCGGTGGCGACCAGCACGCGGCGGACGGCCGGGTCGCCGGCCTCCCCGGCGGACTCGGCAGCGAGCTGTTCGATGCGCTCCAGGCGCTGCTGCGGGGAGACGGTGCCCGTCACGGCGGCGACCTTAGTCTTCTTGCCGAGCTTGCCGTCGAGTTGCGCGGCGAGGTATTCGGCGGTGGGGATGTAGCGGCAGAAGACGATCGGGTTGTAGCCGTTGGCGATCAGGTTCTTCAGGTGCCTGGTGAGCGCCTTGAGCTTCGCGTCCTGGGCCGGACCGACGAGCTGTGCGGCCCGCCCGGCGAGTTCGAGCAGCCGGGCGCCCGCGTCCTCCGACTCGGCGGCGCCAGGAGCGACGTCCATGCCTTCCAGCCGGTCGTTGTCGGCGGAGTCGGCGGCCACTGAGGAGCCGAGGAGGTCCGCCTCCTGCGCTGTGCGCGCGGTGGCCGACTCGGAACGGGTCTTCAGCGTCTGCGCGGCGGCGGCCGGCGAGGAGACCATCGAGCGCAGCAGCGCGATCACCGACCACCAGGCGATCCGGGCCTCCCGCTTACCCTGCTCACCGGCCGCCTGCACGCGGTCCCTGGCATAGGCGATGGCGTCGTCGAGCAGCGCACGGTACTCGGGGGTCAGCTTGTACGGCTCGTCCTTGGTCCAGCGGTCGGACGGGAAGGCAGTCCGCTCGGCCAGGGAGTCGTCGGCGAGGCCGTCCTCCTTGGTGAGGTACGTGCGGATGTCGGCGCGCTTGCGGGCGACGAAGTGCTCGGCAAGCCGTGCGCGCTCCGCAGGCGATTCCAAGTCCAACGTCGCCAGTTCGGGCCGGACCAGGCCGAGCAGGTTGCGAAAGGCGGACTCCTTGCCGGAGTGCGGGGTCGCGGTCAGCAGCAGCAGGTGGCGGTCGGGATCGGCGGTGACCTTCCGCAGCAGCTCGTAGCGGAGCTGGTTCGCGCCGGAGGACGCGGCGTCGTCGGTGGCGACGCAGCTGTGGGCCTCGTCGACGATCACCAGGTCCGGGCAGTGCCGCACGAAGTCCTCGCGGTGGCGGGTCGACTTGATGAAGTCCGTCGAGATGATCGTGAACGGGTGTTTGTCGAACAGGGACTGGCCCAGCTCCAGGCCGCGTTCCAGCCGCGACACCGTCGAGGCCAGGACCAGTTCGGCATCAATGCCGAACTTCTCCCGCAGCTCGCCCTGCCACTGCTCGGCCAGCGAGGGCGAGCACAGCACGGCCAGCCGTGTCGCCTCACCCTGTGCGAGCAGCTCCTTGGCGATCAGACCCGCCTCGATGGTCTTACCGATACCGACATCGTCCGAGATCAGTAGCCGCACCGTGCGCTGCCGCAGCGCCATCAGCAGCGGGACGAGCTGATAGGCGCGGGGCTCGACCGCGATGGAGGCGAGCGAGCGGAACGGGCCCGCGCCCGACCTGAACCCGATACGCAGCGCCGTGCGGAGCAGGCCGGCGGCGCGCTGATCGCCCAGGTCGTCCGCGCTCGGCGCCGCGAATTCGGCGGGACGCACATCCTCGAAGGCGGGGAAGACGGCCGCGATGTCGTCCTCGCTTCCGCCCAGGGGGCGCAGCACCAGCATGTCGGAGGCGCTCTCGGGCAGCACCACCCACTCCCGGCCGCGGGCGGCGACCAGGGAGCCGACTGTGTACGTGAGGCTCATGAAGTGTCTCAGTTCCTTGAGGTCGGGAGCCGGTGATGCGATCAACGGAGTTGGAAGTAGGCGGCGTTGTTGTCCGCGATGGCGTCCCAGTCCGTGTCGGTCGGGAACCGCAGTACGTCCCAGCCAGCATCCTCCAGGCGATACCCGGCCTCGACATCACGGGTGGAGTCGGCCGTTTGGCCGGGGAGGTCGACGAAGACGGCGAGGTTGGCACCGTCCAGGCGGAAGACGAGGTCGGGGCAGGCACCCGCCTCCGGGACAAGGGCACTTGTCTCGTCCGGCAACCGGTAGGCCTTCGCCTTGAGCCAGCCGAGCAGGTCGCCCTGTGCGACGAGGGCCGTCAGATCCGTCTCCAGCGGGGTCAACGAAGACGCCTGGCCGTTACGGGGCGCGGCCTTCCCGCTGCTGACCGCCGGGGCGAGCCTGCGGAATTGTTCGCTGCGGGACTCACCGCGGTCCTCCCGCTCGGTCTTGGCGCCTGCCAGCCGCGCCAGCAGAGGGCGGGCCGCGTGGCGGCTCAACTGGCGGTGGTGCGTCTGGTTGGCGTACGTCAGCAGGCAGGCGTAGCAGCCGCGGGCGCACTTCTCGTGGTCCGTCGGTCCGCCCTGGTCCTCGCCGCTCTCGGCATCGAAGTGGCAGATCTCCAGCGCTGTCCGGGCTGCCTTGGCGAAGGCGTCCTTGTCATGTTGGATCCGGCGCAGGACACCGGCGCCGCCTTCAGCGGCCTCCGTGAACAGCATGCGTCGGTGCGGGCCGCTGGCCGGAGGCAGCAGCTCCGCGGTCAGTTCGGAGTCCTCCAGCTCGAACGCGGCCTCGATGCCCCGCTCCAGCGCGTACAGGAACGACAGGGCAACCGGCTCGGGCTGCGCCTCGTCCAGGGTGACCACGAGGATGTTGCGGCGATCCTCTACATAGGGCAGGACCCGCTTTTTGCGGTGCTTTTCGTTGCCGTCCTCGTCAACCACCGGCATGCCGGTGCCCTCGATGGCGTCCGCGGCGGCCCGGTCGTTGAGCCAGCGTCCGTCGCTCAGGTCGAGCCAGTAGCCGTCCGTTTCCCCCGGCTTGTCGCGGACACGGCCGAGATTGGTGATGCGGATGGTCGCCGAGTCGCCGTAGTCCAGGTCGAGGACGGGGCCGCCGTCGGCGTCGCTCACATGGGAGGTGAGGCGTCCCTTGCGGGTCCCGTGGTCCTGGAACGCGTACGAGGTTTCCAGACGGAAGCCGGCCCGGCGGCGTTCCTCCTCGTCGGAGGAGATCCGCTCGCGCGGGGTGGTGTACACGGTGTGCAGGTGCAGCAGACCTGTCCGCTTGCCCACCAGCGGCTCCCCGCACATCGTGCAGACGTCGGCGCCGACCTTGACGGCGTAGTGGTAGCCGCATCCGTCGCAGCGCCGCGCCTCCGCCGTCGCCGGGTCGCCCGAGGCGTCCGGTGGGAGTTGAACCCGGGTCACCTGGTAGCGGGCGCCCTCGTGGTAGATGAGCGCGCCCGGGCCGAACTCGCGGATCGCGAGGAACCGGGGACGCTGAAGGTAGTCGCCGTCGGCGTTGCGGCGGTTGCCGGAGCGCGGGATGTACGCGGCCAGGGGAAGTCGCGGGAAGCTGTAGCCGGGCAGGAACCCCTCGGACGCCAAGTAGCGGTACGGGTTGAAGTCGCTCATCATCGACTTGTTGTCGCTTGAGCGGTTCAGCAGCAGGTTCGTCTGTGTCTCGGCTTCGAATCGGCGGCCCCGCGCCCGGCCCTGCTCACCGGGAGAGAGGGTGTGGTCGACGACACGCCTGTTTTGTTCGTACTGGTCTATGACGGCGGCCCGGAACAGCTCACGCCATCGGTCGAAGGAGGCGTCGAACTCCTTCTGGGCCCGCTCGATCCGGTCTTCGATCCATTCGTCGTACCACCAGGTGGTGGCCTCGAAGTCCGTGATCAGCGGCGCGAGGATGGTGCGGGAGGTGGCGACCGCGCGTCGGCGGGCATCCTCATCCAGGGACAGATCTTCGATGTGCGGGAGCAGCGGCAGTGGCAGTGTGGGGGTCGGGCCGGTCGCCGGTCTTCGGGTCGTAGGCGACATCCACGGTTTCCGGGATAGCGGAGCCCAGCTTCATGCCGGTCTCGGCAAGCCAGATGCCCTGCAGGTGGGAGCGGACCAGGTCCTCGTTGGCAAGGTCCAGGCGCGGCGGTGCCACCTGCCCGGAGACCATGTCCTGGGAGCGGCGGAAGTAGTACTGGTCGTGGCTGTTGCCCGTCGCGCAGTATGTGGCCACCAGCGCGGGCTGGCCGGAACGGCCCGCCCGGCCGGAACGCTGCGCGTAGTTCGCCGGTGTCGGTGGCACATTGCGCATCAGCACGGCATTGAGCGAGGAGATGTCCACGCCGAGCTCCATCGTCGGCGAGCAGTACAGCAGGGGCAGATCCGCGGTGCGGAACAGCCCTTCGCGCTCCAGCCGGTCCTCCGGAGTGACCTGCGCGGTGTGCTCCCTCGCGAACAGACCGGCCAGCTCAGCCGATGCGGTCTTGTACAGGTCGCGGAAGAACGGGTTGACGCGCGGACCTTCACCGCTGCTGTAGGTGCGTGCCAGCGGGTCGACGGCGCCTCGTTCGCCGCTCCCGGCATGCCAGATCAAGGCGGCAGCCGAGACCCGGTAACCGGTGCGCTTCTCCGCCGCACGGCGGCGGAAGGCCGGCCCGGAACGTTCGGGGGCCACGTCCACCTCGTTGACCAGTTGCGCATCCCGCAGCACCTTCAGCAGATCCTCGATGACGCACTGAACGTCGTCCAGGGGCAGATCGCGGAGTTCGGGCATGTTCCGCCGCAGGTACTTACCGAACTTGCCACGGGCCGAAAGGAACTGCGCGGAACGCTCCATGCCCGGCCGTGAGCCGTACGGGTAGGCGGTTCCGACGGCCGGCCGGTCGCTCTCGCCCAGTACCCACGGCCCGGTGAGGCGCTCCTCGCTCGCCCGCTGGAGTGTGTCGAAGTCGTCCCGGAAGTACTGCACGTCGATGGCGAGGGCGCGCCGCATGTAGTCGAGAAGTGCCCGGGCGATCTCCTCGCGCAGCGCGGGGTCCGCGCCGCGTAGCACGTCGTGGGCGGACTGCCAGCGCTCGGGCTTTTCCGCGATCCAGTGCAGGTCCTCGTAGTCGATGCGCAGCAGGCCCGTCTGCTCCAGGTTCGGCATCGTGATGCGCCAGCCACGCTCCAGGTCGCGGTAGAGGCGGAAGCCGACGATGTCCCGGAAAGCCTTGACGGCCCGTCGCTCCATGGACGGCGCCAGGTCCTTGCCAGCCGCGTACGCGGCCGGCGAGAGCCCCATAACTTTAGTGACGGCCTCCGCGAGGTCGTCGTGATGCAGCCCTTCGTCGCCCGCCCCCAGCGCGGCCTGGTACAGGGCGCCGCGCAACTGCGTCACCTGCGCGAAGTCGTTGAAGTGTCCGGCCTGCAGTGAGGCGTCCTGCCGGTTGTCGACGAAGGTGAGCAGCTTGCGCGCGTCCTTGCTGAGGCTCTCCGCAGGCACTGCTCGCAGGGACTTCAGGATCGATGCGGAGATCAGTGACGTGGCCGAGGACCGCCCTTCCTGGTCCAGGGCAGCCAGTTTGGCGAAGTCCCGGCCGCGGGTCTGCTCGTAGGAGACCTGGCAGTGCACACAGAAAAGGAATGGTGCCGGGACGAAAGCTGCCACCAATCCCTCGGTGGACTCGTTTCCGCGAGCGTCCACCACGACACGCTTGGGTACGCGGGGCCGGTACGACTTCTTGACGACCGTCATGCCCTGCGCGTCCGGTTCCAGCCATGACTCCGGCAGCCGCCTGTCGTCCACGGCCTTCTGCGGATCGGCCGGCCACTCGTAGTCCTCCCCGGGCATGCCCAGGTAGAGGTATCCCTCCCCGTCGCGGCCGCCGGAAGCGGCGGTGTTCCTGCGCGGCTCGTACTGGAACGCGCCGTCCTTCTCGGTGCGCCAGACCGTCAGGTACTCCTGGCCGCACTCGCGGCAGAATGCCATCGGGTACAGCGGCTTGCCATCACTGTCCGGCTGCTCCAGCTGGTACGTGCGGGTCAGCGGTCGAGTGAGCGGATCCTCGAGCGTCGTGTAGACGGTGTCGCCCTTGGAGAGGAACTGGTGCAGCCTGAACGCGAACAGCGGCCGTTCCGTCACCGGATTCTTGGCCTGCGCGCCCGCCTCCAGGGTCGTCTGGATCGCCTCACGCACGCGCTCCTCGGCCACCCCGTACTGCGCGGAGAGCTCACGCGCCACTGTCTCGATGGTGCTGGGGGGACACCGGCGCAACCGCCCCGTGCCCTCTTCGCGTTCCAAACCGAACCGGGACTCCACCCAGCGGGCCAGGGGGTCCTTCGTGAGGGCTTCGTACGAGCGGGGCGCTGCCGGCACTCGCAGCCGCTCGGCTGGCATGGTCGCAGGTGCCTCTTCGGTCGCCCGAATCAAGGTTTCGCCGATGACCCGCTCCGGCAGCACCGTCGTACCGAACAGCCGGCCGGCGACCTTCGCCACCTCGCGCCGCTGTTGCTTCCAGGACCCTTCGGTGGACATGGTCGCCGAGGTGCCGATGCACTGCAGGGTTGCCGAGGCCCGGCAGGCCTCCCGGACCCGGCGGATCAGGAACGCCACATCCGCGCCCTGTCGGCCGCGGTAGGTGTGCAGTTCGTCGAAGACGAGGAATTGCAGTCCCTCGGCCATACGGATCAGGCTGGACCGGTCGTCCGGCCGGGTCAGCATCAGCTCAAGCATCACGTAGTTGGTCAGCAAGATGTCCGGAGGGTTCGCACGCAGCTCCCGACGCTGCTCTTCGGATTCCTGGCCGGTGTAGCGGGCGAAGGTCACCGGCTCGTTCCCGGCTCCGAAACCGTGGCGCAAGTACTTCTCGAGCTCCATCAGCTGCGAGTTGGCCAGTGCGTTCATCGGGTAGACGACGATCGCTCGCACTCGACCCGGAGTTCCGGGTCCAGCCGCCTGGCGCTCCTTCAGTACCCGGTTCACGATCGGAACGATGTATGCCAGCGACTTGCCGGAACCGGTGCCCGTAGTGAGCACGTAGGAGTCACCCGCCTGCGCCGCCTCGATCGCCTCCCGCTGGTGAAGGTGGAAGGTCAGCGGGCGGCCGTCCGGACGGAGAGAGGTCGCCTTCTTGCCGGCCTGGAAGATCTCCGCGCACTTGGGGTGCAGTATTCCGTCGCGCACAAGGTCGGTGACCTGGCCACCGTCGGCGAAGAACGGGTTCAGAGACAACCACGGGTCTGGCCACTGCGACTTCGCGGCGAGGTCGTCCTCGACGAAGCCGGTGATCCGGGCGTCCCGGATCACCGTCGCACTCTTCGTGAAGCTCATGTATTCGCTGATCAGGTCAGCATGAATACCGAAGACATCCATGGCCTCGGGCAGGCGCGGCTCCCTGCGCGGCACCGGCGTCGACGCGGCGGGGGCGCGCTCGGGAAGCAGGGCGCGCAGCCGCGCCACCGGGTCCATCACCTGCCAGTGCGGAGCGAGCAGGGAGGCCGTGCGGTCCGGCGCGAGCGCGAGGGGGACCAGCACCTCCCGGACCAGGGCGGCGTTCTCGGGCCGCAGTTCGGCGTCCTTCTCCAGGAGGCGGTCTACCAGCCGGACCAGTTCGGAGGGCAGATCCGGGCGTACGAGGGTCAGCTGCGGTGGCTGCTCGTGCTGGTGCTGTTCGGACAGTTCGTACGGCGTCTTGGCGGAGAAGGGGGGCCGTCCGATCAGCAGCTCGTACAGGATGCAGCCGAGCGCGTAGAGGTCGGCCAGGGCGGTGACCCGTTCGGCACGAAACTGCTCGGGCGCCATGTATCGGGCCGTGCCAACGCTGACGCCTGTGCTGGTCAGGCGCGTCTGGTCGGGATCGTCGACGATCGAACCCATGCCGAAGTCGAGGATCTTGACAGTGCCGTCGCGGGTCAGCATCACATTCGCCGGCTTCAGGTCGCGGTGGACGACCCCGGCGGTGTGCGCGGCAGTGAGGCCGGCGGCGATCTGCGCGCCGATCGCGGCTACCCAGGAGATCGGAAGTTGGGGCTCCTCGTCGATGAGGTCCGCCAGGGGATGGCCGTCCAGCAGCTCCATGACCAGGTAAGGCAGTCCGCTGCCGCCCGGAGCCGGGTCCACGCCGCCGTCGATCAGCAGGGTGAGGTTCGGGTGCCCCTGGGAGAGCATCCGCATGATCCGTACTTCGCGTCGGAACCGGGCTACCTCTTTGCCGGGTCCCGATGTGTCGACCGCGACACCGGTCCGGCCGCGCAGCACAGTCTTGACGGCCACCTTGCGGTGCGGCGAGTCCGGGGCTGCCTGGAGGTCCTCGGCTCGGTGCACCTCGCCCATGTTCCCGCGCCCCAGGATCCCCGTGATCCGGAACCGTCCGTCGACCGTCTCCATGCCCACCGACCCTCCCTTGTGCCTCGTCGCGTGCAGGATGGCTACTTCTCGCGAGGAGTGTACACCTGAACTACGTGAAAGAGAGTCACATCTCTCCGTTGACACTGTCAACGGAGAAGGCGCAGTCGGCGAGCGACAAACACGTAGCACTGGCCTGTCCAGCAAGTCGCTGGCGTCGCCACGGGCGTGAGCGCGAGAGTCGTGGACGGCAGCGTGGTCATCGCAGTCGTGTACACACCCCTCGCTGGCCCAGGAACCACACGGGTGGGTCCGTCAAGCGAACGGCTCTGCCACAGAAATGGCCACAGCGTTGTGTGGTGATCATCGGAGAAGGAGAAGGAACGGGCTCTGTGCCCGCCCTCCAGCGTCAAGATCTGGCGCTCTGCTTCATCATGGCCGATGTCAATGGACGATGGACGCATATCTTCTAACCCCGCGGTCAGGCGATGGGGTTGAGGCAGGCGTGTTGGTTTCCAGGTATCGAGGATGCGCTGTTCTATGGCTGGCCCATCAACGCCCCACGTACCAGGGTGAGCTGGAGCAATGTGCGCTCTACCGCCGGCGCAAGCGCTCCGCTGTGCTGGTTGCCGGATGGCGTGAACCCGGACTTTGTGGCTTGGCAGGGGGTTGCGTCCTTGGAAGTGGTGTAGCGGGTTGGACCTGATCCGGGGGTTTGCTCCCGCGTTCGGGTTGGTGCCCGCATAGACGAACGGCCACCGGCTGATCTTCGAAGTGTCGAAGCCTCGAAGGAGATCAGCACGATGACCGCACCTGACAGTCTGCCCCTGTACGCCCTGAGCGAGGACAACCTCGCTTCGGCGAGTCCGGATCTGCTGCGCGCGATGGTCAAGACGTTCGCCGACGCGCTCATGTCGGCGGAGGCCGACGCCCTGTGCAACGCCGAATACGGGCAGGTCAGCGACGAACGCGTCAACCACCGCAACGGATACCGCCCGCGCGAGTGGGACACCCGCGCCGGCACCGTCGAACTCGCCCTGCCCAAGCTGCGGCAGGGCAGCTACTTCCCGACCTGGCTCCTGGAACGCCGCCGCCGGGCCGAACAGGCCCTCATCTCGGTGGTCGCCACCGCCTACCTCCTGGGCGTCAGCACCCGCAGGGTGGAGAAACTCGCCCAGTCCCTCGGCGTCACGCAACTGAGCAAGTCGCAGGTCAGCGCCATGGCCAAGCACCTGGACGAACAGGTCACCGCCTTCCGCAACCGCCCGCTGGACGCCGGGCCGTATGCGTTCGTCTGGGTCGACGCCCTGACCCAGAAGGTCCGTGAGGAAGGCCGGATCATCAACGTCCACGCACTGGTCGCGGTCGGCGTGAACGCCGACGGGCACCGCGAGATCCTCGGCCTGGATATCGCCACCGCTGAGGACGGCGCCGGCTGGCTGGCTTTCCTGCGCTCGCTGACCCCCGCGGCCTGGGCGGAGTCCAGCTCGTCGTCTCCGACGCCCACACCGGCCTGGTCAACGCGATCGGAGCCGTCCTGCCCGGCGCATCCTGGCAGCGCTGCCGCACCCATTACGCCCGAAATTTGCTGTCCCAGGTTCCGAAGTCGGCCCAGCCCTGGGTGGCGACGCTGCTGCGGACGGTCTTCGAGCAGCCCGACACCGACGCCGTCCACGCCCAGATGCGGCACGTCCTGGACGCTCTGGAGGCCAAGTTCCCCAAGGCCGCAGCCCATCTCGACGCCGCCCAGGCCGACATGCTGGCCTTCACCGCGTTTCCCCGTGAAATCTGGCGGCAGATCTGGTCCAACAACCCGCAGGAGCGCCTGAACAAGGAGATCCGCCGCCGCACCGACGTCGTCGGGATCTTCCCCGACCGCACCGCCGTCATCCGCCTGGTCGGCGCCGTCCTGGCCGAGCAGAACGACGAATGGACCGAAGCCCGCCGCTACATGAGCCGCGAACTCCTCACCAAAACCCGAACCCACCCGAACGGGTCACAAACCAACGAAACCACACTGCCCACCGAACTCACTGCATAGCCTCACAACAAGATCACCGAGTGGCCGTCAATACACCACTCCCGCGGACGTGACCTGGCAGGGAGGAGCGTTGCGGAAGCCGAGTTCAGGCTCTGCTATGCGCTACGGCAGGCAGTACGCGCGCCGATAGTGCCGTTCGAGATGAACCTCGCCCTGCTTGTGCTGCCGCCGCGTCTGAAAATCGGTGACCAGCGTCGTCAGCGGCCAGGAGGTTCGTTACCTCACCGACTCCGTCGAGGCCTCCGCACCCTGATCACCGAAATCAAGGCGGCCAAAGCCGACCACTTGCTCTGACCAGGCCCGTCTTGCGGCCAGCACGCTCAGGGGGCGGTCGCGGGCGGCGGGAGAGGGGCGATCTCGCGGTCGAAGAAGCGGGCGTACTCCTCGCCCTGTGCGTAGAGCTCGTCGAAGCCCGCCGAGGTCTCTGCGATCAGCCCTGGGTCGGCGTAGTGGTTGGCCCCGTCCGCGTTGCCGTCGTCGTCGTACTGCACCTCGAACATCGCCACGTCGCCGAGGATCACTACCTCAGGGACAGGGCGGTGCTTCTCGATGTCCCGGATCGCCCTCGCGTCGAGCAACCGGATACGGTCTCCCACCTCGACCCGCAGACGCAGCACGTGCAGTTCCCACTGCACGTAGGGGGTCACGGGGAATTCGACTACGCGGAGACGCCGCTGCAGCACTCCGAGGCGTTCTACTTCCTCGACCTGCTGGACGTAGGCGTCGCGCCTCTCCTCGATGAGCGAGAGCGCCTTGTCCCATTGTCGGGATGCGAATGCTTCCCAGCTCGCGAAGCCGCGTTCCTTGAAATTTTGGCCCCGCTCAAGCTTGTTGAGGTGTCCGATCCCGCTCTTGAGAGTGCGGTAGTACTCCTCGTGGTAGCTCGGACGGGCGAGGCGCGTTGAGACTCCATGGGGGAAGGAATCAAACACTGGGGATGTCCGGCTTCGCCGCGATGAGCATGCTCCTGGGGATCACCACAAGGCGCTCGTCGGGCCCGATCGACACACCAGCCGGCAGCTTCGCTCCGAGAGAACTCGACAAGTCCCGCCCGATGACTGCGACATCGCCGTTGTCCAGCTCCCACATGTCGGGGCAGTCGGGGGTGTCAGAGGTGACTCCCAGTTCTTGCGGCGATTTGCCGATCCGCCGTAAGAATGTTGTCTCCGGATCTGCTTCCCACGATCTTGCCACAGCATCCTCCCTCGGCTCGGAGACCGAACGGAGCAAAGCTAGCACCGTGCGTGACCGTGGCGATCGGATTTCGCAGGGGCTTCGCAAGGAACAGGCCATCTGTACCGTGCTGCTGTGCGGATCGGAACTTACTCTTCTTATCCCGTGCAGCCCCGACGTGCTCCCCATGGGCGGAGACTTGTGAGCGGAGTCGGTGACGCGGAATCGCGGGTGTCGACGCCCGCGTGCCCTCTACGTAAAGTAGTCGTTGAGTCGCCTGGTTGGGGGGAGAGCCATGGATCCGGAGATCACTTCACTTGCTCAGGGCGGCGGAGCCACCTTGGTCACCTTGATGGCGACTGACGCCTGGCAGGCGGCCCGCGAGGGGTTCGTCCAGCTGTGGCGGCGCATGCAACCCAACAGGGCCGAGGCGATCTCTGCGGAGCTGGACGCGGGGCACGCGGAGGTAGCGGCCGCGGTGGTGGTGGATGACCAAGGGGTGCTGAGCGAGGTGCGCGCCGAATGGCAGGGCCGGTTGCGACGGTTGCTCGTCGGGCGGCCCGAGGCCGTCGCAGAGTTGCGCCGACTGCTGGACGAGATCGCCCCGCTGGCGCTGGCGGGCGTCCCTGCGGTCACGCAACGTGCAATCGCATCCGGACATGCCAGGATCTATCAGGCCGGTCGAGACCAGCACATCACCGAACAATGAGCGGCGCCATGGACGGCCGCGCCCAGAACGACGGCCGTGTGTACCAGACGACCGGTGACCAGCACGTCACCGAACACCACCACTACGCGGGCGGCGGGCCCGGTGCCGTTGGCGGACCCGACTCCGTCCGCCGCCCGGCGGTCGGCCGCACGCCCTTGGCTCTGCGCGACCGCAGCGAGGTCCTAGCGCGCTTACGTGAAGGTCTCACGTCAGGCCGAGGCGCCGAGGTGTACGTCCTGCACGGCATGGGGGGCGCCGGTAAGACCGCCCTCGCACAGGCGTTCTTCGACATCGCCACCGCCGAGTACCGCCGGGTGGGCCTCTGGGTCAATGCGGCCGACCGAGCCGCTCTACGGGCCGGCATGCTCGCTGCTGCGGCCGACCGAGGCGCCCTTGACGGCGAACTCCTGGCCGCCCACCAGGGACACCGTCCCGCAGCGGATCTCGTGTGGCACTACCTGGACCGGTCGGTTGAGCCGTGGTTTCTGGTGCTCGACAATGCCGACGACCCGGCCATCCTCCGCGACGGCAGTTGGCTGCGCGGCAGTCCGCGCGGCACGGTTCTGGTCACGACCCGCCGTGCGGCGGCCCGCTGGTGGCCTGGTGCTGAGTTGCAGCACATCGGCGTACTCCCACGTGAGGACGCTGCGCGTGTGCTGTGCGACCTCGCCCCGCACAGCGGCACTTTGGCGCAGGCAGCGGAAGTGGCTGACCGCTTGGGACGACTGCCTCTGGCGCTCACTCTTGCGGGCGGTTTTCTGGCCCATCAAGTAATCGATCCCTGGACCATGGACCTGTACGGGCGCAGGCTCGAAGACGACGAAGCGGTAGAGCTCATCGATCAGGGGGCGGATGCCTTGACCGAAGAGGATCCTCGGCATTTAGTCAGCCGAACCTGGCAGTTGACACTCGATTCGTTCGAGGAGCGTGGCCTGCCCGAGGCGGTCTCGCTGCTGAGGCTGTTAGCTCGGCTGGCACCCGAGCCGTTGCCCCTAACCGTGCTGAACGGCCCGGAAATCGCCGCGGTTCTCCCTCCGGCCCGCACCGAGACCGCGCTGGCAGCGCTGCTCGACCATTCGCTGACCCAACTGGTCGATCTCGGCGATCTGCGGTGCGCGCACAGCCACGGAGTGCTCCTCGACACTGTTGCGGCCGCAACACCTCCGAAGGACCTCGCCGTGATCAACGGGACGGCCGTCCGGTTGTTGGACGCGGCGGTACCCGCGGTACCGGCTGCCGGACCGTACGACCCCCGGCTACGGCTGCTCGCGACGCATGTCCTCGCTCTGCTGCGCAGGACCTCCGGACCATCCGACGTTGCGAACGCGTTGGCGGTCGCCACGCGCCTGGCCACGGCCCTCCACCGCACCGGGGACTACCTGTCCGCCTGGGAGACGGCCAGCGCGGCGGCTGCCCTCGCGGCGACGACGCTCGGCGATGAGCACCGGTTGGTACTCGCCGCTTACGCCAGGACCGGACGTTCGCTCTTCCGACTGGGGAGGTACGCGGAGGCGGAGCCGCTGCTCCGCCGTGTCCGTTCCGCGCAGCTGAGGCTGTTCGGGGCGGACGATCCCGACAGCCTGGACAGTGGTCAAGGGCTGCAACTCGTGCTCGGCAACCACGGCAAACGTGAGGAGGCCGTTGTGCTCCTCAGGTCGGTCGTGACCAGCCGGCAGGCAGTGTTGGGGGCCTGGCATCCTGCGACTCTGCGGTCGCGCGTCAGCCTGCTGGCGATGCTCACGGCAGGGGAGATCGCGACCGAAGCCGAGGCCGACGACACGCTCCTGGCTATACCGCAGGATTGCGCCCTGCACCTGGGCCCCGACCACGCGGTCACCTTAAGCGCGCGGCACAACCACGCCCGCGCCCTGTTCGTCCTAGGCCAACATCGTTCGGCTGATGACGAGATCCGCCAGGTGGTCGCGGACTACCAACGGGTATTGGGGCCCGACTACCCGACTGTCCTCGCGGCTCGGCAGCTGCACGCCCAGACACAGGCGGCACTTGGGCATATGGACCTCGGAGTCGAGTTGATGACCGAGGTCGTCGCCGGACGCGAGCGCAACCTGGGTGCGGACCACCACTTCACAGCGGTGAGCCGGGACCTGCTGGAGGAGCTCAGATCCGGGCGTTGGCGGCCACCACCACCGCCGGTTTGACAGTGCACCTTGTGGATACCGCGGTGGCGCCGGTCACCTCCTTCGCATCGGCGCCTGGGTCGGCAGCGGGGAACGCGGCGCGGCAGGTGGCGGCGTCCGGGGCGGTTGCTGCGGCTCCGGTGCGTAAGTCGGGGCGGCCGGGAGGTTGGCGTGGTGGCGGAGTCGCCAGAGGAGGACGTCGCTGAGGGAGTCAGCGGTGTCGAGGGCGCGTTCGTCCGCAGCCCTGTGGAGAAGGGCGGTGAGGTCGTGGCCGGCGGCCTGGGCTTCGGTGAGGGTGGCGGCGAGGGCGGGCCAGTTGGGCTCGGCTTGGATGCGGGTGGCGTCGTCGGGCAGCACGCTGTGGAGGGCGCGGGTCGCCTGGTCGCGGGCTGGGGCGGGGAGTTGCTGGCCACGTTCGCGCATGGTGGCGACGGGAGTGCCGGCGGCGGCCTGGTAGGCGGCGCGGAGGTGGGTGGCGGTCTGGCGGGAGGCTGCGGCCTGTTGGGCGTGGCCGCGAGCGGCGTGCCAGTGGGCGGCCATGACGGCGGCGGTGACGAGGATGCTGAGGAGCATCGCGGTGGCGCCCCCGTCTTCCCCCTTGCCGAGGGCCGGACCAGAGCGGACGAGGTCGCGGGCGGCCTGGCGTAGGGCCTGGTTGTGGGTGTTGCCGGCCTGGACATGGAAGCGGGTGCCGCGTTCGAAGGAGCGGGCAGCCTGCCGCAGTTCGGCGCGGGTGTTGACGGGGGAGGTCTGGGCGAGAGCGTCGAGGACTTCGCCGACGCCCCCGAGTTGATCGGCAGTGGCCGCGTCGCCGCCGCCATCGACGCCGTCGCGGTTGCCGAGGGCCCGGAGGGCATGGGCCGTGGCGGCGGTGCCGATGCGGCGGGCGCGGGCGGGTCCGGTGCGCGGGGAGGCTTCGGCGGGGTCGTCGGGGGAGAAGGTGCTGGGCGCGAGGCGCTTGCGGATGCGGGGGAGGGAGAGGTCGGGGGCCAGTTCGGAGCCGGAGAACCAGATGGGCTGCTGGTCGCGGTTGCGGTCGCCGGGCAGCGCGACGCTGAAGCCGGTCAAGTCCCCCGAGGGGGCGAGCCGCTTGTTGATCCGGATGCCTTGCTCGGTGAGGCGGCGGAAGAACTCTTCTTCGGCGGACGCACCCGCCAGGACGCGGCGGACATCGTCGCGGAGCTGGTCGCGGGCGGGGCGTTCGAGGCCGCGGCGTTCGGCCTTCCGGCGCTCCGCGCTGGTGGCGCGTTTCGCCGCCGTGCCGTCCCCCGGTTGGAGTTCGCGCAGCCCGAGGTCCTTCTCGATGGCGCGAGCCTCGGCCTGGACGGCCCTCTTGTCGAAGTTCCGGCGGACGGTGTGGCCGTCCTCGCGGACGAGGGTGGCAGCGATGTGGATGTGGTCGGGCGCGTGGCGTACGGCGACCCAACGGCTGGCTTTGGCGTCGCCCTCGGGCACGATGCCGGCGGCGGCGACGATACGGCGGGCGATGCCGGCGGCCCACTCGTCGTCGGTCAGCTGACGATCGTCGAGGGCTGCGCGTACGGAGCAGTGCCAGATGGTCGTCTTGGGGCGCTGCGTGCGAGGCAGCGACGTGACCGGCAGGTCAAGTTGACGGGCGAGCTTCGCGAGGGCCTCGCGGCTGGCGTGCGGGCCGGGGTCGGGGGCGAAGTCGTTCCAGGACGCGACCATGTGCTGGTCGGTGTGCTCGTTGGCCTTGCCGGGGCCGTACAGGTACGCGATCAGGCCGTACGTGCCGCCGGAGCCCTCGGTGATCTTGGGGATCAACGACCCTTACCTCCGGACGATTTCGGAGGCGGCGGTGTCCACGCCGTCCAGGGCGTCACGAACCAGCTCCAGGGTGCGATGGGTCTGGTCGTGGAGGGAGTCGCCGGGGCGGAGGCGGGCCAGGACCTGGTTGAGGTTGTTGCCGACGGCGGCGAGTTGGCGGTTGGACTCCATGAGTTCTTCGAGTTGGCGGCGGGTGTCGGCGATGGCCGCCCTGGGGTCCGTGGTGCGTGCCGCGAGGAGCGCGGTTGCGGCCGCGTATCCGCCGGGTTTGAGGCGGCAGGCGGCGGCTGCGGTGGTGAGGTCGGCCCATTCGCCGTCGCTGAAGCAGGGGTGCGTGCGGTTTCGGCGTGGTTCGTTCATCCGCCGGCGGTGCTGGTGGGCGATTTCGGCGGCCGGGGGCGGGCCGGCCGAAGGGGAGCGGGACGGCGGTACCGGTTCGGGGTGGGGGATGGCGAGGACGGCGGCGTCAACATGCTTTACGGCACGCGTGATGCGTTCCAGGGAAGAGCTGGCCGGTTCGGGATTCGGCATGCCGCCGGAATTGAGGTAGCGGGCAAGCTGGTTGAGTCGGCTGCCGGTAGCGGCGAGTGCGCGGTTGGCCTCCATGAGACCTTCGAGGCGACGGCGTTCCTCGTCGATGCTGGTACGTCGATCGGCTCGTGAGTAGGCGACGGTCGCGGCGGCGGTGAAGCCGCCGGGTGTGAGGTGGCAGTCGCTGGCGGCTGCGGTGATCTCGGTCCATTCGTCGTCGCTGAAGCAGGGGTTGACGCGGTGGGTGCGCGGTATGGCAAGGCGGCGTCGGTGGTGCGTGATGGCGTCGGCAACGGTGATCGGGGCGCCGGTTACCTCGGCGACGGTGGTGGTGATCGCGGTGGTGCATACGTCGGCTGCTGCGGTGACGAGGGGGCTCGGTGCTGCGGTGGCGCGGTCGTACGTCCCCCTCGGCACCCCCGGGCCGTAAGCCGCCGAAGTCGACCGCCCCCTGGCGGCGGCTTCGGCCCGGCCCGCCACCCCTGGGGCGGACCGAACCCCGGGATGACTCATCCCCGGACAACTTGCTCCGCCAGGTGCCGTCTTTCCGAACGTTCGCCTCCACGGGCCCTTCAGCTCAGGGGCCTTGGTGGTCTCGTGCGTCTTGTGCGCAGCGCTGTCGGGGGATTCGTCGGCGCGGTTTAGGTCCGGGGTCACGGCGCTCTCCGTTCAGGACATGGCGGATCTCGGGCTGCGGGTGGGGACCCCTCCCGTGTAGCAGGGATGCGATGGTCCGGCCGAAGCGCGGTTTGGAGGGACCGCCCTTCTGAGATAGGGCGGCCCCCGGAGACGCGGTGGTGCCGTCGGTTCAGGCCGGCTCAGTCGGTGGGTGGCCCGGGCTTCGTGGACCGGCTCTGCGACAGGCGGGTGAGGGCTTGGGTGATGCGGTCGTTTCCGGCGGACAGTCCGGCGGCCTGGATCGCCTCGCGGGCGGCGGTGCGGCTCACTTGGCCGGCATCGGGGTGGGCGGCGGCGATGATGGCGGCCAGGTCGTCGATGGTTGCGTCGGCTCGCCGACCCGGCCGGCCGGTACCGGTTCGTGCGCGCGAACGGGTCCGGTCGGTACCGCTGGTGGCCGTTTTGCGGCCGGGGATTCCGGCGGCAGGGGTCTCCGTCGTTGGCTGCTGGCGTATCTCCGTGTGGGATGCAGCCGATTCGGCGGCCGGAATCACCTCTGCAGCGGCCGGATTCGGGCTCGGCGTTCCGGCCGCCACCGATTCCGGCGAGTGGGACTGGGCGTGGCGGGTGACCAGGATGTGGAGGTGGGTGGCGCCGCCGAGGGCCATCGGGGCGATTGTGGACAGCACCGCGACGGTGTGGTTGCCGAGGACCAGGACGTGGGTGCCCGGAGTGTTCAGGCGCATGGAGTCCAGGGAGTTGGCCCACAGGCTGGCGGCGGTCGCGGCGGCGAAGGGGGTCCAGGCGTAGAGGCGGGCGCTAAGCGGGGCGTCGCGCAGGAGGAGGATCGCGCGGATGCCGTACGCGATGAAGCCGTCGATGACGACCGGGAAGAGGTAGCTGAGCTCGGGGCGGACGTGGGTGGCCAGGGCGATCTGGCGCAGGGAGTCGAAGGAAAGCACGCAGCCGCAGGCGCCTAGCAGAAGGATCGCGAGGCGGTCGTACGGGAGCGAGCGGCGCCGTGGCCGGTTGGCTATTCGGTCGGCGTGCGTGGGCGGCGGGATGGGCGTGGGCATGCAGAACTCCAGGCAGGGCGGGGGTGATGCACGGCGCGGGTCGGCGCAGGCCGGGGCGTCACCCGGTTCGGGGGAGAAGGGCGCGCGTCAGGGCAGGGACGGCGCGAGGGCGGCTGTGAGCCGCGAGAAGTGCGTGTCCGCGGTGGGCGTCAGGCTCTTGCGGCGGCCAGTGCGGAGGGCCGGGGGCCGTGGAGGGCAGCGCGGACCAGGGCTCGGCCACGGGTGGCCGTGCGGGCGCGTTCGTCGAGGGCTTCGGGCGGGGTGGCGTCCAAGCCCGCGCAGGTGCGGCAGATGCCTTCGTGCGCGATCGGCCGTGCGCAGGCGGCGCACTCGTGCTCGCGTTGCTTCGCCGATGCGGTGACCGGTTCGGGCGCCGGGGGCAACTTGCGGGTGAGGCGGTCGTGGAGGAGGGCCGGTGCGCTGTGGACGTGTTCGGGCAGGCCGCTGAGTAGGGCCTGGGAAAGGTCGCGTGCACCGTGGCCGCGCTCCAGCCAGCGGGTCACCAGCGGCGCGAGCGCGATGGCCTCCGCCGTACCGAGGCGCAGGCGCGGCTCCGCCGCCGTCACGCGGTGCAGCAGGGCCGCAGCCTCGCCCACGCCCGCGTCCGGCGGTCCGGCGGGGGTGGCTTCGGCGCCGTGGGCTTTCTGCCGCCCTCCCGCGCCTGAGCCAGACTCGGCGTCGGGCGACGTCCGTTGCGCGGGGAGGGAGGGTTCTTTCCCACGGTCCTTTAGTGGGTGGGCGTCACGGGCGCCGTCAGCCGATCGACCGGAGCCCGGAAGTACGGTATTCGGCCCCACCTGCGGAGTGTCGTACACGTGGGTCTCGCTCACGAATGTGCCGTCCGCGCGGCGTACCCGCTCGACGCGGTAGTAGCCGAACGCGGCCAGCTCGCGTAGGGCCTTCGCCACGGAGTGACGGCCCTGGGGGCTGGTGTCGGCCATCCGCCGGCCGTCCTCGCGCCAGCCGTCGGGCCGGGAGAGGAGGTCGGCCAGCAGGCCGCGGGCGGTGTAGGACAGCCGCCGGTCTTGCAGCAGCGTGTTGGGCAGGACCGTGAAGCCGCGCGCATGGCGGCTACGATGAATCTGCATCGGGAGGTAGAGCTCCTTGTGCCGGACCCCGGAGCGTTGGCGCGCTGCCGGGGTCACCCTATTGAGTTGCTTGGTGACAGAACGTACCACGCAAGTCGACCAAGATCGACTGGTCTTGGGCGCCTTGTTGTTCGGCGGAACGTTCCTTCCGTCAGTGATGAGGGAAGCCCGGACGGATGCGGTTCGGCTGGTACGGCACGTGCTCGGATCCACGTCCACGGTTCCCTCCCTTCGGTGGTGGGGCCGGTTGGATGGCCTTGGGGCTGCGCCGGGACAGTACATGCTTTTTCCGGACTGGCCTCTGGGGGCGCCTGCGATGCTGTTGGCACCTGGGAGTGCCCCGCCAGGCGAAGATCATCCAGAGCCGAGTGGGCCACTGCTGCCTGGCCCCAGCAGCGGCCGCTTTATCCGTCGGCTGAACGCTCGATGGGGACCCCGGCAACCGCGACGGCTCCGACAATCCCGAGGGGAGGTACGGAAGGGCGTGCCTCTGGACCGTCGACAGGACACCTGCTTCAACTGCTCGGGTAGCGACCGCTCGGCCTCCCCCCACCGGGAGCCCTGTCCTCCTGCGCGATCGCGACCGCGTTGAAAGATCAGAGCGCGAGGACAGGCCGGGTGGAAAAGTCCTCGCAGAGGTCTTCGCCTTCCGGCCCGTACACAAATTCGGCCATGGCGGGGTTGCGGTTGGCTGTGGCCAGGGGCAGCCAGGAGAGTAGGGCGCCGTAGCCGCCGCATGCGGACTCTCCGCCATCCCCGCCATGCACCGCGTTGACGTCGCTTGTCAGTTCTGTGCGATAGGTCTCGTAGGCGATGCGCAAGCCCAAGGCGTTCAGCTGATGCTGCGGGCCGGCGTGGTCGTCGTAGGGGATGCGGTCGAGAGGGCAGTCGTTGCCCCATCGGAACAGGGTCTGCGCGCCGGCTCCGCAGGCGTACTCCCACTCGTCTGAGCTCGGCATGCGCAGACCGCGAGCCGCGAGGACGGCCGGCATGTCGGTGGGCACCTCGGTCAGGTTCTCGTCCTCCACGGCCATGAGCACGGTGGGCAAGGTGACAATCCGGCGTGGGCTGAGCAGTTGTGCGAGGTGGGTACGCAGGTCGGGACCGTGGCCGAAGCCCGCCTCCAGGCTTTCCGCGTAGTCGGCGATCTGCTCGGACGTCGGCTCCCAGGTGGCGACGTCGAATCCAAGCGCCACCGTACCGGCGGGTATCAGGGCGAATTGCTGCGCATTCCGCTCGACTCGGACGCGGTGCAGCGGAGCACCGAGGTGCTCGACGATTTCGACTTCGGCTACCTGGCCACCCACCAAGTCCGCGGCCTCCTCGGCGATCCGGCTGGCGGTCGGCAGGTCGAAGGACCGCCACTGGTCAAGGGTGAGGTTGGCGAGAGTCACGTGCCGCAGTGTTCCACCGGGTCTGACACTGCTGGATCCAGGGTTGCGCGGTGGAGGGGGCTGCTGAGGGCGGCGGGAGTTCCGGCGACGTTCGGCATGTCCGGCGGATCTGCCGTCGTAGGCTGCGCCGCATGCACAGCACCTTGACGGAGCATGCCCGGTGTCTTTACGGAGACGAGTACCGACCGACTCCGAAGTGTGACCGAGAACATCGCGATCACTTCTTCATCGAGGAGCTGACCTTCGCTGATGCGGACACGATCCTTGCGATGCTGCACGAGCTGTCGCCTCATGCGGTCGACGGTCTTCTCCCGGTATGGGTCCGAAACCTGGCCTACCGGCTCGTGCTTCTTCAGCGACCCGACGAGCCGGCTCTCCTACGGGAGGCTGCTGAGAATCTGTGGCTGCATGGTCCGGACTGGGACGACGTTGCGGCAGAGCTCACGCAACGGGCTGACGTTCTGGAAGCGGGCTGATCCGCGAATCGGAGAGCTGCGGCCGGAACCACAAACGGATCGACGCCAAGGCGGAAGTACCGTGGAAGCCGGAGGCGCGCCTGTCGTAGCGCGTTGCGATGGCCCTGCACCCGACGGGCGCTCCGCGCTGCCTCATAGACTGCCCGGCCGCTGCCCAGTCGGATGCGGTCAGCCCATGCCCTCGTCCTGGATGAGCCAGCGCCCGTGCTGCCGGACCAGGATGTAGCTCCAGTCGTGGTGTCCGGGAGGCATGGAGGGGTCTTCGGTCCACCAGTGCTGGTGCAGGTCGAAGGTCACCGGGACCTGCACTTCGCTGCCCTCGGTGATCGGCGCGGATACCGTCAGGGCCTTCATGCCGGAGGTGTCGGCCAGCCAGGACCCCGTCACGGCACGGTGGCTCGAGGTCGACAAGGCCCGTGCGGTGGCGACGTCATGGGCGTCCAGCGCTCGCATGTACGCCCGGACGACACCACCGGGCTCGGCAGCCGCCGACGGCATGGGCACGTCGTATCTCGGTGTGTTCCACCACCACCAACCCCCGCCCGCCACCGCCGCGACGGCTGCTACCCCCAGCGCCACGGCCTTCCACGATCTCCGCACGCCCATCCCTTTCCCCCGGTGAATCCCGAAAAGGCGACGGCAGTCGTACCAAGCCGCACACCAACCCCCTACCGGGGGACGTCAAATCTCCCCGACCGGTTCTCCGGACGAGGTGCCGACGCCGGAGAGGCAGCCTGCCGAATCTTGCGGGCCGCCTCTCGCCGTACAGCCCGGCCGCCGAGCTCGGGGGATTCAACGCGGCCAGGCGGTGCTGGATATTCAGAGGGGTGTCGCGGCCGCCTCCTATGGCTGGATGTGCCAACTGGGCTGAAGCGATGGCGAGGGTCCGACCGTGTGATCGGGATCCCTCGCCTTCCTCGGCTGCCGCCGACGGCCGGTGGAGCCTGGTCAGGGGATTTCTCCCGAGCTTCCAGGTTCGGGCCAGGGGAACCCGAGTGCCGCGGCATGCTGGCGGCTACCGCCTCTGACCGGCGCGTACGACTTCGGGTCGTGCTCGGCGAGCTGGCGTAGCGCCGTATCGGCCCGTATCTCGGGGGGTGTTCCGTCGTCGGGGAGGCTCCAGATGAACTGCAGCCAAGGGCCGTCCTTGTCCCTGTGGCCGGCGGCGAGGCCCGGCCAGTAGGTGAAGGAGACGACGGTGGTGTCCGGGTCGTGGAAATCGGTGCCGATCCAGCCGACTTTGGCGTCCCACCGGGTCAGGAGGTCAGGCCGGTCGCGTAGACCCGCGGCTATCAGCCGGGCGGTATTCCGGGACGGCCACGCCCACGACCGGTCGTGCTCGGCTCGCTTCACTTCGGCGTCGTAGTCGGCTGCGTCGAAGCGGTACTGGGGGAGTTCTGCCGGGATTCGTCGTGAGGGCGACGTCGGCGGCCGACGCCAGTCGCGCCACACGACCTGGCCCCCCTCCCGACAGATGGTGACGTAGAGCGCGCCGCAGCAGCCCTCAGTGCAGTACGCCTCGGCGAGCTGCACCTCCCGGGGCTCGGCTGCGGCCCGGAGCCGTCCGCTGTCGAGAAGGTCTTCCGGGGAGTTGGCCGGGCCCCGCCCGAATGCTTCGGGTACCAAGGGCCGACCATCGATCAGCAGCCGAGTCTCGACGGTGCCCGGATCTGCGGGGTCGCGCACGGTGACTTCAACGCGGAACCGGGAAGCTTTCGCGTGGTCGAAAGGCCGCCGTGCCGTGCGCCGTATCCATTGGAACCGGCGGCGTTCGGCAGGCTCTGCGGGCTCGCTCGCCGCGACAGCGGCCCAGTCCGACGTGCCCAGGAGAGTTTCCAGAGCCTGCAGAAGTGCTTCCCGCTGGCCCGGCTGCCAGTCGAGGAGAACGCTGGGGCCACTGTGCAGATCCAGGGCGAGAGACAGCAAGGTGGCGTAGCGGTCCAGCGTCGGGGACATCTGGGAGGCACGGGCAATGAGGGCGTCGTAGGAGGTTGTGGCCTCCTGGTAGTTGAGGATTTCAGGTTGGTAGTCGCGCGCTCCCGTCATCAGCGAGAGGAGGCGCCCGGCCTGGGCCAGGACTTGGGCGTCGACGTACTTCTCGCGGAGGATGTCGGCGAGCCGAACGGCCTCGGCGATCCGGCGGGCGGTTGAAGGGTCCACTGACCTGGCGGCGAGAGGGGCCGTCGTGAGCCAGTTGCGTGCCTTTTCGTCGTCGCGCGCGGCGATGGCGTCGATCAGGTGGCGCAGCGCCCGGTCCTCGGCGTAGGCAGCCAGCCAGACCAGGGCCGCGGTCGGGCAGTTGAGGGCGGTGAGCGCCTTGACCACGGGGCGGGCGAAGCCGCGCAGAAGGCCGAGGATCTTGAGGTAGGGCACGTCCTCCGCCTCACCGAGGCGGGTCAGGAGAGCGATGCCCACGCTCACAGTGAGCGTATTGGTGCCGGTGCGCGTCAGATGGCGGCCGAGGGAACGGGCCACCGCCGGGTCTTCCAAGGGCAAGCCGACCACCGCTGCGTGGATGTGCCGGTCCCCGACCCCCAGTGCGTGGAGGCGACGATGGATCTCCTCGCTTGCGCGGACCGTCGCCGGGTCGGACAGTAGGGGGGCGAGAACCTCGCACACGCCCGCTTGCGCTTCGCGCCAACCGAGACTTCCGTGTCGTTGTGGCGGCTCGGGCAGGGGATAGCCGCCGTGCGGCAGTCGGCCGTCTGGCTCCGCCAAGTGCAGGCGCAGCGCGTATTCGTACAGGGAGGGCCGAGGGGCGGGCACAGCACCGCCTACCTGGGCGCTCATCGGGTGGTGTGGAGCTCGATTCCGTAGGTCATGGTGGGGATCCTGCCACTGCTGCTCCGCCGTTGACCAGGGGAATTCTGGCCCCTGTACGGGCTGGCTCGATGCCCGTGCGGGGATCTGCGGTCCCGCAACCGCGGGCCGGAGAAGGTCATCACCGACGCGCTCGGCATCCTGCTGGTCGCCGAACGCGCCGCGTTGCTGTCCGGCCGGGACGACGAGCTCGTCGCCTGCGTGCTCAAGGGCTACATCGGCATGCGCTGGGGTGAAGTTGTCAGGCTGGAGAGACAGTTCGTCCAGCCTGAGTCCGTCCGCGTCGAGTGGCAGCTGTATGAGCTAGACGGCGGCGAACTGCACCGCTGCCCGCCCAAGGATGATTCCTACCGCACCGTCGACACCCCGGAGTTCCTCTCCGGACTGCTGGCCCGGCACCTAGCCGGCAGGCGGGCGGAGCCGTGCGGGTGCCACGATCTTCGGTACGTCTTCAGCGGCTACAGCGCGGCGAACGGCGCGCCCAGCCGGACGGACGCCAAGCTGGTCGACGTCGCCCGCAAGGCCGGCGTCTCGGCCGGGACGGTCTCCAACGTCCTCAATCGGCCCGAAACCGTATCTGAGGACAAGCGGGCCAGGGTCGAAGTGGCGACCGCCGAGCTCGGGTACGTCCGCGGTGCGGCCTCAGGCCAGTTGGCCGAGCACTGGCGGCGCAGCGGGTTCGCGACCTATCTCTTCTATCCGGCGACCACCGGCTGCTACCCGAAGCGGGCCCCGTCCGAGGCGCACCCGGTGCCGCTGCGGGCCTCATGGACGAGCTCACCGATCAGTGGGAGGCGGGCCTCGAAGTCCGCCGCGAAATGGCCCCCGGCTCCCCGGTCACGGCCCTGCCCGGGCTCCTCCGACAGGGCCCCGGACCAGGCGAAACAGCGGCCGACAGAGCAGCGACCGGGAGACCCCGACCAAGATCTTCTCCCAAGGCCGCCCCGGAATGCCGTGAGGGGCGGTCTCCCTGATCGGAAGACCGCCCCTCACCTGCAGTTTCACCAGTCGGGGTGGCGGGATTTGAACCCACGGCCTCTTCGTCCCGAACGAAGCGCGCTACCAAGCTGCGCCACACCCCGGTGCAACGGGTTTTACTTTAGCGGAACCGGGGCCGGAGGCGAAATCCGGTTTCGCGGGGGGTGGGGATGGGGGGTGGGGGGTCAGGTGAGGGTGAGGAGGGTGGCTTCGGGGGGGCAGGCGATGCGGATGGGGGTGAAGCGGTTGGCGCCGCAGCCGGCGGAGACGTGGAGGAAGGAGGTGGAGCCGGTGGCGGTGTGGGTGGAGAGGCCCTTGACGCGGTCGGTGTCGAGGTCGCAGTTGGTGACGAGGGCGCCGTAGAAGGGGAGGCAGATCTGGCCGCCGTGGGTGTGGCCGGCCAGGATCAGGGGGTACCGGTCGGCGGTGAAGGCGTCCAGGACGCGCAGGTAGGGGGCGTGGACCAGGGCCAGGTTGAAGTCGGTGTCCGGGTCGGGACCGCCGGCCACCGCGGCGTAGCGGTCCCGCTTGATGTGCGGGTCGTCCAGGCCGGTCAGGCCGAGTACCGGGCCGTGGTCGAGCTTGATCCGGCCGCGGGAGTTGCTCAGGCCGACCCAGCCTGCCGCGTCGAAGGCATCCCGCAGATCGCCCCAGGGGTTGCGGATCACGCCGTGCGCCCCGTGGTTCTTGCCGTTCAGGCCGTGCTGGCCGCGGGCCTTCTCGCTCAGGTAGCGGGCCGGGTTGCGGAACCGGGGCCCGAAGTAGTCGTTCGAGCCGAAGACGTACGTGCCGGGGAACTCCATCAGCGGGCCCAGCGCGTCCAGCACCTCGGGGACGGCGGTGGGGTCGGAGAGGTTGTCCCCGGTGTTGACCACCAGGTCCGGCCGCAGGCCCGCCAGGGACTGGATCCAGCGGCGCTTCTTCTTCTGGCCGGACACCATGTGGATGTCCGAGAGCTGCAGGATCCGGATCGGTCGCATTCCCGGCGGCAGCACCGGTACCTCGATGCGGCGCAGGCGGAAGGACCGCGCCTCGAAGCCGGCCGCGTACGCCACGCAGGCCGCGCCAGCTGCCGTCACACCCAGGGGGATTCCGTATCGCGCGCGCATGTGCCCATCGTGTCAGAGTCCGGGCGCCAAGACGCGCGAGGGCGCCCGCGCTGCCCGTGCCCAGCCCCGGCGTTGGAGCGGCGGCGTTTAATGCGCCGCGCCGGCGTCCCCGGGGTGCGAAAATTCACGGCATGACCACGACCAGCCTCAAGCAGCGACTGCAGAACGACCTCAACGCGGCGATGAAGGGCCGGGACGAGTTGCGCCTGGCCACGCTCCGCCTCACGCTCACCGCGATCACCAAGGAGGAGGTTGCCGGGACCACCGCCCGGCAGCTTTCCGACGACGAGGTGCTGAAGGTGATCGGCCGGGAGGCGAAGAAGCGCCGCGAGGCGGCGGAGGCGTTCGCGCAGGGCGGTCGTACGGATTCGGCGGAGCGGGAGAAGGCGGAGGGCGAGGTGCTGGCGGAGTATCTGCCGAAGCAGCTCACCGATGCGGAGCTGTCGGAGATCGTCCGGAGCGCCATCGCCGAGAGCGGCGCGGACGGGCCCCGGGGGATGGGCGCCGTGATGAAGGTCGCCGGTCCCAAGGTGGCGGGCCTCGCCGAGGGCGGCCGGGTCGCCGCCGAGGTCAAGCGCCAGCTGGCGGGCTGACGGCCCGGGGTCCGGACCCGGGGCCAGGGTCCGCGAGGTGCCCGGGGGGTCCACCGGCCGCGGGCGCGCTCCCGGGTGCTCCGGCTGCCCGCGTGGCCCCGGCCCCGGCCCGGTGAGCCCGGTTCGGCTCCCGGCCCGGCCCGGCCGTCCCCGGTGAGCCTGCCCCCGGCCGGCCTCCCGCTCACCGTCGCGCCCACTCGCGCACGCCTGACGCGCCCCCGCACACGCGTAAGGGGCACCCCTCATACCGGGGTGCCCCTTACCTTCGTCTGCGCCGAGCCGCCTACGTAGAACCCGTCGGGCCCCGAGCCCGTCTATCCCGAGCCCGCCCACGCCGACCCGCCCACGCCGACCCGCCCGCGCCGACCCGCCTACCTGGAACCCGCCCGCGCCGACCCGCCTACCGAGAACCCGTCCGCGCCGAACCCCCACCCGGCCACAGCTTCCCGCGTCCCCCTACGGCCCGACCCCCGCGTTCGATCCGCCGCTCGGCAGCAGGATCGGCGGGATGCTCGGGCCGCCGGGGCCGCCCCCGGTGCCCTGCGTCGTGCCGCCGGTCGTTGTGCCGCCCGTGGTGCCGCCGCCGGTGCCGCCGGCCACGCCGCCGATCACCCCGGTGGTGGTCCCCATCGTCGTGACGCCGCCGTTCGTCGCACCGCCCAGGCTGTGGCGGTGCTTGCCGTCGTCGCCCGGCGTGGCCGTACCGCCCGGGGGCGCCGGGCTGTTCGGGTCGGCCGGGTTGGTGGGCGGCGGGGTCTGGTTCTCCTGGGCCTTGTCCGGGATGTTGAGCGGGACGGTGATGAAGTCCAGCACCGGCTTGCCCTTGAGAGCGCCGGATACGGCGTCCTTCCAGATCGGCGCGGGGCCGGTGGCGCCTTCGACCTTGCCGTAGTGGCGGGGGCCGATGGTGATGTCGGACATGTGCAGGCGGGTGCCGTTCTTGCCAGCGCCGTTCGGGTCGCCCATCCAGACGGCGGCGGCGACGTTCGGCGTGTAGCCGGCGAACCAGGCGTCCTTGCGGTCGTCGGTGGTGCCGGTCTTACCGGCGGTGGGCCGGCCTTCGAGGTTGGCCGCCGTACCCGTACCGTCGTCGACCACGCCTTCGAGCATGGTGTTCAGGGTGTCCGCGGTGTCCGTCGACATCGCCCGCGAGCAGAGCGACTTGGGCACCGTCAGGTGCTTGCCGGCCGAGTTGGTGACCGAGTTGATCACGACCGGCGTGCAGTAGACACCGCGGTTGGCGAAGGCGGCGTACGCGGCGGACACCGTCAGCGGCGACAGCTCGTTGGTGCCGAGGGTCAGCGACGCGACCGGCTTCAGCGCGGTGCCGTCGGCGCGGGTGACGCCCAGCTTGGCGGCCATGTTCAGTATCGGGCAGAGCCCGACGTTCTGCTCCAGAGCCACGAAGTAGGTGTTGATCGACCGCTTGAGCGCCTCGGGCATCCGGAACGGACCGACCTCGCTGGTCATCTCGTTCTGGGTGCCCTGCCCGTTCGGCGGGATGACGGTCCCACCGCACGTCGTCACGGTGGGGTAGGGCAACTTGTACGGCGCCGGGTACTGCTGGGTCGGCTTGAAGCCGGCCTCCAGCGCCGCGGCCGCGGTGATCGGTTTGAACGTCGAGCCGTTGGCGAATCCGCCGCCGCCGCCCATGTCGGCGTCGACCGAGTAGTTGATCTCGGTTTCGTTCTTGCCGGAGCCGTACGGCTTGCTCTGCCCCATCGCGAGGACCTTGCCGGTGCCGGGCTGCACCATGGTCATCGCCGCGGCGATGTCGTCGGTCTTGTAGACGTGCTTGTTGATCCCCTTCAGCAGGGAACGCTGCGACTTGGGATCGAGGGTGGTCGTGATGGTCAGGCCGCCGGTGTTCCAGAGCTTGGCGCGTTCGTCCTTCGTCTTCCCGAAGGCGGCGTTCTCCAGGAACGTGTGCTCGACGTAGTCGCAGAAGAAGCCGGCGCCGTTGACCGCGGTGATGCAGCCGCTCTTGGGGGCGCTCACCTTGAGGCCCAGCGGCGCCTTCTCCGCGGTGGCGGCCTGCGCCGCGGTGATGTCCTTGAGCTGCGCCATCCGCGCGAGCACGGTGTTGCGCCGCTGGAGCGCCTCCTGCTCGTCGCTGATGGGGTCGTAGCGGCTCGGCGACTGGACGAGGCCGGCCAGCAGCGCGGCCTGGTCGAGGGTGAGGTCGGCGGCGTGCCGGCTGAAGTAGCGCTCGGAGGCGGCCTCGATGCCGTACGCCTGCTCGCCGAAGAAGGTGATGTTGAGGTAGTTCTCCAGGATCTTCTTCTTGCCGAGTTCCTTCTCGACCTGGATCGCGTACTTCATTTCCTTGATCTTGCGCCCGACGGTCTGCTGGGTGGCCTGGGCGACCTTGGTCGCGTCGTCGCCGGCCTCCTCCACGAAGACGTTCTTCACGTACTGCTGGGTCAGCGTGGAGGCGCCCTGGGTGTCGCCGGTGGAGGCGTTGTTGCTCATCGCGCGCAGGATGCCCTTGACGTCGAGCGCGCCGTGCTCGTAATACCGCGCGTCCTCGATGTCCACGATGGCCTGCAGGATGTTCGGGCTCATCTTGGTGATCGGGACGACCGTGCGGTCGCGGGAATACACGGTGGCGATCAGGCCGCCGTTGGCGTCGAGGATCCGGGACGCCTGGCTCAGCGGGGGTTGCTCCAGCTCACCCGGGAGATGGTCGAAGCCCGCGGCGGTGCCCTTTGCGGACAGGCCGAGGGCACCGGTGGCCGGCAGGGCGATTCCTGCCAGGACGACACCGGCGAGCACGCTGACACCGAGGAACTTGGCGGCCTGCTGGGCCGTCGACAGCCCCCCGCCCGAACGCTTGTGGACCATGAAGGCAGCCTACGTTGCGATTCACCGGACGTGCGCCCATCTGTTCGTTACTCTGTAACAGACAGGGCGCGATCGTCGTGCGCGTCTCTGCCTCCCGTTGTCACTCTTGTGAGTGATGAGAACTGTCCGAATTTCGGCATATGCCCAGAGATTTGAGCGTCTCGGGCGACGAACTACCCGCATTCGTCCCGTAAGTCCGAATTCGATCACCGTCACTCCGGTGGGTGATCTACCGCGCACCCATAGTCCATTCGGGCCATGCAAGATTGGGCCTGAAAGGGCTGTTGCGTCGCGCCTACCTTCCGTAACGTCCCAACTGGCAGCGGTGAATATGCCGTTTGCCGCCGTGGGGGAGCCTCGATTCGGGAGAGGACGGCGCCAGCATGAGCAGCTGGGTAACCGACTGGAGCACGCAAGCGGCGTGCAAGACGACGGATCCGGACGAACTCTTCGTCCAGGGCGCGGCCCAGAACAGGGCCAAGGCGGTGTGCACCGGCTGCCCGGTGCGGACCGAGTGCCTGGCCGACGCGCTCGATCACCGGGTGGAGTTCGGTGTGTGGGGGGGAATGACAGAGCGTGAACGCCGGGCGCTCCTGCGCCGCCGTCCGATGGTGACCTCCTGGCGGAGGCTGCTGGAGACGGCACGCACGGAGTACGAGCGCAGCACAGGACTGCTGCCGCTCGACGACGAGGACGACTACGCGGTGGCCGGCTGACCCGCCGACCCGCGTCCACTGCTTTCGCGGACTCCGCCGAACGGGATCCCGGCTGACCGGAATCCGCGAAACAGCAGGAGGTCAGGCTGCGGCCGGCTGACCCGCCAGCCGCAGGCCGATCATCCGCAGCCCGTCGAGGTCGTGCACGTCGCCGGGGAGCGCCGTCACGTCCACCATGGGAACTTCCGGGTGCACGGACACGAAGCGGTCGCGCGTGCGTCGTTCACGCGCGACGACCTGCATGCGCTCGGCGTGCAGACGCAGCAATCCGGCAGTGAGCCGTTCCGTACGGGCCTGCCGGTCTCCTTCCGTACGGTCCTGGTGTTCCTGGGTGCCGTCGGCGCTACCTCGGACAGCATTCCCGGGTGACGGATCGACCATGCGGCCGGTACCAAGATTTTCGGCGGTGTCGCCTTCGTCACGGCCGTGGTCTTCGTCACGGGCGCCGTCCTCGTCGAGGGCGTCGGCCGCTTCGGCTGCCGCGTCGGCCGCGGCGTCCTCCAGTGCCTCGGCCGCGGCGTCCTCCAGCGCCTCGGCCGCGGCCAGCGCGCGCTCGGCGGTGAGCCGGTCGGCGCCGCTGCCGTGCACCCGGTTGAGCACCAGGCCGGCCAGCGGCATGTCCTCGGCGGCCAGCCGCTCCACGAAGTAGGCCGCCTCGCGCAGCGCGTCCCGCTCCGGCGCGGCCACCACCAGGAAGGCGGTGCCCGGCGCCTGGAGCAGCCGGTACGTGGCGTCGGCGCGGGTGCGGAAGCCGCCGAACATCGTGTCCATCGCCGAGATGAAGGTCTGCACGTCCCGCAACAGCCCGGCGCCCATCACCTTGCTGAGCGTGCCGGTCATCATCGACATGCCGATGTTGAGCACCTTCACGCCGGCCCGCCCGCCCACCTTGGCCGGGGCCATCAGCAGCTTGATGAAGCGGCCGTCCAGGAAGGAGCCCAGCCGCTTCGGGGCGTCCAGGAAGTCCAGCGCGCTGCGGCTCGGCGGGGTGTCGACGATGATCAGGTCCCACGCGTCCTGCGCCCGCAGCTGGCCGAGTTTCTCCATCGCCATGTACTCCTGCGTGCCGGCGAAACCGGCGGACAGCGATTGGTAGAAGGGGTTCTCCAGGATCGCCCTGGCCCGTTCGGCGTCGGAGTGCTGGACCACGACCTCGTCGAAGGTCCGCTTCATGTCGAGCATCATCGCGTGCAGGGAGCCGCCGGCCGACCGATCAATTCCGGCCACCTCGCGCGGCGTGTTGTCGAGTTCGGTGAGCCCCATGGACTGGGCGAGGCGCCGGGCCGGGTCGATGGTCAGTACGACGGCGGTACGGCCGCGCTCGGCGGCGCGCACACCGAGCGCCGCGGCGGTGGTCGTCTTGCCGACGCCGCCGGAGCCGCAGCACACGATGATGCGGGTCTTGGGGTCGTCGAGCAGCGGGTCGATGTCCAGCACGGGGCTCTCCAGGCTCACTGTCGGTCCTCGTCGTCCGGGTCGGCCGGGTCGTCCGCGTCGCTGTGGCGGGCGGAGTCGCGCAGGTCCTCCGTGTCGTCCAGGCCGCTGTCGGCGCCGTCGGGGCGGCCCGCCGGCCGGGTGAACACCGTCGCCTGCTTGCGCAGGCTCTCGGCGAGCCGGTAGAGGCCGCCCAGATCCATGCCCTCGCCGAACAGCTCCAACTCCCGGACCGGCAGCCCGAGCCCGGCGATCTCGGCGCGCTGCTCGCGCTCCAGCACCACCCGCTCGGCGTGCTCGTGCGCCTGGGCCAGCAGCGGGTCGACGAGACGTTCCGCCACACCGCCGCGGCGGGCGCCGCCGAGGCCGGCCTGGGACAGCGCCTTGGCGACGGCGGTACGGCGCTTGGCGGCGGAGCCCGTTCCGTTGCCGTTGCCGCTCCCGTTCTTCGTGGGCTTCGCGGTCTTCGCGGTCTTCGAGCCGGAGCCGTTCCTGGCGCCGGCCGCGGCATCAGCGCCGCTGCCGCCCACCGTGTTGGCCGTCGGGTCGCGGAACTCCGCCAGTTCGGCGTCGGCGAGCAGCACCGGGCGCACCATGTTGACGATCACCGCGCCCACCGGCAGCCCGGCCCGGCGCAGCTCGGCCACGCCGTCCATCGTCTCCTGGACCGGCATCTCCTCCAGCAGGGTGACCAGGTGGATCGCGGTCTGCGGGGACTTCAGCACCCGCATCACGGCCTGGGCCTGGTTGTGTATCGGACCGACCCGGGCCAGGCCGGCGACCTCGTCGTTGACATTGAGGAAGCGGGTGATCCGGCCGGTGGGCGGGGCGTCGAGCACCACCGCGTCGTAGACCGGCCAGCCGGCCTTGTCCTTGCGGCGTACCGCCTCGCACACCTTTCCGGTGAGCAGGACGTCGCGCAGGCCCGGGGCGACGGTGGTGGCGAAGTCGATCGCGCCGAGCTTCCTGAGGGCGCGGCCGGCCCGGCCGAGCTTGTAGAACATGTCGAGGTAGTCCAGCACCGCCTGCTCGGCGTCGATGGCCAGCGCGTGCACCTCACCGCCGCCGGACGCGGAGGCGATCCGGCGTTCGGTGTACGGCAGCGCGTCGGTCTCGAAGATCTGTGCGATGCCTTGGCGCTCCTCCACCTCGGCCAGCAGCACCCGGCGGCCTTCGGCCGCGAGGGCGAGCGCGAGGGCGGCGGCGACCGTGGTCTTACCCGTGCCGCCCTTGCCCGTCACGATGTGGAGCCTGACGGCAGATGACTGTTGAGGGCTCACCCTTCCGAGCCTAACCACTCGACGGCCCGGCTACTCCGCTGGCCGTCCGGTTGGGGCGGCGCGCGGGGTAGCCCGAGGGCTGCCGGGAGGCGGGCGCGGGTTCACGCGTGGGTGATCCGCGAGTGGTCCGGCGAGGGTTCGCGGGTGGTAAGTGCGTGCCCCGGGAACGGCCCCGGGAACGGCCTTGGGGAGGGCCGCGGGGGCGGCCTTGGGGAGGGCCGCAGGGCGGGTCCGCGAGTTGTCCACAGGGGGCGGACGGGGGTGGCTGAGGAGGCACTACAGTCGCCGTATGGCAAAGAAGTGGGAATACGCGACGGTGCCGCTGCTCGTGCACGCGACGAAGCAGATCCTCGACACCTGGGGTGAGGACGGCTGGGAGCTGGTGCAGGTCGTGCCGGGGCCGAATTCGGAGCAGCTGGTCGCGTACTTCAAGCGGGAGAAGCAGGCATGAGCGGGGCGGTCGAGGCGCGGCTGGCCGAGCTCGGCATCACCCTGCCGGAGGTGGTGCCGCCGCTGGCCGCCTACCAGCCGGCCGTGCGGTCCGGGGCGTATGTCTTCACCGCCGGACAGCTGCCGATGGTGGACGGCAAGCTGCCCGCCACCGGCAAGGTGGGCGCCGAGGTCACCCCCGAGCAGGCGAAGGAGCTGGCGCGCGTCTGCGCGCTCAACGCCCTGGCGGCGGTCCGTTCCGTGATCGGCGATCTCGACCGCATAGCCCGCGTCGTCAAGGTGGTCGGCTTCGTCGCCTCCACCCCCGATTTCACCGGCCAGCCCGGGGTCGTCAACGGAGCGAGTGAGCTGCTCGGCGAGGTGCTCGGCGAGCGGGGCGTCCACGCCCGCAGCGCGGTGGGGGTGACCGTCCTCCCGCTGGACGCCCCGGTGGAGGTCGAGATCCAGGTCGAACTGACCGACTGACCGACTGACCGGCTGACCGACGGGACTCACGGACTGACGCACTGACCCGTCCGGGCGCGTCCCGCCGCGCGGGGCACGCACCCCTGGGACCCGGGGGCCGCGGGGCGTTCGGGTGACCGGCCCGGGACCGCGCCGGGCTGGTGCCGGCCGGTGCGGGCCACTGCGGCCGGGTGCGCCGCCTGCGCGGGGGCGGGGCTACCCCGCGGTCGAACAGACGCCGTAAAGTCCGGGCCATGACCTCGATGGACGGTGGCGGTGTGGCCGCGGCGTGGCCCGAGCGGATTCGGGCGCTCCGGGACGGGGAGCTGGTGCCGGCGGCGCCGCGGCGGGCGGCCACCGTGCTGCTGCTGCGGGACGGGCGGGACGGGCCCGTGGTGCACATGCTGCGGCGCCACGCCGGGATGGCTTTTGCCGCGGGGATGTACGCCTATCCGGGTGGCGGGGTGGACCCGAGGGACGAGCGGCCGGTGGGCTGGGCCGGGCCGGGGCTCGATACGTGGGCCGCCGCCCTCGGGGTGGCGCCGGCGCACGCGCAGGCGGTGGTGTGCGCGGCGGTGCGGGAGACGTTCGAGGAGTCCGGCGTGCTGCTCGCCGGGCCGGACGCATCGGCCGTCGTCGCCGACACCACCGGCGAGGACTGGGAGGCCGACCGGACCGCCCTGGTCCGCCACGAGCTGGCCTTCGCCGACTTCCTGGCCCGCCGCCACCTCGTGCTGCGCTCCGACCTGCTCGCCCCCTGGGCCCGCTGGATCACCCCGGAGTTCGAGGCGCGCCGCTACGACACCTGGTTCTTCCTGGCCCTGCTCCCGGCGGGCCAGCGCACCCGGGACGTCTCCGGCGAGGCCGACCGCACCGCGTGGCTGCGCCCCGCCGAAGCCGTCGCGGGCTACGACCGCGGCGAGCTGGTCATGCTGCCGCCCACCGTCAGCACGCTGCGCGCCCTGCTCCCGTACGGTGCCGCGGCCGACGCCCTCGCCGCCGCGCCGGGCCGTGACCTCAGCCCGGTGCTGGCCCGGGCCGAGGTGGGCGAGGACGGCAGCGTCGTGCTGAGCTGGCCGGGCCACGACGAGTTCACCCAGGTCTTCCCGGCCGGGCCGGACGCGTCGCGGGAGGAGGTCCGATGACCGGGCCGACCCCACCGCCGCCACCCGGCCGGCCCCGCTCCCCGGTCGGTGGCCGGGCCACCGACCGCGCGCGGTGCGTACTGGCCCCGAACCCCTCGGCGATGACCCTGGACGGCACCAACACCTGGATCGTCGCCGAGCCGGGCTCCCGGCTTGCCGTCGTCATCGACCCCGGCCCGCTGGACGAGGCGCACCTGGCGAACGTGGTGGCCACCGCCGAGCGCGCGGACCTGCGGATCGCCCTGACCCTGCTCACCCACGGCCACCCCGACCACGCCGAGAGCGCCGCCCGGTTCGCCGAGCTGACCCGTACCCCGGTGCGCGCGCTGGACCCGGCGCTCCGGCTCGGCGACGAGGGACTGGTCGCGGGGGACACGGTGACCACCGGCGGTCTGGAGCTGCGAGTGGTGGCCACCCCCGGGCACACCGCGGACTCGCTCTCCTTCCACCTGCCCGCCGACGACGCGGTGCTGACCGGCGACACCGTGCTGGGCCGCGGTACCACCGTGGTGGCCCACCCCGAAGGCCGGCTCGGCGACTACCTGGACTCGCTGCGGCGCCTCCAGGCGCTCACCGTCGACGGCGGCGTGGACACGATCCTGCCCGGCCACGGACCGGTGCTCGCCGACGCGCGCGGCGCCGTCGAGTTCTACCTCGCCCACCGCGCGCACCGCCTGGCGCAGGTGGAGACCGCCGTCGAGCAGGGGCTGGGCAGCCCCGCCGAGGTCGTCGCCCACGTCTACGCCGACGTGGACCGGGCGCTCTGGCCCGCCGCCGAGCTGTCGGTCCTCGCCCAGCTCGACTACCTGCGCGAACACGGACTGATCGAGACACCATGACACCCACCTCGGCCGCGCCGTCGTCGGCCACCCCGCCCGCCGCCTCCTTCGACCCGTGGTCCGCCGCTTTCGTCGCCGACCCGTATCCCGCCTACGAGGAGTTGCGCGCGGCCGGGCGGGCGCATTTCTTCGAGCCGACCGGGCAGTGGCTGATCCCGCACTACGACGACGTGAGCGCGCTGCTGCGCGACCGGCGCCTGGGCCGCACGTATCTGCACCGCTTCAGCCATGATGAGTTCGGCCGCCAGGGCCCGCCGGCCGGGCACGAGCCCTTCACCACGCTCAACGGCAACGGCCTGCTCGACCTGGAGGCGCCCGCTCACTCCCGGGTCCGGCGGCTGGTCGCCAAGGCGTTCACACCGCGCACGGTGGAAGCGCTGGCGCCCACCGTCGAACGGCTGGCCACCGAACTCGTCGCCGCCTTCCACGCCGACGGCGGCGGCGATCTGCTGGCCCGGGTCGCCGAACCGCTGCCGGTCGCGGTGATCGCCGAGATGCTCGGCATCCCGGCTGCCGACCGCCCGCTGCTGCGGCCCTGGTCGGCGGCGATCACCGGCATGTTCGAGCTGAATCCCAGCGCGGCGGCCGCGGCCGCCGCGGTCCGGGCCAGCGAGGAGTTCTCCGGCTACCTGCGGGAGGTGATCACCGCCCGCCGCGCGGATCCCGGCGAGGACCTGATCAGCGCGCTGGTCGCGGTGCAGGACCACGGGGATGTGCTCAGCGAGCAGGAGATGGTCTCCACGATCGTGCTGCTGCTGAACGCCGGCCACGAGGCCACCGTGAACACCACCACGGTCGGCTGGCTGACCTTGTTCCACCACCCGGACCAGCTGGCGCTGCTCCAGCGGGAGCCCGGGCGGCTGCGCGACGCGGTGGAGGAACTGCTGCGCTACGACACCCCGTTGCAGATGTTCGAGCGCTGGGTGCTGGACGACATCGAGGTCGGCGGCACCCGGGTCCCGCGCGGCTCGGAAGTCGCCCTGCTCTTCGGCTCGGCCAACCGCGACCCGGCCCGCTTCGATTCACCCGGCCGTTTCGACATCACCCGCCCCGCCGACGGCAACCGCCACCTGACCTTCGGCGCCGGCATCCACTACTGCCTGGGCGCCCCGCTGGCCCGCCTCGAACTGGCCGCGTCCTTCGGCGCCTTCCTGCGGCTGGCCCCCGGCCCGAAGCTGCTCGCCGAGCCGGACTGGCGGCCGGGCTACGTCATCCGGGGCGTCGAGGAGCTGCGGGTCGGCTGGTGACGGCCGCGCCCGCGGGCAGCGTCGGCCACGGCCCCCCGCCCAGGCCGGCAGCCGGGCCGGCAGCCGGGCCACGACCCGCTGCTGGGACCCCTGCCGCGACCGCCAGGTGGGACCCCGGGACCCCCTCCCGCGACCCCCTACCGCGGCACCGTCAGCCGCCACGCGGCCGGTTCCACCGTCCAGGTCCGGGTCCGTACCGGCCCGGTGATCGCCGAGTCCGCGCGGTAGCGGAAGTCGCGGCCGGAGACGGTGATCGTCCGGGCGCGGGCGCTCACCTGTGCCGGGGCGTCGTGAGTGCGGCGGACCGAGATCTCGGCCAGGCCGGTGGGCGCGCAGCGGACCGACACCTCGTGCACCGGCTCGTCCAGATCCGCCAGCAGCACCCCGTCCGCCTCCACGCGCAGCCGCTGAAGACGCGGCGGCTGGTGGCCGTTGACCGGGATCGGCGAGGTCAAGGTGCGTACCAGGGAGCGGGCGGTCTTCTCCACCGGGGTCCACCAGTGCGCGCCGCTGTGGGCCTGCGGCATGCCGCACGGGATGCTGAGCGCGCCCAGCACGATGCCGCCGATGTCGTCCACCAAAAGGTCCAGATCGCGCTCGATGCCCTCCAGCACCGCCCGCGCGGCGGCCGGCACCCCGTCGGGCACCCCCAGCGCCCGGGCCAGCGCCGAGCGCGGCCCGATCGGCACCAGCGATACCGGCGCCTCCCGCAGCGAGCGGTCGCGGTGCATCGCGCTGATGGTGCGCAGCAGCGCCGCGTCGTCGCCGAGCACCACCGGGTGCCGTCTGCCGCGGTGCGCCAGCGCCCGCTCCACCTCCTCGGCGGAATCCGGGAAGACGATCTTCACGGAACCCGCGCCCGCGCACAGCACATCCTTGGCGATCCGTACGGATTCGCCATCAGTTGCGCGTGCCGCGGGGTCGATGACCACGAGCAGGGGATGCCCGGCCGGGGCTTGAGCCGACACCTTGGTCCTTCCTCAGGTAAAATCTCGGTGCAAGAGCCCCTTGCGCCTTTGCGTCAGGGGCTTCGTCTATTCCGGGGCAGGTTCGACGGCTCTCTGCACGTTGGACATGCCCCGCCCGGAAGGGGTGTACGCCTGTGCCCGCACTTGTGCTGCTCGGTGCTCAGTGGGGTGACGAGGGCAAGGGGAAGGCCACCGACCTGCTCGGCGGCTCCGTGGACTACGTGGTCCGCTACCAGGGTGGCAACAATGCCGGCCACACGGTCGTGGTCGGTGACCAGAAATACGCACTGCATCTCCTCCCGTCCGGAATCCTGTCACCGGGCTGTGTGCCGGTCATCGGCAACGGCGTGGTGGTCGATCCGGCGGTCCTGCTCTCCGAGCTGAGCGGGCTGAACGAACGCGGCGTCGATACCTCCAAGTTGCTGATCAGCGGTAACGCCCACTTGATCACGCCCTATCACCAGACCATCGACAAGGTGACGGAACGCTTCCTGGGCAAGCGCAAGATCGGCACCACCGGGCGCGGTATCGGGCCGGCCTACGCGGACAAGATCAACCGGGTCGGTGTCCGGGTCCAGGACTTGTTCGACGAGTCGATCCTCCAGCAGAAGGTCGACGCGGCGCTGCAGGACAAGAACCAGATCCTGGTGAAGATCTTCAACCGGCGCGCGATCAGCACCCAGCAGATCGTGGAGGAATACCTCGGATACGCCGAGCGGATCAAGCCCTTCGTCGCCGACACCGGACTGATCCTGAACAACGCCCTCGACGAGGGCAAGGTGGTGCTGATGGAGGGCGGTCAGGGCACGCTGCTCGATGTCGACCACGGCACTTATCCCTTCGTCACGTCGTCCAACCCGACCGCGGGCGGCGCCTGTACGGGCAGCGGTATCGGCCCGACCAAGGTCACCCGCGTGATCGGCATCCTCAAGGCCTACACAACGCGTGTGGGCGCCGGGCCGTTCCCCACCGAACTGCTCGACGAGGACGGCGAGAAGCTCCGTACCATCGGCCACGAGTTCGGTGTCACCACCGGGCGCAACCGGCGCTGCGGCTGGTTCGACGCGGTCATCGCCCGGTATGCCACCCGGGTGAACGGCTTGACGGACTTCTTCCTCACCAAGCTGGACATCCTCACCGGCTGGGAGCAGGTCCCGGTGTGCGTCGCCTACGAGATCGACGGCCGCCGGGTCGAGGAACTGCCGTACAGCCAGAGCGATTTCCACCACGCGAAGCCGATCTACGAATTCCTGCCCGGCTGGTCGGAGGACATCACCAAGGCGAAGAGCTTCGCCGACCTGCCGAAGAACGCGCAGGGTTATGTGAAGGCACTGGAGGAGATGTCCGGGGCGCCGATCTCGGCGATCGGCGTCGGCCCGGGCCGCAGCGAGACGATCGAGATCAACTCGTTCCTGTGAGATACGGCGCCGTGCGGGGCGGCCCGGTGAGGGTCGGCTGACGCGGTGCGGGCCCCGCTCGTACGGGCGGGCGGGGCTCACATCTTCCGGTAGGTGAGCCCCGCCAGGTCGCCGGACACATTGGTACGGCGCAGGTGGGCCGGGTCGATCAGGGTCAGTGTGGTGGCCTCGCCCGGTCCGCAGGAGGCGGCCGGGCCGCTGGTCAGCGTCGAGGGGCTCAGCTTGACCGGCGGTCCGGGGGAGGTGACCCGCATCGACCAGGAGCAGTCGTAGCCGTCCCCGGTGCCGAGCAGTTCGACCGAGCCGTCGGCGTGGATCTTCAGCGTCCGGCTGCTCTCGTCGCCGGTGCTGCTCGGGAGCGTGGTGTGCCAGGTCCCGACCATGCCGGCCGGCAGCAGGCCGTTCGCCCCGGTGGCATCGGCCGGCGGGCTGGTCGGTGGGGTGCTCGGCGGACTCGTCCGGGACGCCGGACCTCCCGGCCCGGCGGTGGACGGCGCCGGGCCCCTGGGGTCCGCACTGTCGAGCCGGCCCTCCCGCATGGCCACATAGGCGGTCGTGCCGGCCGCGATCACCGCGAGCAGCGCCAGGACGGCGACGAGCGTTCCGCGTCGGCCCTTGCGTACCGGCGGTCCGGACGGGGTCCCGGCTTCCGGGCGGGACACGGGGAAGAACGGCGGCGCGGCCCGATGGCCGGGCAGGTCCTGCTCGGCGGGCGGCGGGGGGACGTAGGTCGGCGAGTAGTCCGCCGCGGGCTCCGGCGGCGGGCCGGGCACCTGCTCTGCCGGGCCCGAAGGCGCCGGGCCCGAAGGCGCGCCCGAAGGCGCAGGACCCGATGGCGCCGCGCCGGCCGGGACCACCGGCAGCGAGCCCGTCTCGGCGGCCTCCAGCTCCAGCAGCCGCACCACCTCCCGCCCCAGCCTGGCCACGATCGCCCCGGGCAGCCACGGCTCGTCGGCGGCGGACGGGGCCGCCGCGCCGGTGGCGCCGTCCCCGTCCGTCCCCAGCAGCTGCCGTACCCGCTCCAGTGAGGGCCGGGCCGCCGGCTCCTTGACCAGGCACGCGGCGACCAGTTCCCGCAGCCCGTCCGGTACGGCGTCCAGGTCCGGGGGTTCCTGCACGATGCGGAACATCTGCGCGTGCACCCCGCTGGCTGCCGCGCCGAAGGGCTGCAGGCCGGTGGCCGCGTAGGCCAGCACCGATCCGAGGCAGAAGATGTCGCAGGCCGGGGTGACCCGGTCGCCGCGCACCTGCTCGGGGGACATGAAGGCGGGGGAGCCGACCATGGCCCCGGTGTAGGTGAGCGCGCCGTCCGCCACGGTCTCCAGCGCGCGGGCGATGCCGAAGTCGATGACCCGGGGACCGTCGATGGTGATCATCACATTGGACGGCTTGAGGTCGCGGTGCACCAGGCCGGCCCGGTGGATGTCGGCCAGCGCGTGGGTCAGGCCCGACGCCAGCACCCGCACCGAGGACTCCGGCAGCGGCCCGTACTCGGTGGCGACGATCTGCTGCAACGACGAGCCGGCCACGTATCCGGTGGCGACCCAGGGCACCTCGGCCTCGGTGTCGGCGTCCAGCACCGGCGCGGTCCAGGCGCCGCCGACCCGGCGGGCGGCGAGCACCTCGCGCCGGAAGCGGGTGCGGAACTCGTCCTGCTCGGCCAGTTCCGCGCGCACCAGCTTCACCGCGACCGTGCGACCGCGCTCGGACCGGGCCAGGTACACCCGTCCCATGCCCCCGGTGCCGAGCCGGCCGAGCAGCCGGTAGGCGCCGATCCACCGCGGATCATCCGCCCTCAGCTCGTCCATCGCATGTCCCGCCCGGCCTTTCGCTCGCTCGTGGGGCGAACTCGTACGGCGAAGAATAGGCGTATGAACGCCAAGCGGTCAGTGGTGGTCGAAACCGGAAGGCGGCCTCGACGGCCCGCCCTCGCCTAAGGTGTCCGGGGCCAGACGTGTGTACGACCGGCGAGACGAGGAGACGGGCATGCCGCTGGGCGGCGCAGCGCGGGTACGGCGCAGCAGCCTGCGCCAGCAGATCGCCGATGCCCTGCGGGAGGAAGTGCTCACCGGCCGGCTCCGGGCCGGCCGCCACTTCACCGTCAAGGAGATCGCCGACACCTACGAGGTGTCCGCCACGCCGGTGCGCGAGGCGCTGGTGGACCTGGCCGCACAGGGGCTGCTGGAGATCGAGCAGCACCGCGGCTTCCAGGTGCGGCGGCTGACCCCGGCCGACTTCCGCTCGCTGACCGAGGCCCGTGTCTTCGTGGTCGAGGCCCTGTTCCGCGCGGTGGCCGAGGACGGCATGGGGGACCTGCCGGCCGACGCGATCGCCTCGGTGCGCCGCCGCGCCGAGGCCGCCGCCCGCGCTGCCCGGGCCGGTGTGCTGGACGTACTGATCGGCTGCGACCTGCGGTTCTGGCGGGAGCTGGCGGCCATCGGCGGCAATCCGCACATCTGCGAGTTCCTGGACCGGGTCCGTACCCAGACCTGGATCTACGCGGTCCCGCACCTGCGGGCGCTGCAGGACCTGTCGGGGGTGTGCTGGTCGGACCATGTGGCGCTGGTGGAGGCGGTCGCCGCCCGCGACGCCGGGACCGCCCGCGAGCTCACCTTGGAGTACAACGAGCACACCCGCGCCCTGATCGAGAAGCTCGCGCCCGCACGGTCCTGACGTGACCGCCCCGGTCGAATTACGCTGTACGCCCCCGACCGGATGGAGTGTTCGTGGCCTGCGACTTGTGGCTGGTGCCGCTCGTGGACGTGCTCTGCCACAGCCCGGAAAACCCGTTCTCCGAGGAACTCGCGCGTTACGACAAGGCGTTGAGTGACGCGGGACAGCCGCCCGTCCCCGTCTACAGCTACATGCCCGGGCTGTCGGGGGATGTCGGGCCGGTCGCCTGCTTCGACTACGACGCGCTGCACTTCCTGCGGCGGGCCTATCTGCTCAGCCTCCAGGGCCTGGAAGTCACCCCGGTGGACGCGCTCGGCGGCGACTACGAGCAGCTGCTGGAGATGTTCGAGCCGACCGCGCAGCGCTCGCACCTGGTCTGGCACTACGACCACGCGGGCGCGTATGTCCCGCTGGACTTCCCGCAGCCGGTGGTCAACGACGAGCTGCTGGAGAGCGGCGGCCCGCTGGGCTCCAGCCACGGGCTGCTGCGGGAGCTGGAGTTCGTCGCCCCCTCGATCGGCATCGACCCGGCCAACCCGCCGGCCGCCCCCGCGCCGCCGGACCGCCACACCACGCTGGAGGAGCCGGCCGTGCTGCCGCCGGCGGCCGCCCCCGGCAGCCCGTTCGCGCGCGAGCACCACGTCTGGCTGGGTCTGCACGCGGCGGCCACCCGGTCGCTGGGCCAGGGATCGATGATCGTCTTCAGCTAGGCCCTGTCCGGAGGGGTCCACCGGCCGGCACCCGCCAAGCGCCCTGCCGGGGCCCGGTCCGGGGCGCGTTCGGGGCGCGGCCGGGCCGTATCGGACCGGTCGGGGGCGCCGCACGGCCCCGGCATGTCGTCTCACAGGGTTCACACGTCACAATCGCCACCCGCTCATGTGCTGTTTGCCGAATGGACGCCCCGGCAGGGATGTTCCGGCATTGAACCGGCATTTGAATCTCCCCCTGACGGCGCAAGCTTGCGATGTGGGCGCCCGAGACCTAGGGGGGTCCTCGAATGGCGTCCGCAGAAGCGGGGTCGGGCAGACCGGCGAGCGGTGACGACGTACCGCGCGAGCTGGTGGCCACCCGCGGCCTCGGCGACCGGATCTTCCGGCTCCAACTGACGGCCACCGGCACCGCGGTGCTTGCCATCATGGCCGCCGTCGGGCTGTTCCTGCTGCTCAGGGCGACCCAGGCGCTGCGCGCGACCGGGTTCTCCTTCCTGACCACCTCCCAGTGGCAGCCGGACGTCCACCACTTCGGCATCGCCGCCGTGCTGACCGGGACGGTGCTGATCGCCCTGGTCGCGGTGACACTGTCGCTGCCGCTGGCGCTGGGCACCGCGCTGTTCATCACCGATGTCGCGCCGCGCCGGCTGCGCCGGACGCTGATCGCGCTGGTCGACCTGATGGCCGCGGTCCCGTCGGTGGTCTACGGCCTGTGGGGGCTGTTCTTCCTGCAGGCCCGGGTGATCGGCCTGTCGCGCTGGCTGTCCGACTGGTTCGGCTGGATACCGCTGTTCAAGGTCGACGGCACCCAGCCCGGTTCGCCGCTGGCCTCGGCGAGCGTGTACACCGCCTCCACCTTCGTGGCCGGCATCGTCGTGGCCCTGATGGTGGCGCCGATCCAGTGCTCGGTGATGCGCGAGGTCTTCGCCCAGGCACCGGCCGGCGAGCGCGAGGGCGCCTACGCGCTGGGCGCCACCCGATGGGGCGTCATCCGTTCGGTGGTCCTGCCGTACGGGCGCGGCGGGCTGATCGGCGGCACCATGCTGGGGCTCGGCCGGGCGCTCGGCGAGACCATCGCCGTCTACCTGATCATCTCGCCGGTCTTCACCATTCAGCCGCACATCCTGCAGACCGGGTCCAACTCGGTCTCCTCGCTGATCGCGCTGCACTACGGCGACGCCTCCGACTTCGGCATGTCCGCGCTGATGGCGGCCGGTCTGGCGCTGTTCGTCCTCACCTTGGTGGTCAACTTCACCGCGTCCTCGATCGTGGCGCGGTCCCGGTCCGGCGCGCAGAGCGAGGCATGAGATGACCGTGATCGACAAAGCCCCGGCCGCCCCGGTGCCCGCTGCCAACGACCCGGTGGCACCCGAAGTCCCCGATGTGCCGCGCCGGATCGGCGGGCTGTCCCGGACCGGGGTGCTGTCGCTGCTGGGCGCGGCGACGTCCGCGCTGTGCGTGACCTTGCTGCTGTTCGGCGAACTCGCCCCGCTGTCCGGCCCACTGGGCTTCACCGTCACCTGGTACCTGGTGTTCCTGGCCGGATACGCGATGCTCGTCGGGCTCGACGAGGACGGTCCCGCGGTCCGCGACCGGGTGATGACCGTCGTGCTGTGGTCGGCGGCGACGGTGCTGTTCGCCGCGCTGGCGCTGGTGGTGGGATTCACCCTGTGGCGCGGGCGGCAGGCACTGCCGCACGGCAACTTCTTCACCCAGGACATGCAGAAGGCCGGTCCGCTGGACCCGCTGTCGGTCGGCGGCATCGCGCACGCGATGCTCGGCACCCTGCTGATGATCGTGATCGCGCTGGCCATCACGGTGCCGCTCGGCCTGACCTGCGCGGTGTACCTCAACCAGACGCCGGGCCGCTACGCGCGTTTCGTGCGGACCGTGGTCGAGGCGATGACGGCCCTGCCGTCCATCGTGGCCGGCCTGATGGTCTACGCGACCTGGATCCTCATCCTCGGGCAGCAGAAGTCGGGCCTGGCCGCCGCGTTCGCGATCAGCCTGATGATGCTGCCGATCGTGATCCGGGCCGCGGACGTGGTGCTGCGGCTGGTGCCGGGAACGCTGCTGGAGGCATCCGAGGCGCTCGGCGCCCCGCGCTGGCGGGCCGTGTGGCATGTCGTACTGCCCACCTCCCGCTCGGGGTTGGCGACCGCCGTCATCCTCGGCACCGCGCGCGGCATCGGCGAGACCTCGCCGGTACTGCTCACCGCGGGCTTCACCGCCGCGCTCAACGGCGACCCGACCCACGGCCCGATGGTCTCGCTGCCGCTGGCCGTCTTCACCTTCGTCAAGTCACCGGAACCGGCGATGATCGCGCGCGGTTTCGGCGCGGCCGCGGTGCTGATGGCCCTGGTCCTGGTCCTGTTCGCGGTCGCCCGCGTCCTCGGCGGGCGCGGCCCCGGCCACCAGTCCCGGCGGCAGGCGCGGCGTACCGCGCGCGCCTCGCGCCGGGACGTCTCGCGCTTCGCCGACCTGCACGCTCCCGCCCTTCCCCTGCCCGACGGAGAGAACGCCTGATGCCGCTCAACACACCCGGCGGCGCCCTGCGGCGCGCGCCCGCCCTGGAAAGCCGGGCCCGCCTGGTCCTGGCGCTGCTCACCTTGTTCGGCACCGTGCTGCTCGGCCCGGCCGCCACCGCGGCCTCCGCCGACCCGAGTTACACGCCGATCTCCGGCGCCGGTTCGACCTGGGCCGAGAACGCGGTGGACGAGTGGCGCCGGGACGTCACGCAGTACGGGATGCGGATCAGCTACTCCGGCACCGGATCGTCCGACGGGCGGCGGCAGTTCCTCAACGGCACGGTGGACTTCGCGGTCAGCGACATCCCGTTCCAGACGCACCCCACCGACGGGTCGGCGCCGGAGAACCCGGCGTCGGGCTCGTACGCGTACATGCCGATCGTGGCGGGCGGCACGGTCTTCATGTACCACCTGACCGTCGGCGGCAAGGCGGTGACCAATCTGCGGCTGTCCGGGGACGTGGTCACCAAGATCTTCACCGGCGTGGTCAAGTTCTGGGACGACCCGGTCATCAAGGCCGACAACCCGGGCCTGCAACTGCCGCACCGCTCGATCGTGCCGGTGGTGCGCTCCGACGGCTCCGGTTCGACCGCCCAGTTCACCATGTGGATGGCCGACCAGCACAAGGCGCTGTGGAACGCGTACTGCGGCAAGGTCGGCCGGGCCGGGGCGTGCGGCGCGACCTCGAACTACCCGACGCTGTCCGGGATGATCGCGCAGTCCGGCGACCTGGGCGTGGCCGGCTATGTGGCGCAGGGCTACGGCGAGGGCGCGATCGGGTACGTCAACTACTCGTACGCGCTGAACGCGCACTTCCCGGTCGCCAAGATCCTCAACCACGCCGGCTACTACACCGAGCCGACCCCGCAGAACGTGGCCGTCTCGCTGCTCAAGGCGAAGATCAACACCAACAAGGACTCGCCGGACTACCTGACCCAGCAGCTCGGCGCCGTCTACACCGACACCGACCGGCGCAACTACCCGCTGTCCAGCTACTCGTACATGATCCTGCCGCTGAAGGTGCAGGGGACCTTCACCGCCACCAAGGGCAAGACGCTCGGCGCGTTCTCCTACTACTTCATGTGCCAGGGCCAGCAACAGGCGCCGTCGCTCGGCTACTCGCCCCTGCCGATCAACCTGGTGCAGGCCGGTCTCGACCAGATCCGCCGGATCCCCGGCGTGCAGACGCAGTCGATCGACATCAAGCACTGCAACAACCCGACCTTCAGCCCCGACGGGCACAACAGGCTGGCGCAGACCGCGCCGTACCCGAAGCCCTGCGACCGGCAGGGCGCCGCGCCCTGCCTGACCGGCACCGGCGGCGCCACCAACGCCTCGGCCGGCGGCGGGAAGGGCGGCTCCAACGCGACCTCG
>NZ_FMCH01000139.1 GCF_900091855.1 Streptomyces sp. DvalAA-14
AGGCGCCGGCGGCGCGCCGGTACGGGCGTACCGGTCCAGCAGCACCAGCAGTGCGGCGGGCGCGCGGCCCAGCGCGTCGAGCGCGGCGGCCCGGTCGTGCGGCTGACCACTGTCCGTCACCTGGCGCAGCGCGGCGAGCAGTTCCACCGCGTCCGCACGGCGACCGCCGCCGGCCACCCGGGCGCACCACACATCCCAGCGGCCGGTGTCCACGGCCGCGGGTGCGGATCGCGCCCGCCGTTTGCGCAGCAATCCCGCCTCCACGGCTAGCCCGGTCCTTCCGGACCAGGATCGCGCGGCGGGGGGCGGGGACCAAGGTGGTCCGGCCGGACTTTGCCCTAATAAGACTAACGGGAGAAATGACGAGTCAGGGCCCGGAGGACGAACCTCCGGGCCCTGACGCGTCATTGGTAGCGGGGACAGGATTTGAACCTGCGACCTCTGGGTTATGAGCCCAGCGAGCTACCGAGCTGCTCCACCCCGCGTCGTTGTGTGCTCAGCTTAGACCACCGGGGCTGACCTCACCAAATCGCTTACGAGGGCGGCCCGAACGCCCCGCCGCACGCCCGCGACGGGCGCCCGGCCGGGCGCCGGGCCCTCCGGAGAAGGCCCGGCGCAGCCGGCCTCGGGGCGGTCAGGCCGTCAGCTCGTGGGCCACCGCGTCGGTGAGACGGGCCGCCCGCTCGGCGACCTCGGCCGGGCCGCAGCTGATGGCGCGGGCGCACCAGGACTGGGCCTCGGCCAGGGAGCCGCGGCGGGCCGAGAGCAGGGCCATGCGGAGGGCGGCGCGGCCGTGGCCGGCGTTGGCCGCACGGGTCCACCACAGCGCCGCCTCCGGCTCGCTGCCCTCGCGGGCCAGCAGCAGCCCGAGGTTGAAGGCGCCGTTGCGGGAGCCCGCTTCGGCGGCCAGCCGGTACCAGCGGGCGGCGTCCACCACGTCGCCGCGCTTGGCCGCGCACATGCCGAGCCGTACTTGCGCCCGGCGGTGCCCCTGACGGGCGGCCCGCTCGTACCACTCCTCCGCCTCCACCGAACCCGATCCGGCGACCTCCGCGTCGTCCTCCCGCTCCCTGCGGTCCAGCAGCGCGCCGAGCCGGAACGCCGCTTCGGGGCTGCCGCCGCCGGCCGCGCACCGCAGATGCCGCTCCGCGCCGTGGTGGTCGCCCTCCTGCTGGAGCGCTATGGCCACCTGGAGGGCGGCCTCGGCGTGCCCGGACGCGGCGGCGCGCTCGTACCAGCGGCGGGCGGTGTTCTCGTCACCGCGGGCGGCGTGCAGGATGCCCAGGTTGAAGGCGGCGTCGATGCTGCCCGCCTCGGCGGCCTTGGACAGCCAGGGCTCCGCCCCGGCCGCGTCACCGCGCTGGAGCAGCAGCACGGCCAGCGCGTTGGCGGCTTCGCGGTGCCCGGCGTAGGCGGCCTTGCGATACCACTGCTCGGCCTGCTGGCTGCGGCTCTGGCCGGCGCACAGCAGCCCGAGGTTGTACGCGCCGTTGACATCGCCCGCCTCCATGGCGGTGCGGTACCAGCGCTCGGCGGTCTGCGTCTCGCCCTCCTCGGCGTGCAGCGCGCCGAGCGCGTTGGCCGCGTTGCCGTCGCCGGCCTGCGCCGCGCGGCGCCACCAGGTGGCGGCCTGGTCGAGGTCGCCGGCGTCGCGCAGCAGGAAGCCCAGCGCGCAGGCGGCCCGCGCCTCGCCGTCCCGGGCCGCGGTCAGGTACCAGTGGCCGGCCTCCTTCAGCTCGCCGCGCTCCTCCAGCAGGGTGCCCAGCCGCAGCGCGGCCCGCCGGTGGCGGCGGGCGGCG
>NZ_FMCH01000389.1 GCF_900091855.1 Streptomyces sp. DvalAA-14
CCCGGCGCAGCAGCTGCTCGGCCTCGGTGCGGGCCGCCTCGGCGTCGGCGGTCAGCCGCTGGCTGGTCTGCTCGGCGACCCGGGTGGCCTCGCTGCGGGCGGCGGTGAGCGCCGCCTCGGTCTCGGCGCGGGTCTCGTCCAGCAGCCGGCGGGCCTGCGACTCGCTGCGGGCGCGCAACTGCTCGGCCCAGGCGACGTTCTCATTGACGTGCGTCTCGACGGTGGCCCGGCGCTCGGCCAGCTCCTCGTCGAGCTGGCGGCGGCGGGCGATCGCCTCGGCGTGCCATTCGGCCTCGAAGCGGGCCTGGTGCTCGGCCTGCTCCTGGAGCAGCCGCTGGGTCTGGGCGCGGGCCTCGCGCAGCTCGCGCTCGGCGTCGGTGCGCAGCTGGTCGGCCTGGATCTGGGCGTTGCGGAGCAGCTGGTCGGCCTGGTGGCCGATGTTGTCGTAGGCAGGGCGTGCGGCCAGATTGCGGCGCGCCTCGTGCAGCTTGGCGCGCAGCACCTCGACCTGGTATCCGAGGTCGTCGGCGTGGTCGACGGCCTTGCCCCGCTCGGTCCGAAGCCGTTCCATCTCGGCTTCGAGCAGCGAGAGGTGGTCGTCAGCCCGGTAGCTGTCGTTGCCCCGCACTCCGCGGTCCCATCGGTCTCCTGGCGTCCTCACCCGCCAACCGGGTGAGATTCTCGGTACTTCCGCCGGTCACTCTACCGGGCAGCGCGGGGGTTGGGTCAGTGGTCCACAGTGCCCTCCTGCGCCGCGGGGGGCTCCTGCGAGGACTTCGCCGAGGACTTCGCGGAGGTCGTCGCGGGGGACTGGGCGGCGGACGGGGCGGCGGTGACGAGTTCGGTCAGCACCCCGTGGCAGTCCTTCGGATGCAGAAAGGTGATCCGGGAGTCCATCGAACCGCGGCGCGGCTGGTCGTACAGCACCCGTACGCCCTTGTCCCGGATGCTTTCGGAGTCAGCGGCGACGTCCTCGGTGCCGAAGGCGATGTGGTGCACCCCCTCGCCGTTCTTCGCCAGCCAGGTGCCGACGGCGGAGTCCGCGCGGGTCGGCTCCAGCAGCTGGAGGTAGGAGGCGCCGCCGTCGGAGGTCCCGTTGATCTTGAGCATGGCCTCGCGGACGCCCTGCTCCTCGTTGATCTCGCGGTGGAAGACCTCGAAGCCGTAGGTGGCACGGTAGAACTCGGCGGTCGCGTCGAGGTCGAAGCAGGCGATCCCGATGTGGTCGATGCGCGTCAGCATCCACCCAGTGCAGCGTATGGATATGTGGTGACGCAACGTGCGCGCCATCACACGTTCCGCCGGGTGACCTCGGCGCTACCGGTCAGTACATTTGAAGATAACCCTCGTTAACTCAACTCTTCGGCCGAAGGGGCAGCACCATGAGCAGCCAGGCACGTACATCCGTGATCGTCGCAGGTGCGAGAACCCCGATGGGCCGGCTGCTGGGCAGCCTGCGCGCCTTCTCCGGCGCCGAGCTCGGCGGGTTCGCGATCAAGTCCGCGCTGGAGCGGGCCGGTATCGGCGGCGAGCAGGTCGAGTACGTGATCATGGGCCAGGTGCTCCAGGCCGGCACCGGGCAGATCCCGGCCCGCCAGGCGGCGGTCAAGGCCGGCATCCCGATGAGCGTGCCCGCGCTGACCGTCAACAAGGTGTGCCTGTCCGGGCTGGACGCCATCGCGCTGGCCGACCAGCTCATCCGGGCCGGCGAGTTCGACATCGTGGTGGCCGGCGGCCAGGAGTCCATGACCAACGCGCCGCACCTGCTGCCCAAGTCCCGCGAGGGCCACAAGTACGGCGCGATCGAGATGCTGGACGCGATGGCGTACGACGGCCGGCCTCACCGACGCCTACGAGAACATCGCGATGGGCGAGTCCACCGAGCACCACAACACCCGGCTCGGCATCGAGCGGGCACCCCAGGACGCCTTCGGGGCGCTGTCCCACCAGCGGGCCGCCGCCGCCCAGAAGAACGGCCTGTTCGACGCGGAGATCACCCCGGTGGAGGTCCCGCAGCGCAAGGGCGACCCGGTGGTGCTCAGCAAGGACGAGGGCATCCGCCCGGAGACCACCGCCGAGTCGTTGTCCCGGCTGCGGCCGGCCTTCTCCCCGGAGGGCACCATCACGGCCGGCACCTCCTCGCAGATCTCCGACGGCGCCGCCGCGGTGGTCGTGATGAGCAAGGACAAGGCGCTGGAGCTCGGCCTGGACTGGCTCGCCGAGATCGGCGCGCACGGCAATGTGGCCGGCCCGGACAACTCGCTGCAGTCGCAGCCGTCCAACGCGATCAACCACGCGCTGGCCAAGGACGGCCTCACCGTCGACGACCTCGACCTGATCGAGATCAACGAGGCGTTCGCCGCGGTCGCCGTGCAGTCGATGAAGGATCTGGGCGTGACACCTGAAAAGGTGAACGTGAACGGCGGCGCGATCGCGCTGGGGCACCCGATCGGCATGTCCGGGGCCCGTATCGTGCTGCACCTGGCCCTGGAGCTGAAGCGCCGGGGCGGCGGAACGGGCGCCGCGGCGCTGTGCGGCGGCGGCGGCCAGGGCGACGCCCTGATCATCCGGGTGCCCTGACCACCCGGGGCGGCCCGGGTGCGGGCGCCCTCGTCTTCCCGGCGCCCGCAGACCGGCGCGCCCCGAGTCCGGTTGGTCGCGTCGACGGTGAACGGAGTGCTCATGGCGGACGTCGCCACCCTGGTCGAGCAGGCGCGGGAGGGCAGGCCGCGCGCGGTGGCCCGGCTGATCTCGCTGGTGGAGGGCGCGTCACCGCAGCTCCGCGAGGTGATGGCGGCCCTCGCCCCGCTGACCGGCGGCGCGTATGTGGTGGGCCTGACCGGCTCGCCCGGCGTCGGCAAGTCCACCTCCACCTCGGCGCTGGTCACCGCCTACCGCAAGGCGGGCAAGCGGGTCGGCGTGCTCGCGGTCGACCCCTCCTCGCCGTTCTCCGGCGGGGCGCTGCTCGGCGACCGGATCCGGATGTCCGAGCATGTCTCCGACCCCGGCGTCTACATCCGCTCCATGGCCACCCGCGGCCACCTCGGCGGCCTGGCCTGGGCGGCCCCGCAGGCGATCCGGGTGCTGGACGCGGCCGGCTGCGACGTGATCGTGGTCGAGACGGTCGGTGTCGGCCAGTCCGAGGTCGAGATCGCCGCCCAGGCGGACACCTGCGTGGTGCTGCTCGCGCCGGGCATGGGCGACGGCATCCAGGCCGCCAAGGCGGGCATCCTGGAAATCGGTGACGTCTATGTGGTCAACAAGGCGGACCGGGACGGCGCGGACGCCGCCGTCCGCGAGCTCCACCACATGCTCGGCCTGGGCGCGTCCCGCGGCGCCGGCGACTGGCGCCCGCCGATCGTGAAGACCGTCGCCGCCCGGGCCGAGGGCATCGACGAAGTCCTGGAGGCGCTGGAGAAGCACCGCGCCTGGATGGATGAACGCGGGGTGCTGGCCGAACGCCGCCGCAGCCGGGCGGCACGGGAGATCGAGACCATCGCCATCACCGCGCTGCGCACCCGGCTCGCCGACCTGCGCGGCGACGCCCGGCTGTCGGCGCTGGCCGCCCGGGTCACCGAGGGCGCCCTGGATCCGTACGCGGCGGCCGACGAACTGGTGGCCGGGCTGACCGAGGCGGGGCCCGCCGGACCGGGGCAGCGCGGCTGAGGTCCGGGCGAGAGCCGGGCGGGCGGTGGACCGCCGGCTCAGCGAGCGCGTTCGGCGCGCAGATGGTCGGCCACCGGGAGCAGCGCGCGGTGGTAGCCGGCCAGGTCCTCGGCGGAGATGAGGTCGATGAAGTGCGCCCGGACCGAGGCGACATGGCGGGGCGCCACCTGGCGCATGGTGTCCCAGCCCTGCTCGGTGAGAACGGCGAACAGGCCGCGGCGGTCGGACTCGCAGTTCTCCCGGCGGACGAGGCCGGCCGCCTCCATCCGGGTGATCTGGTGGGACAGCCGGCTCTTCGACTGGAGGGTGGACTTCGCCAGATCACTCATCCGCAGCCGCCGGTCGTCGGCCTCGGAGAGGTTGACCAGGATCTCGTAGTCGTTGTTGGTCAGCCCGAAGGGCTGCAGGTCCCGCTCCATCTGATACATCATCAGCCGACTGACGTCGAGGTGGATGCGCCAGGCCCGCTGCTCGTCCGCACTCAGCCAGTTGGTGGTGGCGCCGTCCGGGGTGTCGATCTCCATGAGGCTAATTCTACCGGCGGTTGAATGGCGGAATACCGTCAGGGTAGCCGAACGATCACGGGGGGTGCTCCCTTGCCCCCGGTTCGGCGGCTTTCGGGCCCGAAATCTCGAACGGCCGTACTAACGGCCGACTCCCGGTACCCCCGGGCCGGCCGCCGCGGGAACGCCGCCCGTCTCCCGTTCCCCCATCAGCACCTCGGTCGACTGCAGCAGCACCTGCCCGGCCCCGGTGAACTCGTACTGGTGCTCCTCGCCGGTGGCGCCGCCCAGCCCGGTGAGCTGCCGGATGCCGCCCAGCACCCCGCGCAGATAGGCGTGGTCGTAGTGGTGGCAGGGCGACGGGCAGTCCGCCCAGCCGACCAGCGCCTGCGGGTCCACCCGGATCGGCGGCTCGACGAAGTGCACCGCGCCGTTGGAAGCGGCGACGAACGTGCCGGTGCCGATCAGCGTCAGGAAGCCCGGGATGATGGACTGCTTGAGGGCGAGCCCCGGCTGGTAGGCCAGCAGATTGCCGGACCGGATGGTGAGATTGCCGTTGTCCAGGTCGTAGGAGTTGATGTCGTACGACCGGTCGGCGAGCAGCATCTTGCCCTTGCCCTGGGCGACGACCCAGTCCGCGGCGTACAGCGGGGAGTGGAAGTTGGCGGCGACCAGGCCGTCGAGCGGGCCGTGGCCGATGCCGTGGAAGTCGATCCGGCCGTAGTAGGCGATCATCTTCCCCTTCTGCAGGAACCACTGCCCGTTCAACTCGACGCTGAAGGCGTACGGGTTGACGTTGTCGTCGGACGGCAGCGTGGCGGGGTCCCAGACGACGGGGCCGCCGGCCTGCGGCGCGGGCGGGACCGAGGGCGGGGGCGGGTACGGGCTCACAGCTTCTCCTCCGACGCCTGGACGTACACCGTGCCCTGCCCGGACAGCTCCAACTGGAAGCCCTCACCCGAGCCGCGGCCCACCATCTCGCGCCAACCGATCGCCGCCGTCAGCTTGTTGCGCACCTCGCCGCGGTGGGCGACATACGCCTGCGGATCGACGTGCACCGGGCGCTGCGGGCCGATCGGCAGCTCGACGACGCCGCCGTGCGCCATCACCGCCACCGAGCCCTTGCCCTGCAAGGTGGTGGTGAACAGGCCCTGGCCGGTGGCCTGGCCCCGGATCACGCCCATCACCCCGCCCTGCGAGCCCATGAACATGGTCCCCTGCCGCAGCGAACCGTCGAAGGCCAGCAGTCGGTCGGCCTCCACGTACAGCGTCTCGCCGGTCAGGTCCACGGTGTGGATGTGGTGGCCGCCGTGCCCGAACATCACCGAGCCGCTGCCCTCCACGGTCATCAGCGGCGTCGCCTCATTGGCCAGCCGCCGGCCGATCATCGCCATCGCCCCGCCCTGCCCGCCGGTGATGCTCGGGGTGAACGAGACCGCGCCGCGATAGGCCAGCATCGCGCCGCGCTGGCTGAACATCCGCTGCCCGGGGACGATCGGCGCTTCCACCATCTTGGAGTTGATCCTGGTGAACGGCACTACAGCTGCCCCCCGATCGTGACGCGCTCGCTGGGCTGGACGTACACCAGGCCCTCGCCCTCGAAGCGGATCTGAAAGCTCTCGCCGGACCCCTCACCGACCAGCGTGCGCCAGCCGATCGCCGTCTGGAGCTGCTGGCGCAGCTGGCCGGTGTGGGCGATGTACGCGCCCGGGTCGACGATCAGCGGGTACGCCGCCGACACCCGCAGCACGATCGCCGGTCCGTCGGACATGATCGCCGCCTGGCCGGCGCCCTCGACGGTGGTGGTGAACAGCCCGTTGCCCTGTGTCGCGCCGCGCAGCCCGGTGAAGGTGGTGCCGGTCCGCAGCGACGGCTCGGTGACCAGCAGATTGCTCGCCTCCACGTACAGCTTCTCGCCGTTCAGCCGGACCAGGTTGATCTCGGTGGCGCGGTCGGCGAAGTAGCAGGTGCCGTGGCCCTTGACCTCCATCACCGCCATCGCCTCGCCGGTGATGCGGCGGGTGACCAGGCCGCGGATGCCCTCGCCGCCGCCGGCCATCTTCCTGAACGTCATCTCGCCGTCGTAGGCGACCATCGCGCCGTTCTTCGCCTTGACCGCGTCCCCGCTGAGATCGACGGCGAGCATGCGCGAGCCCTGCAGCCGGAAAATCGCCATGGTTCAGACGGTATCCGCAGGGGAGCGGTGGCGTACCGGAAGCGGCTGCTTCGGCTGCTCCCCGCCGTCCGCGGCCGGTTCGCCGGCTCCCGCCGCGTGCTCGACCTCCAGCAGCGAGGCGCCGCGCCGCTCCGCCTCGAAGGCCGCGTGCCCGCCGCGCAGCCCGAACAGCCGCTTGCCGAGCAGGATGTAGAGGACGGCCAGCACATTCAGCGCCAGCGTGGCGATCTTGAACCAGCCGACCTTCTCGGTGAGTTCGTAGATCTCGATCGGCAGGAAGGCGGCGGTGGCCACTACCGTCAGATACTCAGCCCACCGCTTGGCCCACCACAGGCCGAAGCCCTCGACGATCTCGATCAGCGCGTAGGCGAGCAGGCCGCCGGCCGCCACCTGGAGGGTCGACTTCTTGTAGTCGAAGGTCTTGCGGATCGTGTCGACGACCGGGGAGTGGTCCAGGTCGTAGTGGAAGTGGTCGGCCACCGGCCTGAACACGGTCAGGTCGTTCTCGAAGAGCTGGTGCACCGCGTCCTGCGAATTGCTGAACTTCCACACCGCCCAGGCGGCCAGCACGATGAGCAGCCCGCGCAGCACCCGCTCGACCGCCAGGAAGCGCAGGATCAGCAGATCGCGCAGGGCCCGGCCGCGCGGCACCAGCGGCGCCCGGTCGGCCGGCCCGCGGCCGTGCGGCTCGCCGAGGACGAAATCGCCGCAGCGCAGGCAGCGCCAGACCGGGCCGACGGCGGTGGCGGCGGTCAGCTTGCCGCGCAGGCCGGGCTCGTCGGGCGCATACGTGATGTGGCCCTTGCGGGCGCAGTGGCGGCGGTCCCAGTCGATGCTCATCGCGTGTTCGGTCCCCGTCCTGGTGTCCGTGCCGGTGCCCCTGCCGGCGTCCGGGTGGCGGCGTCTGCGTGGAGGGACGTTATCGGGTCGGCCGGTGGTTGCCGACCCCCGGGAGGGGGCGCCTGCGGCGGGCCGGTGATAATGGGGAACAGCTTTGTGATCACGTTCACAAGGTGCGTGCACGCCGGGTCGGCCGGGCTCGTTCACTCGATCTCATGGGCCCATTGTCCCTTACTGTCCTGATTGCAGATCCTGTCGTGTGTCCTGTCCGTCCATCGACCGTGAGGTTCTCGTGGAACTGAAGACCGCCCGCGCACTGCGCCGGCTGCAACTGATCTCCGCCCCGGAGGCGGTGTCGTTCCTCCTGCTGCTGGTCTGCTCGGTGCTCAAGCGCACCACGGACTTCAATGCCGTCCCCACCATGGGCATGGTGCACGGCGTGCTCTTCTTGATCTGGGTGGCCTTCTGGGGGCTGGCCTGGTACCGGGCCCAGTGGCCGTGGCGCCGCTCCGCGCTGTACTTCCTGCTGTCGGTGCTGCCGACCGGCGGCTTCTTCGCCGAGCGGATGCTGGCCCGGGAGGGCGCGGCCGCGGTGGTCGCCGCGCGCGAGGCCGCGGCGGGCGTCCCGGCCGGGCGGGGCTCGGCCGACACGGTGGGTGCGGCATGATCGTCGCCTTCTCCGTCAGTCCGGTCGGCGTCGGCGAGGAGGTCGGCGCGTACGTGGCCGAGGCGGTGCGGGTGGTCCGAGCGTCGGGCCTGCCCAACCGCACCGACGCGATGTTCACCTCGATCGAGGGCGAGTGGGACGAGGTGATGGACGTCGTCAAGCGGGCGGTGGCCGCCGTCGAGGCGCGCGCCCCCCGGGTCTCGCTGGTGCTCAAGGCCGACATCCGGCCGGGCGTCACCGACGGCCTGACCGCGAAGGTGGAGACCGTCGAGCGGTATCTGGCGCCGTAATCCGGGGGCCGTGAGTCGTAAGCCGGGGGCGGACTACAGCAGCCCGCCGGTCGCCACCGCTATCCCCAGCGGCGTCCGCTCGTACAGCACCTGGTGCCCGTAGCGGCGCGACGCCAGCAGGCCCGCGTCCCGCAGCACCACCAGGTGCCCGGAGATCGAGGACATCGCCAGCGCGTGGCGGTGGGACAGGGCCGTCGTGGTGGTGGGCGCGTCGAGGCCGCTGAGGATGGCCGCCCGGTTGGCGCCCAGCAGCCGGATCAGCGCGGTGGAGGCGGCCGGCCCGGTCTCGGCCCACAGGCCGCCGATGCCGCGGGCCGGATAGACCACGGTCGGCTGCCAGGGCGGGTCGAACGCGCTGCCCGCCTCCGGCCAGAAGAACACGCTGGGCACCAGGACCAGGCCCTGCCCGGCCGGCTCCGGCAGCCGCGGCGCGTTCACGGCCGCGGTCAGCGCGCCGTCGGACCAACTCAGCTTCGGGTGCAGCCCGGTGAACAGCCGCTGCATGCCGCCGTCCGCCAACCGCCGGGCGTGGTAGGCCACATCGGCCTCCAGTACGGCGCGCAGCCGCGGCCAGTGCGGGAACAGCAGCGACGACCACACCTGCTCGTACAGTCCCGCCAACTGCCGCACCGCGCCGCGCGGGTCGGCCAGCATCGCCCGGCCGCGGCGGCTCCGGTCGGCTCCCGGGGTCTGGGCCAGGGCGGCGGCGATCTGCCGGCGCGCGGTCTCCGGCGGGGTGGCCCGGATCGCCGCCAACTCCTCCTCCAGCGCCGCCAGCGGCGCGTCCGGCAACGGGTGCAGGAAGTCCGGGTCGTGACCGTTGTCCGGTGAGATCAGCCGCAGCGCCGCCAGATCGAGGCCGGCCGCCGCCGCGCGCACCTGGCGCAGCCAGGGCAAGTGGTAGCCGTGCCGGTCGGGCCGGGAGAGTGTCCGGATCGCGCCCTGCGTCTCGCGCAACGGGGAAATCGCGAAGCGGCACCGCAAAAGGTCCTCTGCCGCAAATCGCATACGAAACGACATCACGACCCCCAAGATTCGGCTGTGCACGAAAGACTACGACGCGTGGGGCCAATGCCACCAGTGTGATGTCATGACAACGGACAGCGAGCACTCTCCTCGCGGTGGCAACTCCACTTCGCCGGGACGCTCAGACGCCGCTCCCATCACCCCCGGGAGCACGGAAGACGCCCCCAGCAAGTACGGCGCGGTGTTCGCGGTCCGCGAGTTCCGGCCGATCTTCGCCGCCCATGTGCTGTCCGTACTGGGAAGTGTTTTCGCCGAGGTCTCCCTGGCGGTACTGGTCTTCCGCCAGACCGGCTCGGCGCTGCTGACCGCCCTGATCTTCGCGCTCGGCTTTCTGCCCTACGCGCTCAGCGGCATCCTGCTGTCCGGCATCGCCGACCGCTTCCCCACCCGCGCGGTACTGGTCGCCTGCGACCTGGTGTGCGCGGGCTGCGTCGCGGTGATGGCGGTGCCCGCCACCCCGATCGCGCTGCTGTTCGTGCTGCGCACCCTGGTGTCCATGGTCACCCCGCTGTTCACCGGCGCCCGGGCGGCGAGCCTGGCCGACATCCTGCACGGCGACCTGTTCGTCCTGGGCCGCTCGCTGGTGCGGATCGTCTCGCAGAGCTCGCAGATCGTCGGCTACGGAGTCGGCGGCCTGGTGCTGGTGTGGCTCTCGCCGCGCACCGCGCTGATCGTGACCATCGGCACCTTCCTGTGCTCGGCGCTGCTGCTGCGCTTCGGCACCCGCGACCACGCGGCCCGGGTGACCGGCAGCGGCGCGATGATGCGCGACTCGATCGCCTCGGCCGGGCGGCTGTTCGGCAGCCCCCGGATCAGGGCCCTGCTGCTGATGTGGTGGCTGCCGCCGATGTTCTGCGTGGTGGCCGAGGGGGTCGCGGCTCCCTTCGCCGACGCATCCGGCGCCGGCACCGCCGGATTCGGGGTGCTGCTCGCGGCGATGCCGGCCGGCACCGTCATCGGCGAGCTGACCGCCGGCACCCTGCTGGGCCCGGCCAGCCGGGAGCGGATCGCGATTCCGCTGGCCGCGTTGTCGATGGTGCCGTTCGTGTGCTTCGTGGTGCATCCCTCGCTGCCGTTCGCCATCGTGCTGCTGATGTGCACCGGGCTGTGCATGGCCTACTCGCTGGGCATCGACAAGTGGTTCGTGCTCGACGTGCCCGAGGAGATGCGCGGCCGGGCCATGTCCCTGCTGGCCGCGGGCATCATGACGCTGCAGGGCGTCGGCATGACCGTCGGCGGGGCCGTCGCCGAATGGGTGCCGCCCTACGCGGTGATCGCGGGCGCCGGCGCGCTCGGCTCGCTGTCGGTGCTGCCCGTCCTCAAGTCGGTGCGCCGGACCCGCCGGATCGGAGCGGTCCGGGCCGCCTGAGATCCGCCGTCCGCCGCCGCAACCGCCCGGGCCGGCCCCGGCGTCCGGCAAGTGGGGACGCAGCGGGAAAGGCCACGGGTGACTTCGGCAACAGGAGTGCGGGACCGGCACACGGACGCCCGGCAGCCTTCGCTGCGGCGCAGCGGCGGGCTGATGATGGCCGGCTCGCTGGTGTCGCGGGCGACCGGCTTCGTGCGGCTGGCGGTGATCACCGCCGCCGTCGGCACCGCCGCCTCCGGTGACGCCTTCGGGGTCGCCAACACCGTGCCGAACATCGTCTACGCGCTGCTGATCGGCGGCGCCCTCCAGTCCGTCTTCGTGCCCGAACTGGTCCGCGCCGCCCGCGAACACCCCGACGGCGGGCAGAAGTACACCGACCGGCTGCTCACCATGTGCGCGGTGGCGCTGCTCGCCATCACCGCGCTCGCCGTGCTGGCCGCGCCGCTGCTGGTCAGCGCCTACGCCCCCGACTTCACCGGCGCCCAGCGGGAGCTGACGGTGGCGCTGGCCCGCTGCTGCCTGCCGCAGATCCTCTTCTACGGTGTGTTCACCCTGCTCGGCCAGGTGCTCGGCGCCCGCGACCGGTTCGGCGCGATGATGTGGACGCCGGTGCTCAACAACATCGTGGTGATCGCGGTGTTCGGCCTGTACCTGGCGCTCGCCCACGGCGGCATCGGGCACCGGGACGCGCTCGTCCTGGGCCTGGGCAGCACCGCGGGCATCGCCGTCCAGGCGCTGGCCCTCGTCCCGTCGCTGCGCGCGACCGGCTTCCGCTGGCACCCGCGCTTCGACTGGCGCGGCGCCGGACTGGCCGCGCCGGTGCGGGCCGCGAGCTGGACACTGGCGCTGGTCCTGGTCAACCAACTCGCGTACTGGGTGGTGACCCGGCTGTCCACCTCCGCCGGACAGCACGCGCTGGCCGCCGCGCACGGCACCGGGGCCGGCACCGGCGTCGGCTACGCGGCCTACAGCAACGCCTACAGCCTGTGGGTGGTGCCGCAGGGCATCGTCACGGTCTCCCTGGTCACCGCGCTGCTGCCGCGGATGAGCCGGGCCGCGGCCGACGGCGACCACACCGCGATCGGCGCCGACCTGAGCCGCGGTCTGACCGTCTCCGCCACCGCGGTCGTCCCCGCCGTGCTGGCCTTCCTCACCCTGGCACCGCAGATCACCGGCGTCGTCTTCCAGCACGGTGCCACCACAAACGCGGACGCCGCCGCCATCGCCTGGATGCTGATCGCCTTCGCCCCCGGACTGCCTGCCTTCGCCGGCCAGTACCTGCTCGCGCGCGGTTTCTACGCGCTCGGTGACACCCGCACCCCCTTCTTCCTCAATGTCGTCATCGCTACCGTCAACGCCGCCGCGTCCGCTGCCTGTTACGCCCTCCTCCCGGCCCGCTGGGCCGTGACCGGCATGGCCGGCGCCTACGCGGTGGCCTGCACCGCCGGCCTGATCTGCACCACCGCCCTGCTGCGCCGCCGCCTGGCCTGGCGCCCACGTGTCCTCGCCCACCACCTCCGGCTCGCCGCCGCCTTCCTCCCCGGTGCCGCCCTCGCCCTGCTCACCGCCCACCTCTGCACCGACCGGCTGGGAACCGCACTCCCCGGTGACCTGACCGGCCTCGTCCTCGGCGCCGCTGCCCTGGTCCTCCCCGCGCTCGTGCTGGCCAAGCCGCTGCGCCTCAACCTCCACCCGAAAGGCTGAAGTTCGGGCCCGGACCGGGTTGGGCGCCGCGGCGGGTGAGAACACTGGGTGACGTACGCCAGGAAGCGGCAGGAACAGGAAATACGACAGGAATACGGCAGGAACACGATGGGGACGATCAGCGTGCACCGCAGGCGTATATCCCGCTTCGTGCGGTCGGCCGTGCCCGCCGTGTCCGCCGTGCTGCCCGCCGTGCCCGCCGTGCTGCTCGCCGTGCTGCTGGGCGCCGCCGGATGCACCGGGGACTTCGGTCCGACGGCCGGCGCCGATGCCAAGGGCGGTGCGCGGCCCGGCGCGACCACCCCGGCCGCCGCCCGGATCACCGTCCGGCCGGCCGCCGGCACGACGGGCGTCGACCCCGGCGCGCCGGTACGGGTGACGGTGGCGGGCGGCACCCTCGACACGGTCGGCGTCACCGCCGACGGGCCGGCCGCCGACGGGGTGTCCCCGGTCGAGGTGACCGGCGCGCCCGACGCCGCCAAGGACACCTGGACCTCCGACCGGACGATGACGCCCGGCACGTCGTACACCGTGCGCGTCACCGCGACCGGCCCCGCGGGCACCGCGGTCTCGGCCACCAGCACCTTCCGCACCCGGCCCGCCGCCGCGGTCAACGGCGTCACCCCGGCCCCGCTCGGCCGCGCGGTGGTGGGGGTCGGCCAGCCCGTGTCGCTCGCCTTCGACCGGCCGGTGCGGGACAAGGCGGCGGTGGAGAAGGCACTCGCCGTCACCACCACCCCTGCGGTGCCCGGCAGTTGGGGCTGGCTGACCGATCCCACCACCGGCGTGCAGCGGGTGGACTGGCGCCCGGACACGTACTGGACCCCCGGCACCGAGGTGACGCTCACCGCGAGGCTCAGCGGTATCGACACCGGCGGCCACCGCTATCTGCGCCGCGATGTCAGGGAGACCTTCACCATCGGCCCCGCCCGCGTCTCCTATGCCGACCTCAGGGCGCACACCATGCGGGTCACCGAGCACGGCCGCACGGTGCGGACCATCAGGATCTCGGCCGGCCGGCCCGCCTACCCGACCTGGAACGGCGCGATGGTGGTGATGAACAAGCAGTCCACCGTACGGATGACGTCGTCCTCGGTCGGTATCGCGCGGACGGCGGCCTCCGCGGACTTCTACGACCTGGCCGTCAAGGACGCGGTCCAAATCACCACTTCCGGCACGTTTGTGCACGCCGCGCCCTGGAACGACGCGGTGATGGGGGTGCGGAACGCCAGCCACGGCTGCATCGGGATGAGCAGCGCGGACGCGGCCTGGTTCTTCGCCCGGGCCGCCCCCGGCGACGTGGTGACCGCCAGCGGATCCGCCCGGGCCACCGTGGACCGGGGGAACGGGTACGGCGAGTGGAATCTGAGCCTGGCCCAGTGGCAGGCGCTGAGCGCTCTGGCGGGACGCGGCACTCCTGCCCGGCAAGCAGCCACCGCCGCGAAGGCCGCCGGATAGGCTCGGCCGCGTGCCAAAGCCCCTGAATCTCCCCTTCGACCCGATCGCCCGCGCCGACGAACTGTGGACGCGGCACTGGGGCGGCGTGCCCTCCATGGCCGCCATCACCTCGATCATGCGGGCCCAGCAGATCCTGCTGAGCCAGGTCGACGCGGTGGTGCGGCCGTACGGGCTCACCTTCGCCCGCTACGAAGCGCTGGTGCTGCTCACCTTCGCCAAGGCCGGGGAGCTGCCGATGTCCAAGATCGGCGAGCGGCTGATGGTGCACCCCACATCGGTGACCAACACGGTGGACCGGCTGGTGATGGCCGGCCTGGTCGACAAGCGCCCCAACCCGAACGACGGCCGCGGCACCCTCGCCTCGATCACCGACAAGGGCCGGGAGATCGTCGAGTCCGCCACCCGGGAGCTGATGGCGATGGACTTCGGCCTCACCGTCTACGACCAGGAGGAGTGCGGCGAGATCTTCGCGCTGCTGCGCCCGCTGCGGATAGCGGCGGGGGACTTCGACGAGTAGCCCCGGCGGCCGGGCGCCCGGGCCGACCGCTCCCCGCCGCCGAGGCGATTTCGGGAGCGGATACGCTCGGAGCCATGAAATCCAGCGTGCTGACCCGCTACCGGGTGATGGCCTATGTGACGGGCGTGCTGCTGATCGCGCTCACCCTCTCCGTCATCGCCGAGTACGTCCTCGACATCGACGGCGCGAGCAAGGTGACCGGCATTGTCGGCTTCGCCCACGGCTGGCTGTACGTCGTCTACCTGGTCTTCGCCTTCGACCTGTGCAACAAGGCGAAGTGGCCGATCAGCCGGATGGCCTGGGTGCTGCTGGCCGGGACGGTGCCGACTGCCGCGTTCTTCGTGGAGCGCCGGGTGACCCGGGAGCTGGGGCCGAAGGTGATCGTGCGGGAGAGCGCCGAGCCGGTCAAGGTCTGACCGGCCCGGACCGGAAACGACGAGTTCCGTCTGGTTGCGTCGGGTTCCGACGGGTGCCGACCGGCTTCGACCGGCTTCGACCGGAACTGAGAGGCGGCTCACCCACATGGTGGGCCCCGCCTCATCGACATTTACTTGGACGTCCAAGTAAATTCGACGGTATGGACGCCCACGGCATTGAGACAGGCCGCCAGCGCTGGCAGGCACGCTATGACTCCGCGCGCAAGCGCGAAGCCGACTTCAGCACCCTCTCGGGCGATCAGGTCGAGCCGGTGTACGGGCCCCCGCCCGGCGCCGACGTGCCCGGATTCGAGCGGATCGGCTGGCCGGGAGAGTTCCCGTTCACCCGCGGGCTGCACGCCACCGGCTACCGCGGCCGGACCTGGACCATCCGCCAGTTCGCCGGCTTCGGCAACGCCGAGCAGACCAACGAGCGCTACAAGATGATCCTGGAGGCCGGCGGCGGCGGCCTCTCGGTCGCCTTCGACATGCCGACGCTGATGGGCCGCGACTCCGACGACCCCCGCGCGCTGGGCGAGGTGGGCCACTGCGGGGTCGCCATCGACTCCGCCGCCGACATGGAACTGCTGTTCAGCGGTATCCCCCTGGGCGAGGTCACCACCTCGATGACCATCTCGGGCCCCGCGATCCCGGTCTTCTGCATGTACCTGGTCGCCGCCGAGCGGCAGGGCGTGGACCCCGCGGTACTCAACGGCACCCTGCAGACCGACATCTTCAAGGAGTACATCGCCCAGAAGGAGTGGCTGTTCGCCCCGGACCCGCATCTGCGGCTGATCGGCGACCTGATGGAGCACTGCGCCACGTCCATCCCGGCGTACAAGCCGCTGTCCGTCTCCGGCTACCACATCCGGGAGGCGGGCGCGACGGCCGCGCAGGAGCTGGCGTACACGCTGGCCGACGGCTTCGGCTACGTGGAGCTGGGCCTGTCCCGCGGGATGGACATCGACGACTTCGCGCCCGGCCTGTCCTTCTTCTTCGACGCGCACCTGGACTTCTTCGAGGAGATCGCGAAGTTCCGCGCCGCCCGCCGGATCTGGGCCCGCTGGACGCGCGACACCTACGGTGCCACCACCGACAAGGCCCAGTGGCTGCGCTTCCACACCCAGACCGCCGGGGTGTCGCTGACCGCCCAGCAGCCGTACAACAACGTGGTGCGCACCGCCGTGGAGGCGCTCAGCGCCGTGCTCGGCGGCACCAACTCGCTGCACACCAACGCGCTGGACGAGACGCTGGCGCTGCCCAGCCAGCAGGCCGCCGAGATCGCGCTGCGCACCCAGCAGGTGCTGATGGAGGAGACCGGCGTCGCCAATGTCGCCGACCCGCTGGGCGGTTCCTGGTACGTGGAGGCGCTGACCGACCGGATCGAGCAGGACGCGGAGAAGATCTTCGACCGGATCAAGGAGCTGGGTGCCAAGGCGGTCCCCAGCGGAAATCACCCGATCGGCCCCATGACCTCCGGCATTCTGCGCGGTATCGAGGACGGCTTCTTCACCGGGGAAATCGCCGAGTCCGCCTTCCGCTACCAGCGGGCCCTGGAGAAGGGCGAGAAGGGCGTGGTCGGCGTCAACCGCAACACCGGGTCGGTCACCGGTGACCTGGAGATCCTCCGGGTCAGCCACGAGGTGGAGCGGGACCAGGTCCAGGCGCTGGCCGGCCGCAAGGCGGCCAGGGACGAGCAGGCGGTGCAGTCCGCGCTCGCCGCGATACTGGCCACCGCCCGGGGCGAGGGCAGCATGATCCCGCCGATGCTGGACGCGGTACGGGCCGAGGCGACGCTCGGCGAGATCTGCGGGGTGCTGCGCGACGAGTGGGGCTCGTACACCGAGCCGGCCCGCTTCTGACCCAGCGCGCGCTCCCGCGCCGCCCGCCGCCCGCCG
>NZ_FMCH01000520.1 GCF_900091855.1 Streptomyces sp. DvalAA-14
GCTGCTGGTGCTCAACCGGGTGCGGCTGCACCGCCGTCGGCACGGGGTGCCGGCGGCGGTCGCGTTCTGGGCGGCGGTCCTGCTGCGGGAGACGTCGCGGGCCGCGATCGGCAAGGCGCCGAGCCGGGCCGCGGTGGGCGCGCTGCTCAGCCCGTCGAAGCTGCGCGCCCGCCCGGGTCCGGCGCCGGCCGCGCCGCGATCAGCGACTTCCTGACGCCCGGCGCCCGTTCGGCCGGCGCCCGTTCGCCCGGCGCCGCGAAGTGCCCGGGACGGGCGGGCCGGCCTACCACTGCGTATAGAAGCTGTTCGGGTTGACGAGGTAGCGGACGGTGGGGTGCGCCAGGTGCTCCACCCGGTGGGTGCGGGCGTAGCGGTGGATCAGCTCCCAGTCCTCCCGGGGCATCACCTCGGGGGTGCGGCGCAGCCGGCTGAAGCGCAGGGTGCGGTCGCGGCGGGCGACGAAGGCGTTGGTGTCCAGGAAGGACTCGCGGGCGGCCCGCCGGCGGTCGTAGGGCACCGAGAGCACGTCGTGCTCGCTGCCGTCGGGCAGCACCCGGCGCAGCGCGGTGTAGACGCCGTCGGGGCCGCCGGGCGCCCGCAGCGCGTCGAGGGCGCGGGCCAGGTGGTCGGGCTCCCAGAGGTTGTCGTCGTCCAGGAACGCGAGGTAGGTGGAGCGGCTCAGCCGGATGCCGACATTGCGGACGACACCGGCCACGGCGGTGTTGGCGGCCAGGGACACCGCGAACAGCCGCGGGTCGGCGGGGAGTTCGGGCAGCCCGGCGCCGTCGTCGACCACCACGACCACCTGGTCGGCCACCGTCTGGGCCAGGGCGGAGGCGATCGCGGCGCGCAGCGCCTCGGGGCGGCGGTGGGTGGCGATCACGGTGGCGACCAGTGCGGTGGGCGGCTGCGGGAGGGTGGCTGCCAGCCGGCGGACCTCGGCGTTCTCGCGGCGGCGCAGCCGCAGCGCGGACGGCGCCAGCAGCACCTTGTTCTTCGCCTCGAAGAGCACCAGCCAGCCGAAGGCGCCCTTCAGCAGGGTCCAGGGGGCCCGGGCGGCGCGGCGCAGCAGGGCCGCTCCCCCGGCGCCCGGCGCGCCGCCCCCGCTCACCGGTCCGCCTGCGGGGTCACGCTCCGGCCGTCCGACATGCGGTTGTTGCTCCATTCGTTGCCCGCGCCGCCCGGATCCCAGGCGGTGACCGCCCCGTAGGCCCCGGCGTTCGGGTAGTACTGGGTGGAGAAGACGTTGTTGGTGACCTTGATCCCGCTGGAGCCCTTGCTGCCGGCGTAGAGCGCGTAGGCGCCGCCGGCCAGCCAGTTGCCGTCCACGGTGACGTTGCGCACCGAGCCGGTGTCGGCGAACAGCCCGACGCTGCCGGACGCCCCGTGGTCCACGGGGGTGCTGTTGAGCAGGGTGTTGTGCCGGATGATCAGCCGGCCGGTGTTGCCGCCGTCGGAGATCACCGGGTCGGTGTGCTGCCACTCGCCGCCCTGGTTGGTGAAGGGCGTGATGTCGTGCACGAAGTTGTCGTGCAGATTGCCCTGGCCCATCGACAGGGAGTTGCCGAACACCGAGATGTCGCACCAGCCGACTTCGATCGAGCTGGTGCCCATGTTGGACACGCCGTAGTCCACGCCACCGTTGTCGGGGCCTTTGCCGGGCACCGCGGTGATGGTGGTGTGCAGCACCCGCAGGCCGCTGAAGCCGGACCGCAGGTTGATGCCCCACCAGTTGTCCGAGGTGATGCGGCTGTCGATGACGGTGACGTTGTTGGCGTAGATGTCCAGCGACCCGCTGATGTCCCAGCGGCTGATGACCGTGCCGTCGGTCTTCACCGTCAGCGCGCCGGTCCGGTGCGGCTTCATCGCCAGCCGGGGGCCGGTGGTGGCCGCGTCGGGGAAGCCGCCGGCGGACGCGGCGGCGCCGGACCCGGGTGTGGCGGCCGCGGTGGTGGGGTGCGCGCCGGGCGCGTGGGTGGTGGGGCGGGCCCGGCGCAGGCCGGGGGCGTTGGTGCGTCGAGGGCGGGGGGTGCGGGGGCGGCGGCCGGCGCGCTGGAGTCGACCGGGTCG
>NZ_FMCH01000390.1 GCF_900091855.1 Streptomyces sp. DvalAA-14
CAGGGACAGATCGCAGACCCAAGCGGCGAGCCGGTCCTGCACGGCCAGACCGTGGTCCGCGGTGCCGCGCGGCGCAAGCCCGCCGGGCCCACCGGGCACGGTGGGAGGCGGTCCGTTCGGGGCGGCCGGGCCCGGGGTTCTCGGCGCGGCAGCGGCAGCGGCGGGGGGCGCGGTGGGCACGGCTGAGGCGGTCGCCGCCGGACCCACCGGGGCGACCGGACCGGCGACAGTCTGCGCCGCCCCGGAAGCCGGTGGCTCGGTTCCGGCCACTTTTCGCACGTGGGCCGGGCTCATGGCCGAGGACTTCCGGTCGGCGGCCGACGGGCGGGGCAATCAGCGTTTTTCGTCCGCAATGCGCGGAGCATGTGCATGAATAGCATCGCAAACCCCCATGTCGTGCTGCGCCGCTACCAAGGAACCCACTTCTACACGCACAATTACGGGCATGTCCAGGATTGTCGTGGTAAGAGGAAAGGTGTCGGAGCCGCACCTGAACCTTGCGGAGGCCCGGTCGGTCACCGTAGGTTGACTCATACGTTGGCCGGAAATGACCACCCCCGCTTCATGCGCGCTGTCGACTGATCCCAGCCAACAGCGCGTCATATCGCGGGTGGTGGGTAGGAACCCGAAGTCCGGCTCAAGCGTCGTAGTACGTGAACAGTTGACGGCCGACCCGACCCCGAGTGGCGAATGGGGTTGCTGCGCCCGACGAGGGGCCACGAACGGTGGTCCGCTCAGGGCGCCGAGAGCAAGAAGCGCCAAGCGCACGCCACCCTCCGCCATGTTCCACGCTCGGCTGGCGGCGTGATGCGCTGCCTCGTATGCGGTGTGCTCGACAGTTACGTTGTGTAATGGGCAGATCCATGGGCGTTAACGGAAAGGAACGAGCGCTGATGCGCGAGATCCTCGGAAGGCGACGCAAGGTCTCACTCCAGCGAAAGGGGCGGACCGCGTTGCTCAACGCGGTGCTCACCTACGCCGAGCAGTGGAAATGGCGCGTGGTGCCGGGCGTGGGGTACGACCGGCGCGGCACCTGGCGTGCCGCCGGTGAACAGACGTGCGCCTGCCCGCGGCCCAACTGCCCGGTGCCCGGCGCTCACCCGCTCGACCCGGGACTGCTCGCCGCCACGCACGACCCCCGGATGGTCCGCTGGTGGTGGAACAGCCGGCCGGAAGCGCCGGTGATTCTGGCCACCGGCGAGCAGGTCTCCGCGGCGAGCCTGCCCGCGCGGGCCGGCGAACTCGCGGTGACCGCGATGGAGAAGCTCGGCGTCCGGCTCGGACCGGTGATCGCCACCCCCACCCGTTATGTGTTCCTGGTGGCCCCGTACTCCCTCGCCGAACTCGGCGAACTCCTGGACAGCCAGGACTGGGTGCCGACGTCCCTGCGCTACCACGGTGACGGCGGTTATGTGCCGCTGCCCGCGGCCGGCGGCTCGGGCGCGGGTCAGCCGCGGTGGGTACGGGAACCGGTGGCCGGTGCCGGCGAGGGCTCGCCCTGGCTGCCCGGGATCGGCACGCTGGTGGACGCGCTGGTACGGGCCGGGCGGACGGCGCCGGACGGGGACCGGCTCACGTACTGAGGCCGGGCCCGGGCCGGCTCGGCGCCGATCCGATCCGATGTGCGTGATCCGGCGCGACGCCGTATGACGCGGCATGACGCGGGGCGACATTCGGGTGATCGGTCGATCGGGTCGTCCAAGGGTCGTACAGATTGATGTACGGATAGTCAGATGGTCATATAGGTGGATGTACAGGTTCGGGGGCGAGCCGGTCGCGTTGCCGGAACGCCCCCTTCTGCGACGCTATGTTCGACGTAGTCGCAGCCTTCCGAGCAACCTTCGAACTGAGGTGGGGCAGTGAAGTCGCATCAGCCGTCCGACGACCAGGCCCGGGTGCGAGCGGAGGGGCTGCGCCGGGTCGCGGTGGCGAGCGTCGCCGCACTGGCGCTCGTCCTCCCGTTGGCCGTGGCCACCGCGCATCGGGACGGCCATCAGGGGCGGGCCGGACACAGCGCGGAATACCGGCAGCTGGGGCGTACGGCGGCGGGTTCGTCGGCCGACTGACCGGCGGCGGGCGCAGGCCGCTCGCGGCGGTCCGCGGTCGCACCTAGGGCCCCGGCGAGCCGTCCCGGGCATGAAAAAGGCCCGGCCGCTGGCGACGGGGGATGCACCAGCGACCGGACTGTTTAAACGGTAACAAGACTTCGTCCGATCGCAAATTCACTCATCCGTGGGCCTACTGATTCCCCTGGGGTTTCTGGGGAGTTGTGATCGGGATCACTGAGCGACCGCTCAGGTGGCACCCCTGTCCGGGGGTGCCACCAGGGCGGGTTGGGCGCGACGGCTGGGGCCGGGGGCGTGTCGCAGGTCGGCCGGGGCGGGGCCGGGCCGCGGGGCCCGGCCGCTGGGCCGGGCTGAATCCACGGGCCGGGGTCCCGGGCCGGAGTCCCGGGCCGGGGCATCGAGCCGGAGCGGTGCCGATGCCGCGGGGACGCGGTGGTCCGGGGATGTATCGGTGCGCTGCTGCGGGGCCGGATGGGCGCCTCAGCTTAGGGTGATCTGCCGGTTCGTGAAGCCGCTGCGTGCCTTGCGCTCCTCCGCGGTCAGCGGCCCGGTGCGGGACAGCGTCTCGGCCAGCCGCTCACCGAAGGCGGTGGCCGGCTTTTCCACCTCGTCCGCGCTCATGCCGACGGGCAGGTCCCACACCGGCACCATCAGCCCGTGCGCGCGGAACGAACCGACCAGCCGCGTACCGTCGCCCAGCGAGGACGCGCCCGCCGTGTGCAGCCGGGCCAGCGCGTCCAGCAGCGCCTCCTCCGGCTGCGGCATGACCCACCGCAGGTGGTTCTTCTCGGGCGTCTCGCACCAGTACGCCGCGTCCACGCCCGTCAGCCGGACGGTCGGGATCGCCGCCTGGTTCGCCTGCTCCAGCGACGCGGCCACCTCGCCGGTCGCCGCGTCGGCGTCCTCCAGCCAGAACTCGAACCCTGTGTGCACCTCGGGGACGAAGGGCGCGGTCAGGTCCAGCAGGTCCTGCAGCCGCGGGCCGTCCGCCGCGGGGCGCCGGCTCTCCACCGGGCTGCCGGGCACCGCGACCAGCGCGCGCTGCAACGTGTCCGCCAGGTCGCGGCTGACATCGCCGGAAGCCGCCTCGTTCTGCAGGCCCAGCAGGACGGCGCCGGTGTCGCGGCGCAGCCCCGGCCAAGCCATCGGGAGCACGGTGCCGAGCGTCACCGACGACACCCCGTCGGGCAGGCCGTCCTTCAGCGTGAGCGGCACCGTCGCGGCCGGGACGAGCTCGCGCAGGGCGACCCAGTCGCACTCACCGGGCAGGCCCTCGAAGGGGCGGCGGACCAGCTCGGTGACGGCGTGCGCCGCCTCGCGGCCGTGGCACGCCTTGTACCGGCGGCCGGAGCCGCACGGGCAGGGCTCGCGCGCGCCGACAACCGGAACGGCTGCGTCCGATGCGGCCCTGGGGCCCTTGCTCTTGGTGGCGGTCACGCGCTTCTTGGCCATGGCTCGGTCTCTCCCGTTCCGGCGGTGTTCCGGCCGCGAGCCTACGGCAGGCGGGCACGACGCCGGACCACGACGGGCGGGGCGGTCCGGCCTGCCTCAGCCCAAGTCGTCCAGGGACTCCGCCAGGTCCAGCGGGAGTTCGAGCGGTACGCCCATGGGCAGGCCTATGCCCGTCCCGGTCGACTCGTCCCGCCGGGCGTGCCGTCCCCGGACCGGGAGCAGTGCCCACACCGTCACCTCGCCGGGGGCGTCGCGTACACCCCAGCGCAGCGCCAGATTGCCGACGATGCCGAGCCCGCGTCCGCCGTGCGCGGTCAGCGAGGGGCTGGCCGGCCGCGGCCGGGTGGGTCCGCCGCCGTCGGTGACCTCCAGGACCAGCAGTCCGTCGTCGCCGACCGACCAGGACGCCCGTATCCCCGGTCGGCCGGAATCCCCGGCGCGGGCGCGGTCGCGATAATCCGCGGGGCCGCCACCGTAATCCGGATCGTCACCGGCCCCCAGCGGGCGGGCGTGCCGACACGAATTGCTGAGCAACTCGGAAACAATGAGAACGGCGTCGTCCATCACCGATTCGGGGACGTCCTGCGCGCGCAGATCCCTGCGCAGTTTTCTGCGTGCTTCCGCGACGCCCGCCGGACCATGGGGTAGAGCCATGGTCGTGGACGTCGGCACCTCTTGCGCCACCATCAACGCCACCCCCGGAGACCTCCTTCACCCCACGCCACAAGGTCAATGCCCTCTGCGACTCGGCCGGAAACAGGCCAACCACGATCTATTGACGCACTCCGTACGCGCGTACGTGAAATGCGCATGCCACGGGCACGATCCGGCGCGAAGGGGCCGGTAAGCCGGTCACGGATGCGCCGGGGTGCGCCCCGTTGGTACCGGCGGAGGAACAGAAAAGTCCGTGGGGGACGCCTTTGTTCGGCGGGGCGGACGGTTCGGCGGGCCCGGGCTCAGCCGGGGTTCAGCGGACCCGCGGGGCGCCGCCCGGTCCGCGTCCCAGTTGGGCCAGCACCTGCTTGGGCCGGTTGGTGATGATCGCGTCGACCCCGAGCCGTACGCACAGCTCCACGTCCGCCGGATCGTCCACCGTCCAGACATGGACCGGGTGCCCGGCCTGGTGCAGACGGGCCACGTAAGCCGGGTTGGCCCGCACGATGCGCATGCTCGGTCCGGCGATCCCGACGCCCGCCGGCAGCCGTCCGTCGCGGTGGCGCGGCGACACGTACTGCATCAGGAAGACGGTCGGCAGGTCGGGCGCGGCCAGCCGGACCCGGCGCAGCGAGCGCGAGGAGAAGCTCATCACCCGGACCCGGGAGGGCTCACCGCCGGCCGCGCGATCCAGGCCGAAGCGGCGCAGCAGCTCCAGCAGCCGTTCCTCCACCTGACCGGCCCAGCGCGTCGGGTGCTTGGTCTCGATGGCCAGTTCCACCCGGCGGTCGGTGTCGGCGAGCAGTTCCAGCAGCCGCCGCAGGGTGAGGACCCGGCTGCGCTCGTCCTCGTCCTCGGTGTCCGCCGATTCCGCCGTGGTCGCCGTTTCCGCGATCAGCGGGATGCGCGTCTCCGCGGACAGCAGGTCCCGTTCCGGCGTCTCGGGGTCGGCGTGCTGGCCCCGCCAGGAGCCGAAGTCCAGCGCGGCCAGGTCGGCGAGCTCCAGCGAGGACACGGCGCCGCGCCCGTTGGACGTCCGGTTCACCCGCCAGTCGTGCACGCACACCAGATGGCCGTCCGCGGTGAGCCGAACATCGCACTCGAGCGCGTCGGCGCCGTCCTCGATGGCTTTCCGATAGGCGGCGAGCGTATGTTCTGGTACGTCCTCGGAAGCGCCCCGGTGGGCCACGACCTGGACCGGTCGTCCCGTGGGGTACGCATCGGGGGCGGCGCGCGCAAACGTCACCGGGCAATGGTGCCACCGCGAGCCGGTCCGGTACCTCAACCGATTCGTGAACTCCTTCGCGGAGCGGTTGCCGGACGGGTCCGCGGGCCGGTCCGTGATCCGGTCCGCGGGCCGGTCCGTGAACCGGTCCGCCGGTCGGGTCCGTGAACCGGTCCGGCGGCTGGTTCCCGGGCCGGTCCGGTAACGGCGGTCGAGGGCCCTGAACTCGGCCGGTTCGTGACACGGGCGTCGCACAGCTACCCCTTACGGCGGTCCGACAGGCCGTGGGAAATGCTGTGCTCAGTCGAATGCTTTGTCCTGACCCTGAGGAGAATCGCTGTGAGCACCGAGAACGAAGCCGGGTCGTCCCTGCCGGCTGCGGAGTCGGCGGCGGGCGCACACGAGGGTGCCGCGCCCGACGGTGCCTCGGCGGCCCCCGCGTCTTCCGCTTCCCCCTCGTCCCCCCCTTCTCCTTCGCCGTCTTCCGAGGTCCCCGCTCCGCCTGCGGCGCCGCCGGCGGTGCCCGCGCGCCCGGTCGAGGACGAGGTGCCGGGGGGCGGCGCGGCCGCCGGTTCGGCTTCGCCTTCCGGGGAGTCGCGGACCGAGGCGCTTCCGACGCAGCCGCCGTACGCCGCCGAGCCCGTCACGTCGTCGCCCCCTCCCCTGCAGGCGCCGCCGCCGGTCGGGCCGCCGAGCCCCTACGGCGCGCCGCCGAGCGGGCTGACGCCGCCGGCCTACGGAGCCCCGCAGTCCGCGCCCGCGCCGTCACCGTCGCCGTACGAGCCGCCGCGTCCGGCATCCGCGTACGAGCCCCCGAAGCCGCCGCCGTCGCCGTACGAGCCGCCGACCGCGGCCCCGTCCCCTTATCGACGCGCCGCGGCCCGCGTACGGCTCGGAGGCAGTGAGCCCGGGCCAGCCCGGTGACGCCGGCCGGCCGGGCGACTCGGGCTACCCGGGCCAGGGTGTGACCCCGCCCGCGGACCCGTTCGCGGTGCCCGCCACCCCGTCCTACGCCCTGCCGCCCACCCAGACCGGCGGCACCTTCGGCGGCGGCACCGGCTCGGGCGCGGATTCCGGCGGCACGGGCTGGGGCGCGCAGTACCCCGGCACGATTCCCCCGGAGGGCGGGCGCAGAAGGCGCGGCGCCGGCCTGGTGATCGTCGCGGCCGCGGTGGCCGCACTGGTCGCGGGCGGCGTCGGCGGCGCTGTCGGCTACAACGCCGCGAAGAACAACGACAACTCCGGCTCCACCACCGTCTCCGCCCCCAAGGACGCCGCGGCCCTCAACCGCGCGCCCACCTCGGTGGCGGGCATCGCCAGCAAGGCGCTGCCCAGCGTCGTCACCATCAAGGCCAGCGGCAGCCAGGAGAGCGGCACCGGCACCGGCTTCGTGTTCGACACCCAGGGCCACATCCTCACCAACAACCACGTGGTCGCCCCGGCCGCCAACGGCGGCAAGCTCACCGTCACCTTCTCCAACGGCAAGACCTTCGACGCCGACGTCATCGGCCGCGCCCAGGGGTACGACGTCGCGGTCATCAAGCTGAAGAACCCCGGCAGCGTCAAGCTCACCCCGCTGCCGCTCGGCAACTCCGACAACGCCGCGGTCGGCGACGCCACCATCGCCATCGGCGCCCCCTTCGGCCTGTCCGGCACCGTCACCACCGGCATCGTCAGTGCGGTCCACCGCCCGGTGGCCTCCAGCGACGGCGAGGGCTCCGCGGCCTCCTACATGAGCGCCATCCAGACGGACGCGTCGATCAACCCGGGCAACTCCGGCGGCCCCCTGCTCAACGCCAACGGCGCCGTGATCGGCATCGACTCCGCGATCCAGCCCGGCGGCACCAGCGAGCCCGGCACCCAGGGCGGCAGCGTCGGCCTCGGCTTCGCCATCCCGATCAACCAGGCCAGGCGGGTGGCCGACCAGCTCATCAAGACCGGTCAGCCGGTCTATCCCGTCATCGGCGTCAGCCTCGACACCAGCTTCGAGGGCGACGGCGCCAAGATCTCCACCGACACCAGCAGCGCCATCACCGCGGGCGGCCCCGGCGCCCAGGCCGGCCTCAAGCCGGGTGACGTCATCACCAAGTTCGACGACACCCTGATCGACAGCGGCCAGACCCTGATCGGCGAGATCTGGCAGCACCAGCCCGGCGACAAGGTCACCCTCACCTACACCCGCGACGGCTCCACCCACACCGCCACCGTCACCCTCGGCAGCCGCACCGGCGACTCCGACAACTAACCCGTTAAACTACCCCCGCGCGGCTCTCCCCATCCCTCCCCGGGAACCCGGAAAGCCCCGCGGGGAGGCTTGCCCGAGCGGCCTAAGGGAACGGTCTTGAAAACCGTCGTGGCAGCGATGTCACCGTGGGTTCAAATCCCACAGCCTCCGCCGAGGTCGGCGTAGTCGCACGTCAGAGGGGGCGCCCCGAAGTTCGGGGCACCCCCTCTGTGCTGCGGCTGCCTCGCCTCCTGCCGCACGTATCCCGCTGTCGACCAGCCTGGGTGGACCAGGCGTGGACCGGATTTTCCTCCGGCGCTTGCCGTCAAAGACGCCTATGTCGCCCTTCGGCGGCTTCGGTTGTCGCCGATATGGATGCGGGTGGGTCCCCGTCCGTTCGGGTGTGACTCGTGACGCCCTCATGCGTACTGCGCCTCACAAGCAGGGCACCGATGCTATGGCAGCGGCTGATGAGGACAAGAACTACCAGTGCCCACGCCATGGTGTGGTCGTGCAGCCGGCCTGAGGTGATGGCCACGGCGCTGGTCGTGGTAATGGCTCCGCCGCCGATCAGCGATCGTCTCAGCCATTGTGGGACCAGCAGCTTGAACTCTTGGCTCTCGCTCATCTGTTGCGCCTGACTGGAGGGCCGCCGGGGACAGCGCACGATCCGTTACCCGGAAGCCCCGGGCCCGCACATAAAAAGCTTAGCGCATTACCTTCGAATCGAAGGTATTTTTGCCGTATCCCCTTTGAAGCATTGCGTACGTAGTGCCTTTGGGGCTGTGTGACCACCTCTGCTCACGGAGTCCCGGTCGGCGTCCGGCGACCCGGACCGAGGGCTGCTGATCAGCCTGCCCCTTCTGCGAGTACCCGCGCGATGCGTTCGTTGTCCTGCTACTGGCGGCCGTTGATGACCTTTGCGTAGAAGCGGTACAGGACGGCGACGCTATGGCCGGCCCGGCGGGCGGCCTCGGTCGCCTCGACTCCGGAGCTGAGCCAGAGGGAGACGCTGGCGTGACGGAGGGAGTACGGCACGTCGGCGATAGCCGTTGCCGCGTTCTCGGGTGAGAGGGCCTTCTGCCTGGCCGCCTTCCAGATGTCGGTGTACTCGGTAGAGCGGACGCGGCCTCCGCCGGCCGAGCGGAAGAGGCGACCGTCCGGTGCCATGCCGTACGTCTTCTTGTGCTGGCGGAGCCAGCTCACGAGTACGGGCGGTATCGGTACCGAACGAGTGGCTTTCCGAGCCCGACGCTTGACTTTAGGAGGAGCGACACTATGAGGCCCAACTCTCTAACTCGTCAAGACCTCTTGAGGACTTGTATGCTGAAGCCGCCCGATGATCAGGACGGTGAGCCGCATGGCCAAGGCATACGAACGGATCGCTGACGATCTACGTCAGCGCATCCGCGCAGGTGAGCTGGGCCCAGGCGACCGCCTGCCAGCCGAGACAACACTCGTGGACGAGTACGCCAAGAGCCTCCCGACAATCCGTCAGGCGTTGGGTCTCTTGCAGGCGGAGGGGCTGATCGAGAAGCAGCACGGCCGCGGCAACTTCGTCCGCCGGCCGCGCACGCCCGTCTTGCGCACCAACCTGCGGCACGCCTGGGAAAAGGGCCGTGCACGCGATCCCGAGGCGGAGCGGGCGCAGACGGGGGCGACCGAGCACGACACCGGCCTCGAGCTGAGCGACCTCATCTTTCATGCGGCCTACCACGAGGTGCCTGCGGAGCCGGAGATGGCGAAGATCTTCCGTGTCCCCGTCGGTACGGCCCTGGTGGAGCGGAACTACCGCACCCGGTATCGCGTGGAGCCGGCACCCTTCACCCTCGTACGGTCCTACCTCGTCCGCGACATGGTCGCCGCGAATCCGGACCTGTTGGACGAGACCAAGGAGCCCTACCCAGGCGGTACGCAAAGCCAACTCTTCACCATCGGGATCGAGTTGGACCGCATAGAGGAATACGTCACCGCCCGCCCGCCGACAGCGGAGGAGGCGGAGGAGCTGGCGATGCCGGCCGGCTCCGCGGTCATCGTGCTCCGCAAGACGTCGTACGACACCGACGACCGTCCGGTCGAGCACTCCGAAGTGATCCTGCCGGGCGACCGCACGGAGATGCTGTTCACCACCCACCTGGAAAGGTGGTGACCGGCGTGCCGGCTCGCCGCATCGACGTCATCACGGCCGTCCACCCACCCGCCGCCCCCTACCTCGCGGACGCGTACAAGTCCCTGTGTGCGCAGGAGCTTCCGGCCGGGTGGGAATGGCACTGGATCATCCAGGAAGACGGCTACAGCGACGCGGTGACGCCCTACGTCCCTGACGACCCCCGGATCGCCTTCCACCAGGGCCGACCGGGCGGCCCTGGCGTCGCCCGCACGATGGCCCTTGCCCACGCCTCCGGCCCGTACGTCAAAGTCCTCGACGCTGATGACCAGTTGACCCCGGGCGCCCTCGCCCGCGACTTGGCCGTCCTGGAAGCCGACCCCGCCCTCGGCTGGACGACCTCCCGCGTCCTGGACCTCCTGCCGGACGGTTCGACGGCTGGCTTCGACCAGGACCCGGCAGACGGCCCGACCGAGCGCGGAGCGGTGGTCGCCTTCTGGAAGGCCAACAACTTCCGCGCCCAGGTCCACCCGGCCACCCTCTTCGTCCGCCGCGACCTGCTCCTCGCCTTGGGCGGCTGGATGGCCCTCCCCGCCTCCGAGGACACCGGCCTCCTCCTGGCCCTCAACACCGTCGCGCAGGGCTACTTCACCCGCGAATACGGACTCCTGTACCGGAAGTGGCCCGGCCAGGCCACCGCCCAGACACACCACACCCACGAAGCCGAGCGCACAGCCCGCATGGCCGTCATCGAAGCCCGGGTGAACTCTCTGGCACTTCTCAGAGGCACTGACCCTCTGTAGGGAATCTCTCCAACGGCCCTGCAAATGATGAGGTTGCTGAGGTCGCTCACCTCGCGGTGGTCACCGCACAGTGATCCTGCGGGATCTAGGGAAAGATCTTGAGCGCTAGTCAGTCTGCGGCTTGGGCTGCGACACGACAGGCGCATCGGTACGATCATGTGTCTAACTGGGGGGCATATGGGGGCGGTAGATGACACTAGCGCAGAAGAATAAGGTCATCGAGAATTCTCTGACTGTGCTAGCGATCCTCTTCGGCAGTGTGGCCTTCGCCTTGTCGGTGGTGGCAGGACAGACCCCGAACATCGACTGGCCCTTGCTTATCGCGGGCATTGTCAGTACGGCAATCACCCTGGCCGTCGCTGCAATCGAGAAGAATCGCGCGAACAAGCTTCGAGATGCGACGGAGCGGCTGGCCAGAGACGCTGAGGTTCGTTACGAGCTGCTGGTTTCAGGACTCACCCCAAGTGTGAAGCATGTAGCCCGAATAGCCGGTATGACATTGGCATCGCTGCCTCTCGACATGCAGCGCGGAAGGTTGGATCAGTCCATTGCCGTCTCTGCGGCCGGCGTTTCTCCCGGATCACGGGGTATGTTCTACCGTTATGACCAGGTGACCAAAATTTTCACTTTGGCGGCGGAATGGCCAGGCGGGTCGAAGACAGAGGTTGTTCCTGGAGCCCCTGGGCACGGCATGATGAAGCGAGTGGCAGAGGATGGCAGGCTTTTCACCCGGTCGGGGCCTCCGTCGCCGTTCAAGGCGAGTGCGTCTGGTAGCGGACCCACGCCAACAAACGATGCTGTGGCGGTTGTTCCGGTGATAGTTGGATCAACACCTCTGGGCGTCCTGGCTGTCGACTCCGACCGCGCATCGTGGTCCACTGGGACTCCGGAGTACAGCGACCGTGACATCCGCCAGCTCCTACTACTCGCGGATCTTCTTGGAGCTGGGTTGATACCATGATCAAATTCAGGGAGGGCTGAGATGCTGGAAGATCCTTGGTCCGATCGCGCGATTGCGGCGCATCTGTATGATCCAAGCGCGTTCTTTACCGATCAGGACAGTTCACTCGCACACGTGGACCGAGTCATTGATGCGAGAATGGACGAGATCTATCGATCGCTTCCCGGTGATCGTTTGAGTCTCTTCCTTTCAGCGACCGGCACGGTTGCCGCCACTGTCTGGTTGTCCTTCGCCGGGACTCGCTGGGCTATCGCCCCTGGTGTGGTGACACTGGCTATCGTCGCTGTCTGGATTATTGCGGTTTCGCCTAACCCTCGACGGCGTCCTTTGCCTCCGGAAACCGATGACGAGCCAGAGCCGTTCCCTAGAGGCTAACCGGCACCTCGTAGACGATCTCGCAGAGCGAGGCGGGCACAACGATGTCCGCCGTCTCCACCGGCCGGCCGTCCTCGCTGTAATACGTCCGCTCGATGTGCGTGGCCAAGGTGCCCTTCTGGACGCCGAGCAGCGCGGCTTCCTCGGCGGTGACCGCCCGCGGTGACGGCTGCTCCACCGCGCGGCTGACCCTCACCCCGATCTCCGCCATCCGCCGGACGACGCCGATGCCCGCGTGCGGGCCGCCCTCGGGTAGGACGATGAGGGTGCCGGCCGTGAGGGCAGACGGCTCCCAGCTGGTCGAGAGCTGGACCGGCTTGCCATCGGCCAAGAACTCGTAAGCCGTGCGTACACACAACTCACCCTCCCCGATGCCGAGTCGGGCGGCGATGTCCGCAGGCGCCGGCACCTTCGCATCGGTGCGGCTCTCCCAAGTGCCTCGCTTGCCGAGCGCCGCCATGTCCGCCTGAAAGGGCGAGCCGCCGACCTGTTCGCGGTATATCGACCGCACCATCCGCAACCGTGCGCGCGGCTCGGCGACGTACGTACCTGAGCCCGCGCGGCCTTCGAGGGTGCCGACGGAGATCAGCAGCTCCTGAGCGCGGCGGATGACGTTGTCTCCGACGCCGTACTGCTGGGCGAGTTCGGCGCGGGAGGGGAGGCGGTCCCCGGGTGCCCAGTCCTGGCGCGCGATGCGCTCGCGGAGCACGTCGGCGATGCGGAGGTACGGCGGCTGCTCAGGCATGTGGACAATCTAGTCCACTAGCTCTAAGTTAGTTAACTAGCATCACCGAGGGTGCTCGCTTGGCAACGGAGGACGCCTTGTGCCACCGCGCGACCGACGTATCGCCGCCATCTCGGCGCGCCTCACCGCCGTCGGACTCGAACCGGAGCTGAAGGAGTACGCCCACTACACGTCCATTGAGGCGCGGGTACCCGACTCTTCCCCGGTCGAGTCCTGGTCGGAGGTCCTGGCGGCGCTCGAAACCGCCGACGGGTTCGGCCTCGCCGACAGTGCGGCCCGCGGCCGTTCGCTGTGGGCCACCATCCGCAAGAGCGTCCCCGCGGCCACATCGGCCGCCGAGACGCCACACGAGCAGCTATAGGAGCTGACTACCGTGTTCGACCACTTTCGCAGAGCCGCCCGCCGGATCGCGCGGCAACTCGTCCCCACGACAGGACGCCACCGCCAACGGCCCCCGCAACCGGACCCGTTGGATACGCCCATGAACTTCGGGACCACCAGGTCTTTACGGCCATTGCGCCCGCCGACGCCGCCCTTTCGGCCGGACGATCACCCGCTGGTCCGCCCGTACGTCCTCAACGCCGAGGAATGGGCCCGGCGTCGCGACGAAGTCCGGCCGCGAGTGACGGCCAATGCCTCATGACCGCCCGCCACCAGCAGGTCGCCGACGACCTCCGCCGCCTCATCGCGTCCGGAACGCTCCCGGTCGGCGAACGCCTCGCCCCCGAGACCCAACTCGCCGCCCATTACCGCGTCAGCACCCCGACCCTCCGCGACGCCCTCGAACTGCTCCGCGCGGAAGGGCTGATCGAGAAGTTCCAGGGCCGCGGCAACTACGTCCGCCGGCCACCCGAACGGCTCACCTACCCGAGGGCCGACGGCACCGAAGACCTTCACGTGACCGTCAGCTCAACCGACCTCGCGGCAACTGAAGACTTGGCCGCCCGCCTCCGAACACGGCCGAACGACGCGGTCACCGAATACGTATGCCTGAGCCACGGCGCCGACTCCCCGCAGAGCCTCGCGCACCTCTACGTTCCCCACGCCGTAGCCCGGATCCAAGCTCCCCCGATCGGCGCCTCGCCCTGGGGCGACGACATCCTCACCGCGGCCGGCGTGCTCGCGGCGGCCAGCACCGACCAGGTCACCGCCCGGTTCCCCACCGCGGCGGAAGCACAGTCGTTGCGCATCGGCGCCCGTACGCCCGTCCTCGCCGTGGAACGCACCATCGCCGCGGACGACGGCCAGATAGTCGCCTACGCACTCCTCGTACTCCCAGGCGACCGCGCGGAGGTCGCCGTCGTCACCCGGATCGACAAGAAAGCGGAAGCGTGATGACCGAAGTCCCCTCGACGCACGACCTGAAGCCGCCCGAATCCGGTTCCGCTTCCGTGCTGCGTCTCCTCCCGTGGGCCTCCCCGGAGGGCCGACCCGCCTACTTGAGCACCGGCGGGGGCTTCCTCGCCGGTCTCGCCGACGAGATCGAGGAACTCCAACTCGGTTCGGCGAAAGAGGTGTTCGACGTCGTTCCCATCGTCCTGGGCAACCCCGACGCGAGCCCCGAGGAGCTTCGCTTCGCCGCCCAGCGGCTTCACGAATCGCTCGGGGATACGTTGCGGGTGGCTCTGAGCAGGGGGTTGCGCGGCTCGTCATCGCCAGTCGGCCAGGTGAGGCCGGTGGTGGTGGAGAGGTGGGCGCACAGTCCCCGATCCGTCGGAGAGGCTCGACACGAGCTGCGGCGCGCGCTTGAGGCGTGGGGGCTCGACACGATGGCGGACACGGCGGAACTCGTCCTCTCCGAACTGCTCACCAACGCCGTCCGCCACGCGCACTCGCCGCTGGATGGGGAGATCGAGACGCGTTACGAGCGCGGAGACGGCGGCGTTCGTATCGAGGTGCACGACGCCAACCAGACCTGGCCCTTGCTCCAAAAGCTCTCGGAGGATGGGGAGTCGGGGCGTGGGCTTGCTCTGGTCGACGCGCTCACCGCGTCGCGCTGGGGAGTGAGCGAACATGAAGGGGTCGGAAAACTCGTATGGGCGATCGTCGCGGATGCCGGCGCTGGTGAGCCGTCCGGCGCTACCGGGCCAGGGGCGAGCACCCTATGACCAGCACCGCTACGACACGTCCCGGCGCGAACTCGCCCCTTGGCGCTCCCGCTGCCGAGCCCGTACAGCCTGGCCGTTCCTGGACCATCGCCACCACCGCCGGGTACGCCGCGACCGGCTACCTCCCCGCATGGGCGGTGGCCGACCCCAGCGAGACCGGGATATCGCTCGACCTGCTCCCAATCCGCTTGGCGGACGTCAACCACTGCACGGTCTTCGAGGGCCAGACCATGCGGGTCCGATCGCCGGGGTGCGGCTGTGTGCCCGGTCGGCTGGGGGAGACGGAGGTTTTGCGGGGGAGTATCGACTGCAATCCCTACGCCGAGGACCCCGAGCCGTCCGATCCGGTCGTCAACATCGCCACCATTGAGGACTTCTGGATCAACGGCCTCGACTCGGACGGCCTCGCCGAGATCGCCGCCAAGCTACGCGCCAAGGCGGACCGCCTCGACCGCGAGATACGTCCTCGGCTCCTCGCTGCCCGCGCCGACTGGACCGCCCACCACGCCACCTGAACCCGAGCGCCACCACCACGCCCCGGCCGCCCGCGTCCCTTGCGGCGGCCGGGCCGTCGATCACCTGAGATGTGCGGCAATGGCGCGTGCGCACTCCATCGACTCGGCATGCGTGGTGTCCACCTCCAGGTCATAGGCCACGCCCTGGTGGACCACATCCGCCTGGGATGCGGCCATCCCCGTGACCCGATCGCCTCGCGCGACCTCACGGCCCGCAGCAACCGCACTGTCACACCGGACGCCGACCCACAGCACGCGCAGGTCACGCAAAGCCTTCTGCCATCGCTGCTGCGAGTTCGCTCCACCCAGGAAGACCTCATCGACGATGACCCGAGCGCCCGCACGGGCCATCGTTGCAACTCCCTCGATCCATGCCGCTTCCAGCGCCCGGAACTCCGGCCCGACGATCACCTCTCCGTCCGGAGCGAACTCGATCCCCGCATCCGATGCCCGCATGGACGCGGGCATCGCGTCAACCAGCGTGTCGGTTCCCAGAGCCAGCCACGGATCCGACAGGACCGCCTGCAGACACCGGGCGATCCCGGACTTCCCCGAGCTGGAACCACCGTTGAGAACGATCACCTCAGTCATCACCGCGCCACAGTAGGGGCACCGCAGCAACCCTCGAAACGGATTTCTGCGGACGGTTGCCCGCCTCCTACAACCCGATGAAGCTTCCCGGTCAGAGCACTTGCTAGGGCAGTGTCTCGGCGTCGATCCGCGAGAAGATGAGGTCACTCTCCCCGGTGACCGGCCCACGCCAGCGGACGGGCACGGCCGACGCGCCGCTCAGCGCGGCCGGGTAGCTAGCAGGGGCGTACTCATTGGCGAGCCGGTACACGTGGAAGCCGGCGCCCCGCATGGTCTCCAACAGCTCCTCGACGGAGTCGCCGAGCTGCGCCATCCGCTCCGGCGTCACCTCCACGGTGATCTCCGCGTCGGGACGCAGCCTGTCCAGCAGCGGCGCCATCCCCCGTACGGCGCTGCCCTCCGCGCCCTCGACGTCCACCTTGATGACTCGCGCCTTCGCGATCTCGTCCTCTTCCAGGACGTCCGGGAGCGGGAACGCCTCGATGTCGAACGTGGACTCCGCCGGGCCGTCGTACGGCACGATGCTGTTCGCACCCATGTTGTTCGAGCTGGCGAGTATGAAGGTGAGCGTCTGCTGCTTGTCGGAGACAGCGGTGTGGACGGCGCGGATGTTGGTGCAGCCGTTGAGGCGGGCGTTCTGCGCCAACCGGTCCTGAAAGGCCCGGGACGCCTCGATGGCCACGACCTTGCCCTCGGGGCCGACGAGCTGCGAGGCGAGCACGCTGAAGTAGCCGATGTTCGCGCCGACGTCCACGAAGGTGTCGCCGGGTCGGAGCCGGCGCTTGAGCCACTGCGTCATCCGCGGCTCCCACACGCCGAACAGGTACACGTACCGCTGGATGAGGTCTTGCGTGTCGACGGCGAACCGGGGCCCGACGGCCGACCCGACGACCCGGCGCCGGGGCTCATCCCGCAGCCGCGGGTTCAGGAAGTCGGCGAGGGGCGCCTTGGCCAACGTCCCCGGAGCGTTGCGCACGTACCACCGCCCGAGGGTGACCAGTGCCTCTGAAGTGGGATTGCTCATCCGATCGCCTCTCCGCCGGCTGCCACGCGCACGGTAGCACCGCGCTCTTCCCGCTCCCACGAGCCAGAACGGCGAAGGGAGCCCCAAGCCCGCGCCGCTCCTCCTAAAATCCTCAAGAGGTCTTTACGGCTCACGGGGCGGGGGATGGCTTGGACAGTTCCGAGCAGCTCTTAACGATCGTCGCCGTGCTGCTGGGCGCGCTGACCACCTACGTCACCAACTACTGGACCGAGCGCCAGCGCATCCGCCGCGAGCTGCTGACCCGCTGGGACGACAAGAAACTGGACGCTTACGAGGGCTACATCGACCGCGTTCGCGCCGGCGTCTTCATCGCGGTCGAACTGTACGAGCACACTGAGGACATCCGCCGCAGCGACGAACCCGAGTCCCAGATTCGTGCCCAGCTCACCGAGGCCGCCCACTTCCGCGGCCGTGCCTTCGAGCGCGTCATGCTCCTGGGCGGCGACGATGTCGTGGAGGCCGGCCACAACCTCAACGCGGCAGCCCTCGAAGTCGACTGGCAGGCCACAGGCAAGACTCCCGGCTCCCTGGAGCACTGGCGCGACCGCAACCGCGCCGTCTTCCGCGCCATCAACGCCTTCCACCAGGCCGCCCGCGACGACCTCGGCGTCAGCGGATCAGTGGTCGGGGAGACACATCCGGAGAGGGGCTTGTTGCTCCCGCCAGCCCGGCGCGGAGAGGACAGGTGATCGTCGGTTCGTGGCAGACACCAGGAATTGGTTCAGCGAACTGGGAGGGTGCCCGACGTGCGATCACCCGAAGCATTTGACTGACTGCGCCAACTGCGGGGAGTTCCCAGCAAGCTAGGCCAGATGGCTCCGGCTGCCGTGATTAGCCGTACTTGTGCAAAATACGCCTGTATCGATCTCTCAGTCACCATCCGCTTGTGTCACGAGGTACTGAGTCGGCATGGCTGTCAAGTGTTTCGACGCCAAAAGTCCTTCCAGCCCTCGAAAAATCAATGGGTACCCAAGTTTTGTCAGCTTGTCAAATTCATCTTTAGCGGGCGTCTTCAGGGATACTCCGCCCCAAAAATGGATCTCATACGCACTCTCGAAACGGTGAGCCATTCTCCATTCATTCCGACTTAGAAAGAAGCGTACTGCTGTCTCTCCGCTAGCTTTGACCTCGATCAATCGCTTTGGTGTCAGATTTAGGTCCTCGATATCGTATCCCAGCGTCTCATCATCTCTTGCGACCCAGCGTACCTTGGCAGCGTCGCTTGCTATACTCCGACAATATCGATAACTGTAGAGTTCACCCCTATTTCCCATGTCCTTTCTAAAGTCGATCTCCGGACCTGCAGTCGGAGGAAGAAGAGACCATACGTCACTTATCTCGGCTACCAGATCGGCCGCAACCGTCAACTGGTCTGTCAATGCGACGGCTCCTGTGAAACGCCTCAGGATACCAGTCAGTTGGGGTGCTACTGATAGTGCCAGTTCCTTAGGACAGCTCAGAGATCGAGATGGGTTGATGTTACTTACCTCAAGAAGGCTTCGAGCTTGGCCGGCGAACAGCCCAGAACGAATGAGCGCAAGGCCCAACAGCTTGCCACCCGATTGATGGTCCTGCGTGGCGATCTTGACCCCAGCTTTCGTGACTTTTAGCCGGGTATCTTGAGCTTCTACAAGGCCCATGTGTATCAAGATGTCGAGGAGGATAGGGACGTCATCGATGGGGCCGCCACATTGCCGCCACAGGTCCCGACGAGCCGTCTGGGTATCGATGCCCGGTGGAGGGTAACGTCGAATCGTCGTGAGCATCACGGGAAGACGGACCACTCGAACGGCAGTCAACCAATTACCAAGATCCCGCGATATCACTTGCTCTGCCCCAACAGGTAGCGCAGTAGGGACTCCAGGTCTTCCTGATTTCCCTCCGCGTCTACGGAGGGGTCCTCGGAAAGATCAATGGGCAGTAGCTCCGCTCCTTCGAGTAGCTGCTGCATTCGGCGAGACTTGGAGGTCAAAGAAGCCTCTACCAAAGCATCGACCGTCTCGCGTCCGTCTACAAGCGCCTCAATGATGTGAATATTCACTGCGGCGTCTGCTGGCAGCCCTAGACGGTGAATTCGATCGATGGACTGCAAGTACATTGCACAGTCATACGTCCGATCAAGGTAAATTGCATTATGACATGAGCTATGCAAAGAGATTGACTCAGAGCATGAGGCGGGATTTGTTACTAGAACCGCAGGCCCTGTCTCTTGAAGAAATCGCTCGATCACCGACTCCCGGGTGTCTCCTTCGCCAGCTGCTTCTGTATCGGCCCTGGCGTCGCTGTGCAAGGCATCCCGACCTGCCGGGACTCGACCATCAATCTGATAGCACGGGATGCCCAAAGTATCCGCGACGAGATGTCGAAAGTGGTCGAGGTTGGCCACAAAGTTGCTCCAGCATACAACTTTTTCTCCTCTGTGGGCGATAGACGTAATTAGCTCCAACGCCACAGCAGACTTTGCTGGTATCTCCCCAGTCGATCCGTAATTTGCAAGGCGCTCCATCAAAGTTGGACTAGCATCTTCAATTCGAGGAAGTCGAAAGTATGCATCCTTGGATGAGAACACCAACGGATTTGTAGCGGCCTGCAAAAGTCGAATTGGACGTCCTCGTAGGAGGCTGTCAATCTTGTCTCGCCACGTTGCGGCGTCTGCAATCTTCTGCCGGAACCGATTCTCAATCAACTCATAAATCTCGGCTTGTGTGCCTATAAGATGAGCCACGTGATGATGAATTGAGTAGGGCGGGAGGCCTAGGGCAGACTTTGGGGTACGCGAGACGAATGGCATGACTTCGCGAATCACGCTATCGAAGTCATTATCGACTCTGGCCGCAAATGCGTCTCTAGTTCCCGTCAATTGGCCATCCGGCCACAGAATGTTTAGTTGACTATATAGATCCCGACCTGACTGTGGCATCGGAGTCCCGGAGAGAACAATACGCACTTTGGCTCGCTTCGCGAGCTCGACGAGCGCGGGCGCCCAAACTCCCCCACGAAATCTCTTCACACGGTGTGACTCATCAACAATTAGCATGACGTTGTGAGTGACAAAGAGGTCGAGCAACATCAACTGATCGGCTGCCGCGGTTGGGTAACTGAGGAGCAGCAGATCCCTCGTCCGCGTCTGTTGGTAGATGGTTTGCCGCTGACGCGCTGTCCCTCGGACCCTCCTGGCTCTGATCAGGGAGCCAACTGCAATGCGTGTCTCTTTTTCCCACGGATCGAAGCACGCCAAGGGCCCAACCACCACAACCAGATCGACTGTTCCAGACTGCAGATGGGTTACAGCCGTGGCTAGCGTTGTTGTTGTTTTTCCAGCTCCCGGAACGGAGAAATTTCCAACATTGATTGCTGTTAGGGCGTGGGCCACGCCTGCACGCTGATGCGGTCGGAGTTGTCTTTCCGCCGACCAACCAAAGCCTTGCAGCGAGGAGTCGACCCGCGAGAAGTCGAAATCGACTGAATCCTCTTTTGTTTTGTGCAGCCTCTTTGGTCCTTATAAAACTAAGTCGACGCTCTAGTTCCGCGCTTACAGTAGTCTGAACTTCGCCGGCGCCTTCTGCGTCCCACCCATTGGCGAGGAGCCAGTCGTAGACTCTAAGAACCAATGTAGAAGCACTAAGTCGCCTGCGCTGACAACGATAGGCACCCTCTATCGCCTTCGCTCCCAGAACGCTCCGGAAAAATAGTCGAGCTTGCCGGTCAGTTGCTAGCGCGTCGCCGATAACTAGGAGTTCATCATCAACGAACTTTAGCGTGACCCTCTTAGGGTTTTCCATCTCTACTTGGCGCGATCTGTGAAGTGCCTGTTGGCCTCGACCCACTGAAATATCTTATTCAACTTCTCTCTCACGAGGGAGCCTTCGTCGGTCGACAAGGCGATGCTCAGGCGATCTCTCTCCGTGAGTACATCCAGGCGATTGCAAACTTCCTGGAGTACCTGAGCAACATCGTCCTGCTGCGACGCCGAGAAACCGTCAATTGCTAGCTCGATTGCGCTGCCAACTGCCCCCTTCGGATAGTTCGCGACATCGGGACCAGGGCCCTCATCATCGGTCTCGATTTCTTCCTCTCCACCAGTGTCGATCGGCGCGGATGATCCAGGACTAGAGAGGGACGGGCCAGCTGTGACATCCCATCCTGCTTCGGCATCCGCCACTGTGCTAGCTAGTTTATCGAATCTGGGTCTATCGGACTTGAACATCGCTCGGATTGCGCGAATGTCGAGATGTCCCTTATTTGCTCGGACCGCGGCGAATAGAGTTTGTAGAATCTGGGCAGCCTCCTGGGGATACTGCTCCTCGACCTGCATCATCATACGGCCGATATCGCGGAACCGTTCCAGTGTCTTCAAAAGCCGATGGTACTGGCCGGCCTGTTCTGAGTCCTCAAGGAAGATATCCATATATTTGACCGCAAACAGGTCACGTACGACTTCCCCTTTCGACTTTTCGACCATGCTCTGCAGTTCGCCAGCTACGGACTCAATGCTTTCACGATCGAACCAATCGACATCGCGATTCTCCGCAGCTTCACGCAGAGCTAGTAGGTAGTCAATGTCGTTGTAACGAACCTTGAAATTCTCCGTGAGTTGCTCTCGTTGCTCCATCTCAAGCAACGAGGGTTCGTCGATCTCCCCGATGGGAAGGATGATGGTCTGGACCCATTCAAGGCCTGTGGAACCAATCTCTCTTTGGAGCCGTTTGACCATGGAGAGGCGACGGTTTCCATTGCGCACCGTTCCATCTGGCCGAATCCAGAGCGGTGACTCTTGCTTCCGTCGAATCCAATCATTTCTGAGAGATTCGTAGCTCCCGCTTGGCTTTCCTACTACCTGGTCGCCCTCGACCCGGTGAGAGACATCCAAGAGTAGTGAGGCTATGGAGATCTCGTCAGCGGGGTTATTTTCGGGGTCGAGTTGTCGACCCAGGTGCTCCTCCGCCCACATCCGCTCCGCTCGAAAGCGGCGATTATCCGCATTCAGCAGCAGCGCGTCCACTGGCACGCGGTACACCTCAAAATCACGCCATCCATCTTGTACCCAGATGCGGACGCTATGACCAGCGAATTTCTTCTGCTGCTCGATGATGTACTTACGTTCCTCTGAACTACGCATTTTCCCCCCAGGCCGCGTCGTCTGACGCTATCTTTAGAATACTTTGGCGAATCGAGGCCGAGCCATAGCGATAGCGAATGAGAAATTTTGGGTGTCAGCATCATTGACCTCCAGAGGTTTCATCTCGGAGACCCAGATGCTGACTTCGTCTGTGAGCGCCTCTGCGATCGTAGCGTCCTTCGGCCGGCAGACGACGACAACGTCCCACTCACAGTTACCAGGATTACTATGATGCCCCATGTGCTCGTCGCTGCGAATCGGCCAAAGCTTCGTGACTGCAAGTCCGGCGTAGTCCAAAGCCACCCCCACTGCCTTCCACGCGTCGGGGTTGGAAGAATGATAAGTGAAGGCAAAGGGATTAGATCCCCGAGCACGCTTTACCATTTCGCTGAGGCAAGAACCGAGCTGCTTTCCGAACGACTGAACAGGATCTTCGCGTTTGGGTAGCAGGGGATCGCCGGCGAGATCGAGCTCTCCGAACCAAGCGCGATGGAACTCTGACAATTCGTCGTACGCGATGAAGTCAAAATAGGGAGGATCGAATATGGCGACATCAATCTTCTCAAGTGCCTCAATATCAGAAGCGGATGTGGCATTCTTCAGCCCCACCCAGAGAGGCTGGGGGTTTTCGGAGAAGGAGAAGAGATTCGGTACCGGTTGGCAAATTTGAGTATCCCAAATGTGCCGACGGACTTTCCTTGTATCTGACTTTGCAACACGTTCGATACAGGCTGCAATAGTTCCGCGTCCGGCCGTCGCATGTAGTGGGTTGAGTTCCACTGTCAAGGCTGGAAGAGAATATCCCCGCACCGAGAATAGGGCGGACAGTCGACCATAGTCGGTCGCATACCCGCACAGTCTGTTGTTGGTCGCGAGAGCGTTTGAGACTGCAAGCTCAAGCGCTCGGCGAAAACTCTCGACTTGAACATTTTCGCGGATCCAACTCAGTGCGTGTCCCAACACAAGCAACTGACGCGGAGTGAAGAGATCCTCGTACCTGTCGATGCCGTAGCTCCGAGGTCGCTCGTCAGACCGCGTTGCTCTGATCTCTCCATCGGGGTGTGGAAGATGATGACGCTGTACGCTCCACTGCCGAGTGGATTTGACTTGCTCAGCTTCATCCGCACTACTGGGAGCCCGAAGGCGGCGTCGGCCATTTGTCTGCGTCTCTTCGACGGCCAGGACACGCCGACTGGCGGCGCCAGTCTTAAGTTCGCGATGGGTAGACGCAACGCCGCATGATGGGCAGTTGTATGCTCCTGATCGGAATGTACCTTGCGAAATCTTGAACCGCTTACCGCAGCACTGTATCTCTTTGCGATCTATCGATTCCAGATCATGAAGCTTCGAGCATAGCGGGCAGAAGACTGTAACTGCATGGTCGCGTACAACGGCGCCCATTTTCTTCGGATCCCGTACCAAGATCAAATTGCGATAGAGAGGTCCTGTTGAATTACACGAGGGGCATTGCACTTCTGCGATCGAGAAGTAGTGCAAGGGTTCCGCTTCGGGTCCCGAAGGGTAAAGCCAGGACAAACGTGAGTTAAGATGGTCAAGTAGAAGTTTGCCATATTCTCGCAGTCGTTTTCCGTCGACCGGCGCAAGCTCTGACTTGACAATGCGAACAGACATGGGGTCTACGTCTGAGCCCATAACGGAAGCACCCAGCCGCTGGGCTTCCACCAGAGTTGAGCCCCCGCCCATGAATGGGTCGTAGACGGTCTTGCCCGCCAGGTGATGGTCTTCTGACGAATATTTATCCCAAAATTCCTGAGCCCCTACATTGGAAGGAAGGACACTCGCAATGAGTAGTGCACGGAGTAGAGCTGGGGGGCGTCGAGCCCACCAACGGTGGGCAGCGTAAGCTGGATCCCGCACTCGCCGGTCTTTGGCAATCAGTTGCGAGAGCTCGCGTGCAGGAAACCACATTTCGAGCAGAGATGGGCTTGCCTGCGGCTCGCTCCTGAGTTCTGTAAAGTACTCTGCGAACCGGAGTTGGGTTCCTGCTGCGACGTCGAGGGTCATGGTTCTCCATTTTATAGTGACGGCTGATGGAGACTCCAGATGCTGTCATGGTCCGAGTCGCACAGCGTCCCACCGGTGAAGGATAGCTGCTCCGTGATCTATCGCGCCTGCAAACTTGAGGTTCACTCGCCTGGGGTACGACATGGGCTGTTGTGTATCGATGTCAGATATTGGTACATATGCTTAAGTTTGTCGGTCATTGTCGCTGTGGTCTGATCATCGATGTAGCTCGGGAACCCCGTGAGGGGAGCTGAGCCTTGCGCTTGCAACGGCTCGGCGGCTGTTGCCGGTACATTGGCGGAGTCGCAAGCTGAAGGGTTTCCGGTGTCTGACCAGCGCAGACATGCCCCCTCAAGAATCTCCGACTCCGTCTGCCGGGCCCTCCCGCTGACGGCTGGTGGTGGAACTGCGCTGTGGGGGTGTGGCTGTGGTGACCTTGAACGTGCTTCACAGATCTGACGCAGCCGGACTGTGCTCCCACAGCTGCGGGGCTGTTTCTCTCTGGACGGAGGCTGTGGTCGACCTATGGTCAGAGGTCAGTTCTGCCTCGCTCGGACAGCGACTCCGCCGTAGGTCACACCTCGCGCCCCCCCCACACCGCCAGTCGGTCTTGAAAACCGTCGTGGCAGCGATGTCACCGTGGGTTCAAATCCCACAGCCTCCGCCCAGGTCGGCGTAGTCGCACGTCAGAGGGGGTGCCCCGAGGTTCGGGGCACCCCCTCTGTGCTGCGGCTGCCTCGCCTCCGGCCGCACGTATCCCGCTGTCGACCAGCCTGGGTGGACCAGAGGACGACCGGATTACGGGGTGTCAGCCCTGGTCGGGGCTGACACCCCGTCGGTCTTCGAAGGCTGCCCGTCCACTGTGCCGGGCGGAAACGAGGTCGGGACCTCGCGTCCGATGGCGTTGCGCGGATCCATCCCTTGTGGGGACCGTCCGGCGTGGTGATGGCCGCCCGGAGCCCCTGGGAGCGAACCGGTGTGCTGGCTGGCCGGCGGATCCGTACGGGCCTCAGGACGACATGCTGCCCCGGCAAACCGTCCCCGGGGCCGGGGTGTGGCCCGTGCGGAGGTACCGGTCGACCGTCTCCGCGACGCAAGTGTTCTGCGGGTATGTGCCGTGGCCCTCCTCCTCGGCCGTCAGGAGCACGCCGACACCGTCGCCCAAGGCGCGGGCCATGTGGCGGGCGCCGGAGTAGGGGGTATTCGGGTCGCCGGTGCCGCCGACCACGAGGACGGGGGCCGCGCCCTCCGCGTTCACTTGGAGCGTGGCGCGCTCGCCGTTGAACGGCCAGTCGTAACAGAGGTAGACGCCGATGGACCAGGCCGCGCCGAAGACGGGCGAGGCAGCTTTGACGCGGGCCCCGTCCCGGTCGAGTTGTTCGAAGCCGGGGCGCAGGCTGGAGTCCGCGCAGGTGATCGCGATCTGGGCGGGGTGGCTGCTGTCGCCCGGGGTCGCAGCGGGGTCGGCGGATCCGTTGTCGTCCGCGCCCTCGCTCAGCGGACGGCCGTCGTTGTGGTCGATCAAGGCGGAGAGGGCCTTGGCAAGCGGGGACCAGGCGTCGGTGCCGAGGCCGAGATAGGCGCTGACGTCGTACGCGAGGTCGTCGGCGTCGAGCTTCCTTCCGTCGCCGGCAGGGGCGGGCTTCTTCGTCAGGCGGTCGGCGAGGCGCGCCATGCGTCGGGCGGCCTCCTCGGGCCCGTCGCCGGTCGGGCACTGGCGGATACGGGCCGCGCAGTGCGCAGCGAACCGGTCGAATGCCGCTTGGACCGCCTTGACCTGCGACACCTGCTTCTCGTCGAGGTCCTCGGTCGGATCGACGGATGCTTCGAGGACGAGCCGTCCGACGTGTGACGGGTACAGGTGGGCGTAGACCGCGCCGAGCGCCGTTCCGTACGAGACGCCGAAGTAGTGCAGCCGCTCGTCACCGAGGAGGTAGCGCATCAGGTCGAGGTCACGCGCGGTGTGCGAGGTGCCGATGTACGGGAGAAGCGCCCGGGAGTGGTCGGCGCAGGCGTGGGCCCGGCCGTAGGGAGCGTCGTCCGCGGTCTTCCCGCAGCGCACGGGGATGGTCGCGCCGACGCCGCGCGGGTCGAAGGACACCAGGTCATAGCGGTCGAGAAGCGGCTCGTACTGGTTGAGGAATTCGGGCAGTCCCCGCACGCCGGACACGCCGGGGCCGCCGAAGTTCAGGACGAGCGAGCCGATGCGCCGGGCGTTCGGGCCGGTGGCCTTGCGGCGGATCAGGGCGACATCGATCGTCCTGCCGTCTGGTTTCCGGTAGTCGAGGGGGGTCTTCATGGTGGCGCAGTCGTAGCCCGTGCGCGCGGTGGGCGGCGAGGTGCAGCGGGACCACTGGAGGTGCTGGCCGGTGGTGAGCACGGTGGGCAAGCCGGTAGGCGGGTTGTTCGCGGTGAGCTCCGTACGCGGCTCCGCACTCCGGCGAGGAGCGTCGTGCTGGAGCAAGGCGCCGACGACCCCGATCGCGGCGAGAACGACCCCGGCGATGATGCGCACACCGACCGAGAGGCCCGGTCTGCGGCTTCGTATCGCATGTGCGTCACCCACTGAAAATCCCCGCGCTCCCGCCCCTGGACATCCGCCCCGTGCCCGCATGCCCGTACCCGTGATCGTCCGATCGTCGAATGAGTGCAGGGTACAAGCCGCCTCCGACAACTCGGCTCAAGGTCGTACCGGCACTGGTCAACGCCGACGGATCACGGTTGCCGGGCCCGGACGCGGTTGACCCGCGGACACTCGTGCTGGTCGGCGAAATTGCCCAACTCTGATCCGATTACCGCCAGTTCGTCCTGGACGGAGTCATTCATACGCAGCGCCCTGCTGGCCGCCCACGGACTCGGCCTGCCGTCCGCGATTGTGGTTGATGTCGGCCAACTGGACGGCGGGCGACGGGCAGTGATCGGGGCCTACGCCGCTTGGGCGAGCGGAATGTACGCCGCCGACCCCGACGTGGTTCTTGATGTCGTTCTTCGACCCTGAGCAGCTCTCCGCACCGGCGGGCCTGTTCTCGGCGACAGCCTCGCGGCGATCCGTGACGTACTGATAGGCGAGCCGAGCGTCCGCGCGGAGGACTGCGGAGGACTATCGCCCTCTCTTCGTATCGGGAGGGCTGTCGGTCATGGATGCCAGAATCGGCGGCATGACGCTGTTCGACTACTTCTCGGCTGTTGACGATCAAGCCGCTGTCGCTGTGGCCGAATCGTCTGGAGGGCCCGGTCGGGCCGCGCTCGACGCGGTGTCCCTGAAAGGGATCGACCCGGTGGTTGCCATGGCCCGGCTCGAAGCGATAGCGACCGACTGCAGCTATGAGGAAGCCTGTCAGCGGCCGCGATCCGGGCAGTTGGTGTCGGGGCCGGACGCAGACGGTCCGCTTGTCTTCAGCTTGAATTCATCGGCCCGCCCCCGCCCCGCCGAAGGGCGCTCCCGCACCTTTCGGCTCAGGCGGCTCGGACGGTTCCGACCTCTCAGGCCGCTCGGTGAGGGCCGGCCGGTCGGCCGGCCCACATCGTCCCGGCCGCCCAGGCCGGAGCTTCGGCAATCGTCCTCACGCCAGGACCTGCAGCAGCTTCTCGCCCAGCACCGCCGCGGAGTGGGGGTTCTGCCCGGTGATGAGGTTGCGGTCCTCCACCAGGTACGGCTCCCAGATCGGGCCGCGGCTGTAGTCGACGCCGACCTTCTCCTTGAGGTCGGTCTCCAGCAGCCAGGTTGCCTTGGGGGCCAGGCCGACGGCCTCTTCCTCCTCGTTGGTGAAGCCGGTGACCTTGTAGCCCTTGAAGGGCGACTCGCCGTGGATCCGGGTGGCCAGCATCGCGGCCGGGCCGTGGCAGACGATCGCGAGCGGGTTGCCGGATTCGAGCTGGGCGGTGAGGAGCCGGCCCGCGTCGGCGTCGAACGCGAGGTCCGACATCGGGCCGTGGCCGCCCGGCAGATAGACCGCGTCGTAGTCCTCGAGGCGCACGTCGGCCAGCTCGAGCGGCCGGCGCATCACCTCCGCGTCGCGGATGATGCGCTCCAGCTCGAAGGCGCCTTTCTCGCCGCCTGCCATGGCGGGGCGCAGGCTCATCATGTCGACGTTCGGGATGGCGCCCCCGGGCGTCGCCACCACGACCTCGTGGCCGGCGTCGGTGAGCTCCTTGTACGGGTTCGCGAACTCCTCCGCCCAGTAACCGGTCGCGTACCTGGTGCCGTCCTGCAGGACCCAGTACGTCGCTCCGCTCACTATGAAAAGGACCTTCGCCATCACTCGTTCGCCTCCTCGTCGTGCTTGACCCATTTGGGTGCATTTCACTCCATTCCAGCGTAGACACCGATGTGATCGGATGCATGCGCACAGCGGCTCGATCTCGGGCAGTCGGCACGGGTGAGGCGACGGCGGTATCGCTCTGCGTCCCGGCGTGAACACCCTCCGTGTGCACGTCGGCCGGCCGAGCGCCGCGGCAACCGCGCGAGTCCCTCGCCGCCGGAATCGGACCGTAATTGTTTCGATCGTTGTCACCCCTGCCGCATATACTTCGGCGGCCGAACTACGGGACCACGGGGGTGGCAGGGGTCAGCGTCCCGGCGGCACATCAGTCTCGAAACCTGTGGGGGGTTTGCTTGAAGACAACCTCGCGCCGCAACCTTGCGGCGCTCATCTCGGTCGCCTCATTGGCGGCCGGCGCGCTCGCCGTCACCATGCCCAGTGCCGGAGCGACGACGATCAGCGCGAAGGGCGGAGTGATCGCCCTGTCCGGCGGCTCCGGCTCGCACCTGTACACGGTCAAGCCGGACGGCACCGGACTCACCTCGGTGCCCTCCATCGCCGACAACGGCATCACCGCGGGCTGGGCGCCCGACGGCACCCGGGTGGTGGCCGGCTCGAACGAGCAGCTGGTCACCGGGCGGACGACCGGCGACTCGTCGCTGATCAAGCTGCCCGGTGCGAACGGCGGCGCCCAGGGCCCGGGCTTCACCGGTCCCGTCTACTGGTTCGACGGCAGCTACGTCATCTCCGGCTCGGGCGGTGAGCTGTCCTACGGTCCGTCCGACGGCTCCTTCGCCTCGCAGCCGCTGCTCACCGGCGCCAAGTACCCGGCCGGCGTCTGGGACGACAACCCGACGACGAGCCCGACCGGCCAGGTCGCCTTCGACCGGGTCGCGACGGGCAGCGACGCCGCACCGGACGTATGGACGTACGACCCGACCGCCGACACCCTGGTGAAGACGATCACCAACGCCTCGTCCCCGGTGTACTCGGCCGACGGCAGTCAGCTGGCCTTCGTCCGGGTGGTGGACGGCCACCGACAGATCTTCACCGCGAAGGCGGACGGCACAGCTGTCACCCAGGTGACGACCACCGCGGCCGACCACCTGCACCCGACCTGGGACCCGGACGGCGGCCGGATCGCCTACGACGTCGCCGGGGACAGCAGCACCACCGTCGAGCTGGTCACGCTGTCCGACGGCTCGGTCAGCACGGTCAGCACCACCGGCATGAACCCGTCGTGGCAGCCGCTGCGCAAGAACATCTTCTCCCGGGTGTACGGCACCGGGGCGGTCACCGTCGACCAGGCCGCGTCGCGCTGGGCGTTCGACACCGTCGGCAAGGCGCACGTGCCGGGGCTGCTCCCGGCCAAGTCGGCGGTCCTGATCAACAAGGGCAACACGATCTACTCCTCGCCGGCGATCTCGCTCGCCGCCGAGAAGCAGGGCCCGGTCCTCATGACCTCGGCCAACTCGCTGGACTCGACCGCGTCCGCCGAGCTGAAGCGCACCCTGCCGAAGGGCGGCACCGTCTATGTGATCGGCGGTACCAACCTGATCAGCAGCGCCGAGGTCAACAAGGTGGCCGCGCTGGGCTACAAAATCGTGCGGCTCGGCGGCTCGGACCTCGCGTCGGTGTCGGTGCGGGTGGCCCAGCAGATCACCCGGGCCCCCGAATGGGTCTTTGTCGCGGACGGCAACGACTTCCACGACCCGATGTCGGCCTCCGCCGCCGCGGGCGCGCTGGGTTACCACGGCCTGGGAGTGGTGCTGCTCACGCGCGGCACCACGCCGACCAGTTCGATCACCAACTTCCTCAACGCGCTGAACCCCAGCAAGACCAACCTGGTGACGGTCGGGCACAACGCCGAAGTGACCCTGCTCAAGACGCCGTTGAAGAAGGACTGGAACTACTGGGCGATCGACGGCGGCTCGTCCGACAAGACGGCAGTCGACCTGGCGCAGTTCTGGTGGGCGGCCCCGGGCGTGGCGACCGTCCAGGACACCTGGACCTGGCAGAACGCGGCGGTGGGTGACGCGGTCAACGCCACCTACGGACCGATTCTGTGGTCCACCGAGGCGCTGCTGACTCCCTCCACCAAGGCGTATCTGACGCAGGAGTCGGCGAGTGTGCAGAACGTCCAGATGTTCGGGCCGAACACCTCGTACCCGCTGAACATGCGCACCGACCTGGCCAACGCGGTCGCCCTCGGCACCTCGTGGGTCGACACCGACTGGGCGGCGGGCGGCATTCCGCCGGCTGCCACCCCGACGGCGAAGGCCTCGGCCCGCGCCGCGACCATCGCGCCGACGTTCGCCGCTCCTGCGGCCACGCCGGGCGGCGGCCTCAGCTCGGCGCCCACGGTGATTCCCGGCCGGCACCCGCTGGACGGGCCTCGCCGTACGACGAACTGACCGCACCGCAACCAGTACGCGTCGCCGACAGGCGTCAGCCCGCCTGGCTTCACGGCTTTACGGCTCCCGGGCCGGACGGCCGTTCGGTCACGGTGACTGACCGGCAGTGACGACGAAGGGCCCGACCGCCTCGCGGTCGGGCCCTTCGCCTGTGCGTTCTCGACGTCAGGGCGGTCCCCTGCGGGTCGACCGCGTACCCGCTGCCCTGCCCGCCGTCCTGCCGTACGTGGCCCGGAACAGCGGCGCGGCCGGCCGTCACTCGCCCTCCGCCAGGAAGGTCAGCAGCTCCGACAACGACCGGGTGGGGTCCTCGACGTGCGCCGCGTGGCCGCCCGGGATCTCCACGAGCCGGCCGTCGGGGACCGCCGCGGCGATCTCGTACGCGTGCGCGGGCGCCACGAAGCGGTCGCCGGTGGCCGTGAGCACCAGCGTCGGTACGCGGAGGCGGGGCAGGTCGTCGCGTACGTCGATGCTCAGGGCGAGTTCGATCTGGGCGGTGGTGCCGAGTTCCGGTCGCAGCTCGCCGATCTGCCGCAGCACCTGCTGGAGGGCGCCCTCGGGCAGCGCGTCGAGATAGTCCTCGGCGAAGGAGAGCGAGGTGATCAGCCTGCTCGCGTCGTCGTCTCCCCTGGTGTACATCGAGGCCAGCAGTTGGAGGTTCAGCCGCAAGGTGGGGCGCGGACGGGCGAAGCCAGCAACCGTGATCAGGCGCGTGACGAACTCGGGGTGGCGGATGGCGGCGCGCACGGCGAGCGCGCCGCCGAGGGACGCGCCCGCCAGGGCGAACCGCTCCAGGCCCGCGTTGCGCGCCGCGGAGACCACCTGATCAGCGACGACGTCCAGATCGAGGGAGGTGCCGGCCGCCGGCAGGGGGCTGCCGCCGGAGCCGGGCAGGTTGGGAAGGACGACGGTGTGTTGGGCGGCGAGGCCTCCCAGGATCGTGTTCCAGGTGCGGAGACCGCTACTGCCTGTGCCGTGGAGCAGGACGAGGCCGGGCCCCGAGCCATGGACATCGAATGCCAACGATTCGGTCATAAGGTCATAATTTACGCCCGCGATGGCGGCGGTGACCACGGACGTCGGCCCGCATCGAGGGCGTGTTGGTGCAATCACCCGGAAACGGGCGGTCAGTGGGTTTATCGACAGATCGTCACGCTTGCGAGCTAAAAGGATCATGCGGGGGTATTCGGGCCGGTCGTGGTGGGCAATTCTCTTCCTGGCGACGCCGAATGAACGACGGTGGAGCGGTCGGCCAACCGCCCGCCGGACAGCACAAGAGTCTGTTTCCTGGGAGGGAACACCATGGCAAGCATCCGTACCGCCCGTGTCCTGGCCGCCGTCGCGGCACTGCCCCTCGCGGCGGTGCTGTTCGCAGGCACTGCTTCGGCCGACGACGGCGCTTTCGCGGGCCGGCACTCGAATGCGACGGTGGTGAGCAATTCCGGCGGCAACGTCGGCGGCCACAACTTCGGGAACGTGACGACGACCCAGCAGGCCGCAACCGGGGCCGGAGCCTCGAACCAGAACAACACCGCGAGCGTGGTCGGCTCCGGCTACACCTCCATCGACCAGGAGAACATCAACATCCACTTCGCGCAGCTCTGGTGACGACGCCGGGCCCGGTGGCAAGGGTTCGGTGACGTGACGCCGTGTCACCTGCCTGGGGCGGTGGCGCGGAGCGGCGGACGCGCGGTGGCATGAGAATGCGGCCGCGCGCCCGGCGTTTCCGGGGCGGGGGTCCGAGGGGGTCCGGGGGTCCGCGGGTCCGGGGCGAAGGTCCGGAGTGGGGCCCGGAGGGGGCCAGCAGGGGAAGCCCGAGAGGAGAAGGACGAGCCGGGAGTTCTGTCCACAGGCTGTGGACAAAGTTTCACCGCGCCGGACCGGCCCCTGGTCCGCCGAGGTGAAGCCGCCGCGAGCCCCTCCATGCTGCCGGACCAGCCGTACGGCAGACGAGTGGGTGGCGGCGTGTCTCCGTCGAACGGCGCCCGCACCGTCGTTCACTCACGGAATGACGCTGAAAAATACATTTATTCCTTATGTTCTTACCTGTGCGCTCACGCTGGCCGGGCTGCTGCTGCCGGCCGGCGCGGCGACCTCGGCGACGCCCCGCCCGCCGAAAGGCGCCGCGGGGGATACCGCCACGATCACCCCTGGCGCCGATGACGCCGTTGATGCCGGCGACGACGGTGACGGTGGCGCCGACGTCGCCGAGGTCGGGGACGCCGCTGCTGCCGCCCACGCCACCCCTGCCGCCGATCCCGCCCCCCGCGTCTTCAGCGGCAACGGATTCGACACCTGCCAGGCCCCTGACCTCGCCACCATGGACGCCTGGCGCACCCACTCCTCCTACGGCGCGGCCGGCATCTACTTCGGCGGCCGGGCCCGCGCCTGCTCGACCCAGGCCAACCTCACCCCGGACTGGGTGCGGCAGACCACCGCGTCGGGCTGGAGTCTGCTGCCGATCTACGTCGGCTCGCAGAGCCCTTGCGTCGAGGGCACCAACAAGAACCCCTACCTCATCGACACCAAGAATCCCGCCGCCCAAGGCACCTCCGAAGGTGCGGACGCCGTCCGCGCCGCCGGGGCACTCGGCCTCGATCCGGGCAGCGCGCTCTACCTCGACATGGAGGCGTACGACATCACCGACACCGCCTGCAAGGCGGCCACCTTGACGTATATCCAGGCATGGGACCGGGCGCTGCGGGCGGCCGGCTACCTCTCCGGCTTCTACAGCAGCGCGGACTCCGGCGTCACCCATCTGGAGAGCGCCCGCCGCGCGGGGGCCGCGGATCTGCCGGACGCGATCTGGTTCGGCCGCTGGGGCGTGCCGGCGAGCCTGGTCGACGAGCCGTCGCTGGCCGCCGACGCGTGGACCCCGCACGCCCGGATCCACCAGTACCACGGCAGCGTCACCGAGACGTACGGTGGCAAGTCGCTGAACATCGACCGCGACCTGCTCGACGCGCCCGTCGCCGTGGTGGGCTGACCCGTACCGCGCACCACAGGGAGTGCGCCGGGCGTCACACCAGGTGCATCCCCTGCGGGACACCACCCCCGGGCTCCGACCCTGGAAGGTGGGGAAGGCCCCCGGCCTACGACCTGAGAGTGATCCGTGGTCGGCACCTCCGGCCGATCCGCGCGACCCGGCTGTGCTCCTAGCGTGGAGCCATGACCACGCCTGTGTGCACCAGCGCCAATACGACGCAGTTCACGGCCTATGTCCGCACCAAGGGCCCGACGCTGCTGCGCACCGCGCGCTCCCTGACTCCCAACCCCGCCGACGCCGAGGATTTGCTGCAGACCGCGCTGACCAAGACCTATCTGGCCTGGGACCGCATCGACGACCACCGGGCCGTCGACGGCTATGTCCGCCGGACCCTGGTCAACACCCGGACCTCGCAGTGGCGCAAGCGCAAGGTGGACGAGTTCAGCACCGACGAGCTGCCGGAGCCGGCCGGTACCGGTCCCGACCTCACCGAGCAGCAGGCCCAGCGCGACGCCCTGCTGCGCGCCATCACCCGGCTCCCACCGCGGCAGCGGGCGATGGTCGTCCTGCGCTACTTCGAGGACATGAGCGAGGTGCAGACCGCCGAGCAGCTCGGCGTCTCGGTCGGCACGGTCAAGAGCGCGGTGTCGCGGGCGCTGGGCAAGCTGCGCGGGGATCCGGAACTGGCCCTGCTGCGCGGCGAGGTGGCCGCGCCGGCCGAGGATGCTGCGGCCGATGCGGAACTGACCGCGGCCTGAGCCGCCGCCCGCAGGCAGAGGGCCACGACCACCCGCCGCGAAACGCCGCCCGCGAGACCCCGGCCGGCGGTCCCGGATCGCCGCCCGCCGCCCCCACCCCCGACCGCCGCTGCGGAAGGTAACGCGGGGGTAGTGACATACCAAGTGGTATGCCAGCAGAATCACGAGCAACCGACCTCGTCGATGCCGCCGGAGGCCCGTGTGCTGAGCACCATGCAGGATGTTCCGCTGACCGTCACCCGGATTCTGGTGCACGGAGCGCAGGTGCACGGCCGATCCACGGTCACCACCTGGACCGGGGAGGGCGAGCCCAGGCGCCGCACCTTCCGGGAGATCGGCGAGCGCTCGATCCGGCTCGCGAACGCGCTGCGCGACGAGCTGGGTATCGACCGCGGCGACCGGGTCGGCACCCTGATGTGGAACAACGGCGAGCACATGGAGGCCTACCTCGCCATTCCCGCCATGGGCGCCGTGCTGCACACCTTGAACCTGCGGTTGCCCACGGATCAGCTGGTCTGGATCGTCAACCATGCCGCCGACCGCGTCATCCTGGTCAACGGCACGCTGCTGCCCCTGCTCGCCCCGCTGCTCCCCCGGCTGGAGTCCGTCGAGCACCTGGTCGTCGTCGGGCCCGGTGACCTCACGCTGCTCGACGAGTGCCGGCCCGTCGTGCACGAGTACGAGGCGCTGCTGGACGGCCGCCCGGCCACGTACGACTGGCCCGAGCTGGACGAACGCGAGGCCGCGGCCATGTGCTACACCTCCGGCACCACCGGCGACCCCAAGGGCGTCGTCTTCTCGCACCGCTCGGTCTATCTGCATTCGCTGCAGGTCAACACGACCGAGTCCATGGGCCTGAGCTCGCACGACCTCTCACTGCCGGTCGTGCCGATGTTCCATGTCAACGCCTGGGGGCTGCCGCACGCCGCCTTCATGTCCGGGATCAATCTGCTGATGCCGGACCGCTTCCTGCAGCCCGGGCCGCTCGCCGAGATGATCGAGAGCGAACGCCCCACGCACGCCGCCGCGGTGCCCACCATCTGGCAGGGCCTGCTCGCCGAACTCACCGCCAAGCCCCGGGACGTCAGCTCGCTCAGGCAGGTCACCATCGGCGGTTCGGCCTGCCCGCCGGCCCTGATGAAGGCTTTCGACGAGCAACTCGGCGTGCGGCTCTGCCATGCCTGGGGGATGACCGAGACCTCCCCGCTCGGCACCGTCGCCCAGTCGCCCGCCGGCGTCAGCGGCGAGGAGGAGTGGGCGTACCGCATCACGCAGGGCCGCTTCCCCGCCTCCGTCGAGCCCCGGCTGATCGGCCCGGACGGCGCGGTGATGCCGTGGGACGGGGAGTCGGCCGGTGAGCTGGAGGTGCGCGGCCCGTGGATCGCCGCCGCCTACTACGGCGGCGCGGGCGAGGAACCGCTGCGGCCGGAGGACAAGTTCAGCCCGGACGGCTGGCTGCGCACCGGTGATGTCGGGGTGATATCCGACGACGGCTACCTCACCCTCACCGACCGTGCCAAGGACGTCATCAAGTCGGGCGGCGAGTGGATCTCCTCGGTCGAGCTGGAGAACCACCTGATGGCGCACCCGGACGTGACCGAGGCGGCGGTGGTCGCGGTGCCCGACGAGCGCTGGGGGGAGCGCCCGCTGGCGACCGTCGTCCTGCGCGAGGGCGCGACCACCGGCTACGCGGACCTGCTCGCCTTCCTGGCGGACCGGATCGCCCGCTGGCAGCTGCCGGAGCGGTGGGCGATCGTGGCGGCGGTGCCGAAGACGAGCGTCGGGAAGTTCGACAAGAAGGTGATCCGGAAGGCCTACGCCAACGGGGAGTTGGACGTCACCACGCTCTGAGGGGTGGCGGCCGGGTGGCCGGTGCGCGGCAGCGCCCACCGGCCCCTCCTGAGCGCGGCCGTCGAGGACCGGGCGCCGCGGATATCTCCGGTAGCTCGGGCGCCGAAAGTGCCTCGGGTGCCTCAGGCGCCGATCTTGCCGAGCAGGTCCACGATCCGGGACTGCACGTCCGTACTCGTCGAACGCTCGGCGAGGAACAGCACCGTTTCGCCGGAGGCGAGCCGGGGCAGCTCGGCCGGGTCGATGTCGGCGGAGGTGTAGACGACCAGCGGCGTGTTGTTGAGCCGGCCGTTGCCGCGCAGCCAGTCCACGATGCCCTGCCGGCGGCGCCGGATCAGCATCAGGTCCATCACCACCAGATTCGGGTGGACCTGCGCGGCCTTCGTCATCGCGTCGGACTCGGAATCGGCGTGCGTGACCTGCATGCCGCGCCGCTCCAGGGTCGCGGCGAACGCCTGCGCTATCGGTTCGTGACTCTCCACCAGCAGGACGCGCGGCGGATGCTGCTCGCTGTCGCGCGGCGCGAGGGCCTTGAGCAGGACGGCCGGGTCGGCGCCGTACGCGGCCTCGCGCGTGGCCTGGCCGAGGCCCGCCGTCACCAGCACCGGTACGTCCGCCGCGGCCGCGGCCTGCCGCAGCGACTGCAGCGCGGTACGGGTGATCGGGCCGGTCAGCGGGTCCACGAAGAGCGCGGCCGGCGGTTCGGCGATCTGCGCGTCGACTTCTTCGCGCGATCGTACGATCACCGGACGGTAGCCCCGGTCGGTCAGCGCCTGGCGGGTGGAGATGTCCGGCTCGGGCCACACCAGCAGGCGGCGCGGCTCGTCGAGCAGCTCCTCCTGGTGGTCGTCGGTCACGTCGGTGACATCCACGGCACCGTTCGGACCGTCCAGCGGCTCCGGGCCCTCGGCGGCGCCTTCCGCGGGGGCGCCTATCGCGTAGGAACGACCGGGCGCGTGCGGAGGGAGCGGGGCCCGGGCCGGGCCCGGCTGCGGCGCGAGGGAGTGGTGCGGCCCGGCCTCCTGGGTGGGCGGCGCGGGCTGCTGCCGCATTTGCTGCTGGGCTTGCTGGGCGTGCTGGGCGTGATGGGGGGGTTGCGGCTGGTGTGGTTGCTGCGGTGCCTGTGCTTGCTGTGGCGCGTCCGGCTTGCGGGCCGGCAGCTGGCCGCTGTCCGGGTCCGCCTGCGGATGCTGCCGCGCCTGCGCCTCACCGCCCGGGCCCGAGGCGTCGGCCTGGCTCGGGATCTGGGCCGCTGCCTGATTCGGTGCCTGATTCGGTGCCTGGTTGGGCGCCTGGTTCTGCAGCTGATGGGGCATCTGGCTCGATGACGCCTGGCTCGGCAGCCGGCTCGGCACCTGCGGCAGGATGTGGCTCTGCTGCGGCTGGCTGTTCTGCGGCGGGGCGAGCCGCCGGCGGCGCCCCGAACCACCCGCCGCGACCTGGGCCGGCAGGCCCTGCGGGTTCTGGGCCTGGACGGACTGGGTGGGCGTCTGCGGCTGCGAGGAGTGCGGTTCCATCGCGAAGGGGACGCCCTGGCCGAGCGTGCGGACGCTTATGGCACGGCCGTGGCTCTGGTGGGACGGGTCCTGGGAGCGGGTCGGCGTACCCGGGTCGGCGACGCCGTTGGGGTTCGTGCCCGGGTGCGAGGGATCGGCCGGATTCTCCGCGTCGGGGGAGTTGGACATGGCGGGCGTGTTGAGCGCGTCGAGCCCGTGGGCGGGGCCGGCCGCGGTCGCCGCGGACGCCGGGTTCGGGGCCGTCGAGGGGGCGATCTGCGGCCAGGAGGACTGTCGGGGCAGCGCCGGCGGACCCGCGGGCTGTTCGGGGCCGATCGAACCGGGCACGGGCCAAGTGGAGAGGCCGCCGGCGGCCTGGGGCGATTGCTGGGGGCCGGCCTGCGCCGGATGCGGGGCCTGCGGCGGTACGGGGACGGGGCTGTTGTCGGCCGCGGGGCTGTTGTCGGGTGCGGCCGGTTCGAGGGCGCGGCGGGCGCGGCGGCCGGTGCCGCCGGGCCCGGTCGGCGGGGCGGATGCGGCCGGGGGGAGGGCGGGTTGGCCGCCACCTGCCGGGGTGCCGGTGCGGTCGGACTGAGCGCCGGTGTCTCCCGCCGGGCCCAGCGGACCGCCCGGGGCGCCGTGCTGG
>NZ_FMCH01000663.1 GCF_900091855.1 Streptomyces sp. DvalAA-14
GGTGGCGGACACGTCGGCGCCGCGGGCCGCGGCGGCCTCCAGCGCGGCCAGGGCCGGCGGGAAGGCGGCGCCGGCCGCGGCGCCCACCGCGGCGTACTGCTTGCGCAGCAGACCGGACGCCTTCAGCGACCAGGGCAGCAGCTCGGCGTCGAGCAGCAGCCAGTCGGTACCGAGCTCGTCCCACAGGCCCGCCGCGGACACCGCGTCCCGCAGCCGGGCCAGCACCTGACCGGTGACGGCCGGGTCGTCGAAGAACGGGCGTCCGGTACGCGTGTGCAGCGACCCGGTCACCCCGGCGACGCCGAACCGGGCCTCGGCGGCCGCCTCGTCGCGGCAGACCAGGGCGACCGCGCGCGAGCCCATGTGCTTCTCCTCGCACACGACCTGGCGCACACCGTCGTCCCGGAACGCGGCGAAGGCGTCCTCGGGGTGCTCGAGGTAGCCGTCCCGGGCCGAGGTCGCGCACGGGGACATGGTGGGCGGCAGATACCCGAGCAGCCGCGGGTCGACCGCGAAGCGGCTCATCACCTCGAGCGCGGCGGCGGCGTTCTCCTCCCGTACCGCCAGCCGCCCCATCAGGCCGGTCTCGACGGTACGGCGGCCCGCCACGTCGCCGAGGTCCAGCGGACGGCCGTCCTGCCCGCCCGGCGCGTCTGTGGCCAGCGGCTTGGCGGGCTCGTACCAGACGCGCTCGGCCGGTACGTCGACGATCTCGCGCTCCGGCCAGCGCAGCGCCGTCATCCTGCCGCCGAAGACCGCGCCGGTGTCGAGGCAGAGGGTGTTGTTGATCCAGGAGGTGGTGGGCACCGGGGTGTGGCCGTAGACGACCGCCGCGCGCCCCCGGTAGTCCTCGGCCCAGGGGTAGCGGACCGGCAGGCCGAACTCGTCGGTCTCGCCGGTGGTGTCGCCGTAGAGGGCGTGCGAGCGGACCCGGCCGGAGGTGCGGCCGTGGTACTTCTCCGGCAGCCCGGCGTGGCAGACCACCAGCTTGCCGCCGTCGAGCACGTAGTGGCTGACCAGCCCGTCGATGAACCGCCGGACCTTCTCGCGGAACTCCGGGTCGCGCTCGTCCTCCTTGTCCAGCTGCTCGATGGTCTCGGCCAGGCCGTGGGTGTGCTGGACCTGGCGGCCCTTCAGGTAGCGGCCCAGCTTGTTCTCGTGGTTGCCCGGCACGCACAGCGCGGTGCCGGCCTCCACCATGCCCATCACCCGGCGCAGCACGCCGGGACTGTCCGGGCCGCGGTCCACCAGGTCGCCGACGAACACCGCGGTACGGCCCTGCGGGTGCGCCCCGTCCCGGTATCCGAGTTCGGCCAGCAGCGTCTCCAGTTCGTTGGAGCAGCCGTGCACGTCGCCGATGATGTCGAACGGCCCGGTGAGGTGGGTCAGGTCGTTGTAGCGGCGCTCGGTGACGATCTCGGCCGCGTCGATCTCCGCGACGCCGCGCAGGACGTGCACCTTGCGGAAGCCCTCGCGCTCCAGGCCCTTGAGGGAGCGGCGCAGCTCGCGCTGGTGGCGCTGGACGACATGGCGGGGCAGCGCGGCCCGGTCGGGGCGGGCCGCGTTGCGCTCGACGCAGACCTGCTCGGGGACGTCCAGCACGATGGCGATGGGCAGCACGTCGTACTGGCGGGCCAGCGCGATCAGCTGCTTGCGGCTCTCGGACTGCACGCTGGTGGCGTCCACGACGGTGCGGCGGCCGGCGGCCAGCCGCTTGCCGGCGATGTAGTGCAGCACGTCGAAGGCGTCGGCGGTCGCGCTCTGGTCGTTGGTGTCGTCACTGACCAGGCCGCGGCAGAAGTCGGAGGAGAGCACCTCGGTGGGCTTGAAATGCCGGGCGGCGAAGGTGGACTTGCCGGAGCCGCTGGCGCCGATCAGCACGACCAGCGAGAGGTCGGTGACGGGCAGGGTGCGGGAGGCGGCGCCGCCGGTGCCGCGGTCGGTCCGGTCGGTCCGTGCTGGCTGCTCGTTCATGCGGCTGCCTCCTCCTTCGGAGTCGGGGTGGTCGGAGCGGGGGTGCTCGGGACCGGGGCGGGGGTGGCGGGGGCGGTCGGGTTCCCGCGGGCCCCGGCCCCGGCGAGCCGGGTGAACACGGCCAGCTGGGTCGGCGGGCCGACCTCCGGGTCGTCCGGGCCGACCGGGGCGAAGGCCACCTCGTAGCCGTACCGGGCGGCCACTGCCCGGGCCCACGCGGCGAACTCGGCCCGGTTCCATTCGAAACGGTGGTCGGCGTGCCGGACATGCCCGGCGGGCAAGGTCTCCCAGCGCACGTTGTACTCGACGTTCGGTGTGGTCACCACCACCGTGCCCGGCCGGGCGGCGCCGAAGACCGCGTATTCCAGTGCGGGCAGCCGCGGCAGGTCGAGATGCTCGACGACCTCGCTCAACACGGCCGCGTCGTAGCCCTTCAACCGGGAGTCGGTGTAGGCGAGCGAGCCCTGGAAGAGGGCGACCCGGCCGGCCTGCCGCTCGCCCATCCGGTCCAGCCGCAGCCTGCGGGCCGCGATGTCCAGCGCCCGGACCGACACGTCCACCCCGACGATCTCGGTGAAGCGCGGCTCCTTGAGCAGCGCCGCGACCAACTGCCCCTGCCCGCAGCCCAGGTCGAGCACCCGCGCGGCGCCCGCGGCGCGCAGCGCGGCCAGGATCGCCTCGCGTCGCCGGACGGCCAGCGGGGTCGGCGGCTCCTCGGCCTCCTCCGGCGCCTCGGCGGCGACCGCGTTGTCGATCTCCTCGACCTCCACGTCGTCGGCGTCCGCCAGCCGGGCCAGCTCCAGCCGCTCCATCGCCTCGCGGGTCAGCGACCAGCGGCGGGCCAGATAGCGGCTGGTGATCAGCTTCTGCTCGGGGTGGTGCGCCAGCCAGCCCTCACCGGCCCGCAGCAGCTTGTCCACCTCGTCCGCCGACACCCAGTAGTGCTTGGCGTCGTCCAGCACCGGCAGCAGCACGTACAGCTGCCGCAGCGCGTCGGACAGCCGCAACTCCCCCTGGAGCGTCAGGGCCACATACCGCGACTCCCCCCACTGCGGGAAGTGCCGGTCCAGCGCGAGAGGCCGCGCGCCCACCTGCCAGCCGAGCGGCTCGAAGAGCCCGGCGACCAGCGCGGGGCCGCCGCGGGCCGGCACCGCGGGCACCTCGATCCGCAACGGCAGCGGAGCCGCGGCCCGTTCGGGGTGGCTGCGGCACTCGCCGCGCATCGCGGTGGAGAACACCGTCCGCAGGGCGACGGCCAGCAGCGACGACGCGGCGTACGGCCGGTCGTTCACATAGGCGCCCAGCGCCGCGTCGGGCGCCCCGCCCCGGTCCTTCGCCCGCCCCCGCCGCACCAGCGCGGGCGGATCGACCTCCAGCAGCAGCGCCGCCGTGGTGCGCTCGGCGGTCGCCTCCGGGTAGAAGACGTGGGCGTCGCCGTAGGAGGTCGAGAAGACCTGGGCCTTGTCGGGGTGCTTGTGCAGCAGGAAGCCCAGGTCCGTCGCGGGACCCTCGGCGCTGTCGGTGGTGGATATCGTGAGGAACACCGGCTGAGTATCCCTTGCCCGGCTTTCCGGCCGACAACGGTTTTCTCCGGCACGGCCGGCCGACGGCGGACCGCTCCCGGGTCACCCGCGCAGCGCCGCCGCGACCGCCGCGATACCGGCGGGGCCGACCCGGCAGCAGCCCCCGATCAGCCGGGCCCCGGCGGCCTGCCAGCGCAGCGCCTGCCCCGGGTCGAACACCGAACCGCCCTGCCAGCGGCGCCCTTCGGCGTCCCAGCGCTCGCCGCTGTTCGGGTAGACCACGACTGGTTTGCCGGTGGCCGCCGCCGCCACCTCCACCGCGTGCTCGGCGTCCTCGGGGGCGCAGCAGTTGACGCCGACCGCGATCACCTGGTCCCGGCCGGCCGCCAGCGCGAAGGCGTCACGCAGCGGCTGGCCGGCCCGGGTACGGTCGCCGGCGACGGTGTAGGAGAGCCACACCGGCACACCCGTGCCCTCGGCGGCCCGCAGCATCGCCTCGGCCTCGTCGGTGTCCGGCACGGTCTCCAGCGCCAGCACGTCCGGCCGGGCCGCCGCCAGCGTCTCGATCCGCGGCCGGTGGAAACGGGCCAGCTCCGCCACCGACCTGCCGTACCGCCCCCGGTATTCGCTGCCGTCCGCGAGCATCGCCCCGTAGGGGCCGACCGAGGCCGCCACCCGCACCCCGGGCTGCCCCGCCGCCGCCCGCCGGGCCAGCTCCACACTGTGACGCAGCAGCCGCGACGCCTCCGGCCGGCCGATCCCGCGCCGCGCGAAGCCCTCGTAGGTCGCCTGATAACTGGCGGTGATCAGTACCCGCGCCCCCGCCCGCAGGTACGCGGTGTGGGCTGCCTCGATGTGCTCCGGGGCGTCGGCGAGCAGCCGGGCCGACCAGAGCGCGTCGGACAGGTCGCACCCCTGGGCGGCGAGCTGGTTGGACAGCCCGCCGTCCAGCACCAGGGTGCCGTCGGCGCCGAGGAAGGACCT
>NZ_FMCH01000528.1 GCF_900091855.1 Streptomyces sp. DvalAA-14
ATCGGCCGGGCCTGCGCGGTGGCCCTGGCCCGGGCCGGGGCGGCCGTCTACGTGGTGGACCGCGCCGCGGACGCCGCCCGGCAGGTCGCGGCCGAGATCGGGGGCACCTGCCTGGTCGTGGACCTGTCCGACGCCGACGCGGTGGACGCGCTGCCCGCCGACGCCGACATCGTGGTCAACAACGCCGGACTGCAGCATGTCGCGCCCCTGCACGAGTTCCCGCCCGAGCGCTTCGTGCTCATCCAGAAGGTGATGGTCGAGGCACCGTTCCGGATCCTGCGGCGCACGCTGCCGCACATGTACGCCGGCGGCTGGGGCCGCGTCGTCAACATCTCCTCGGTGCACGGCCTGCGGGCCAGCCCCTACAAGTCCGCCTACGTCACGGCCAAGCACGCCCTGGAAGGACTCAGCAAGGCCGTCGCCCTCGAAGGCGCCGAACACGGGGTGACCAGCAACTGCATCAGCCCCGGCTATGTGCGCACCCCGCTGGTCGAGGACCAGATCGCCGACCAGGCGCTGACCCACGGCATCCCGGAGTCGGAGGTCGTCCGGCGGATCATGCTGGACCGGACCGCGATCAAGCGCCTCATCGAGCCCGCCGAGGTGGCCGCCGCGGCCCTGTGGTTCTGCGGCCCGGACACCGGCTACCTCACCGGCGCCTCCCTCCCGCTGGACGGCGGCTGGACGGCCCACTAGGCCGTGTCTGACAAATCCCGCCTGCCCCGCGACGCCTGGCACGCGCGCTCGCTGCGTTGTCGGAGTCGTCCGAGTAGCCCACTACGAGGACACCCTCCCCCAGCTATCGCTGGGAGGTGCCCCCACCGCCTTGCGATCGCACGCACCAGACGCCGCGGGGCCCCGCCCTGCGGGCGGACGGCGCTATTTGTCAGACACGGCCTAGGACCTCGGGTCGCCGGGCCCTCGGTCCGCGCCGGCCGGCCAGGATCTCGGTCCGCGCGGGCCGACCAGGTCCTCGGTCCGCGCGGGCCGGCCCCGGGCCGAGGTCCGGCACCGCGGGCGCCGGCCGGCGCGGAACTACACGCCGATGGCGTCCAGTTCCGCGACCGCTTCGTCCGGCAGCACCAGATCCGCCGCGGCGACGTTCTCCCGCAGATGCGCCACCGACGAGGTGCCCGGGATGAGGACGGAGGTGGCCGAGCGCTGCAGCAGCCAGGCCAGCGCCACCTGCTGGGTCGAAGCGCCGACGCGGGCGGCCACATCGGTGAGCACGTCGGACTGGAGCGGGCTGAAGCCGCCCAGCGGGAAGAAGGAGGCGAAGGCGATGTTCTCGGCCTCGCACCGGTCCACCAGGGCGTCGTCCTGCCGGTTGGCGAGGTTGTAGAGGTTCTGCACGCTCACCACCGGCGCGATGGCCTGCGCCTCGGTGAGCTGGGCGTCCGAGACCCCGCTGAGGCCGAGATGCCGGATCAGACCCTGCTGCCGCAGTTCGGCGAGGGCGGTGAACGGCTCGGCCAGCGACTCGTCATTGGTGCCTCCGGTCGAGCCGACCCGCAGATTGACCAGCGAGAGGGCTTCGAGACCGAGCCGCCGGAGGTTGTCGTGGACGGCGGATTTCAGGGCCTCGGGCTCCAGCGAGGGCAGCCAGCTGCCGTCCGGACCGCGCTGCACGCCGACCTTGGTGACGAGGTGCAGGCCGGCCGGATAGGGGTGGAGCGCCTCCTTGATCAGCTCGTTGACGACGGCGGGTCCGTAGTAGTCACTCGTGTCGATGTTGGTGACACCCATGTCCACCGCCGCGCGCAGCACCGCCAGCGCCTGGCCGCGGTCCTTGGGCGGCCCGAAGACCTTGGGTCCGGCCAGTTGCATGGCGCCGTAGCCCATGCGGCTGATGGTGAGGCCGTCGGCGAGTGTCAGGGTCCCGCCGGGAGCGCTGTGAGCCATTTCTTCGAGCCTTTCCTTGCCTCGGGGAGCTTCTCGGAGCCTGCTGCCGGGCTGCGCGGGGGACAGCGGCGGGCGGCCCCGGCGCCGCTGCCGGGCCCGCGCGCCCGGCCACGGTCCGGCACTATCCCCACCCTGCGGCATGACCGGTTTCCGGTGGCCGCGCCCCGCCGATCCCGGCGCATCGGCCCTGCCTCATCGGCTTCCGCGGCCCCCGGGCACCGCAATCCCCACCCGCTGCTTGGCCGCGGGCGGTGCCCCAAGGCCGTTCGGCCTTCAGGAATGGGTGCGCGGCAGGCCGGCGCCGCCGGCACTCAGCCGGATCCGGCTGTCGTCGATGGCGTCCTGGACATGGCGTTCGATCCGCTCCGGGTCCAGACCGAGTGCCTTGCCTATGTGCACCGACCACACCTCGGCCCGCAGATTGGTCTCGAAGTCCAGATCCGCCCGGACGTTCTCCCGGGTCGACTGCCGGTTCTGGCTGACCATCACAAAGGTGGACAGGAAGATCGCCTCCAGGCTCACGATCATGGTCAGCAGGCCGAACGGATAGCGGTCGAAGACCGCCCGCGGGCCGAGCAGCCCCTCGTTCACCGCGATCCAGCCGGCGAACCAGACCGCGTGCAGATAGACGAAGGCCATGGTGCCCGCGAAGGCGGTGATCGCGTCCGCGACCCGGTCCTGCGTGGTCTGCATTCGCGCGAGCACGACGCGTTCGTGCCGGAGGCGGACGAAGGGGTGGTGCGGGAGGGGGCGGTCGTCGGAGGGGAGAGTCATGTTGCACATAGTGCCTTGGGGTGGGGTGGCTCCGGAGCGGTGTCCTCAAGCGCCGGACGGGCTGGATGGGTGGTGGGCCGGGGCGGTTCGGGGTTTGTCCTCAAGCGCCGGACGGGCTGATGGGGTGGTGGGCCGGGGCGGTCCGGGGTTTGTCCTCAAGCGCCGGACGGGCCGAATCGTGGTGGTGTCCGGGGCGGTGCGCGGGTGGGTTCGGCTCGGTAGGGTCGGCGGGCGCGGAGGCCGCCGACCCGTCGAAGCGCGGGGCGCCGGACCGCGGCGCAGCCCCTGTCCCCGGCGGGCGCCGGAGCGCCGGCGCCCGCCCGGATTCCGATCTCCCGCACGGTGGCCATGATGACCGATTCCCCGCCCCCCATAGCCCCCTACCTGCGACGACTGCTCGAACTCATCGCCGAGGACGCGCCCGCCGAGGAGTACGGGGCGGTCGCCGCCCAGGCCAGGAGCCGGGGCGCGAGCCCCGCCGACCTCGCCGAACTGGAGCAGGCCGCCGGGACCGCCCTGCGGGTGCGCCGGACCCTGCGCCAGCACCGCCGCCGGGAGACCGAACTCGCCGCGCTCTTCGACACTGCCGGGGACCTGGCGGCGCTGCGCGACCTGGACGCCGTACTGCAGTCGATCGTGCGCCGGGCCAGGTCCCTGCTCGGCACCGATACCGCGTACCTGACGCTGCGCGACGACGAGGCGGGCGACACCTACATGCGGGTCACCGACGGCTCGGTGTCGCCCCTCTTCCAGACGCTGCGGCTCAGTTACGGCGACGGTCTCGGCGGCCTGGTCGCGCTGACCGCCCGCCCGTACGCCACCCCCGACTACCGCAGCGACGACCGCTTCCGGCACACCGGCTCGATCGACGAGGGGGTGCTCGACGAGGGGCTGGTCGGCATCCTCGGCGTGCCGCTGCTGCTGGGCACCCGCGGGAGAGCGGACGCCGACGGGGACGTGATCGGCGTGCTCTTCGCCGCCGACCGCACCCCGCGGCCCTTCTCCCCGGACGAGGTGGCGCTGCTGTGCTCGCTGGCCGCGCACGCCGCCATCGCCATCGACAGTGCCAAGGCGATCACCGACCTCGCCGAGGCGGGCGCGGTCATCCGGGAGCACGCCGCCGCGATGCAGCGCGCCGAGGAGGCCCACGACCGGCTCACCGATCTGGTGCTGCGCGGCGGCGACCTGTCGGAGGTGGCCGCCGCGGTCGCCGGGCTGCTCGACGGCGCGATCACCATCCACGACCCCGAGGGCCGCACGCTGGCCGCCGTCGGCCGCCGCGGCGAGGCATTCGACGGGCCGGTCCCGGCCGTCGTCCCGCTGGTCGAGTCGGCCGCCGATTCGCATGCCGCGGCCCGCGCGGTCCTGCGCGACGGCCGCTGGACCTGCGCGGTGCTGGCCGGGCAGGAGCTGCTGGGCAGCCTGGTGCTGTACGGGCGGGGCCGGCTCGACGACCCCGACCGGCGGCTGTTCGAAAGGGCCGGGGTGGTGACCGCGCTCCTGCTGCTGCTCAGCCGCTCGGTGGCGGAGACCGAGAACCGGGTGCGCGGCGAGCTGATCACCGACCTGCTCACCGCGCCGGGCCGCGACCCGGCCGGGCTGGTGGTGCGCGGCCGGCGCCTGGGGGTGGATCTGGGCCGGCCGTGCCTGGTGCTGGTCGCCGAGGCCGCCGACCGGCAGCGGTCGGGCCACGACAAACTGTCCCGGGCGGCGGGACAGTATCTGTTCGGCAGCGACGGCATCAGCGGCGAGCAGCACGGCACCGTGGTGCTGCTGCTGCCGTACGACGGGACGCTGCCCGGCCGGGCCGCCCGGGCGGCGGTCGCCCAGCTCGGCCACCTGGTCGGCGGCCCGGTCACGGTGGCGGCCGGCGGACCGGCGTCCGGCCCCGAGGCCATCGCCGACGCGCACGCCGAGGCATTGCGCTGCCTGCGGGCGCTGCGGGCGCTCGGCCGGACCGGTGACGGCGCCAGCGCGGTGGAACTCGGCTTTCTCGGCGTGCTGCTGGGCAACGAGCGGGATGTGGGCTCCTTCGTCACCGCCACCTTGGGCCCGCTGCTCGACTACGACGCCCGGCGCGGCACCGAACTCGTCCGCACCTTGGGCGCCTACTTCGCCTGCGGCGGCACCCTGACCCGCACCAAGGACGAGCTGCATCTGCACGTGAACACGGTGGTGCAGCGCCTGGACCGGATCCAGGCGCTGCTGGGCGCGGGATGGAACGACCCGGAGCGCGCGCTGGAACTCCAGCTCGCGCTGCGGCTGCACCTGCTGGCCGGCGACCGGTAGACGCCCGGCCCGGGCCGGCTCGGTGCGCGCCGTATCGGCGGCCGCGTCGGCCGCCGCGCCGAATGGGGCCCGCGCCGGCCTCAGCCCGCGCGCCGCACCGCCCTCAGCCGGTCCGGCAGCCGTACGATCCCGCCGGGCAGGACGTAGACCACCACCACGAACAGCGTGCCGAGCAGGAACAGCGGCTGGGACAGCGGCACCCGCAGTGCCGCCGGCAGACCCGCGACCGTACCGGAGCCGGCCAGGTCGCCGAGCCGCTGGTCGGCCCAGGTGTAGAGCACCCCGCCGATCAGCGGGCCCCAGCGGGAGCCGGAGCCGCCGAGGACCACCATCACCAGCAGGGACAGCGTGAAGTCGGAGGTGGTGGTCTGCGGGGTGGCGCCGCCGGTCAGCAGCAGGTGGACGACGCCGCCGGCCGCGGCCAGCGTGCCGGCCAGCACGAACGCCGTCAGCTTGAAGCCGTAGGGCCGCAGGCCCAGGACTTCCACCCGGCGCTCGTTCTCCTTGATGCCCTCCCAGACCCGGCCGGTGGGGGAACGCACCGCCCAGTGCACGACGGCGAGGGTCACCACCAGATAGGCCAGCGCGATCCAGTAGAGGTTGACGGTGTTGCCGATGCCCGCCAGCGAGGCGGGCAGCCGGTCGGCCGGGATCGCCCGCCCCTCCTCGCCGCCGGTGAAACCGCCCGGATCACGCTCCACCAGGACCGAACCGGCCTGGGCGAAGGCCAGCGTGACCATCGAGAAGGCGATCCCGCCGACCCGCAGCGCGACCGAACCCAGCAGGGCGCTGAGCGCGATCCCGAACCCGATCCCCAGCGCCGCGGACACGGCGAACGGCAGCCCGGCCTCGATCATCAAGGTGTTGGTGGCGTAGCTGCCGGCCGCGAGTACAGGGCGTGTCCGAAGGACAGCAGTCCGGTACGGCCCAGCAGCAGGTCGTAGCCGGTGGCCAGGGCGCCGAACACCAGGCACAGCGCCAGCAGTTGCAGGCTGCCCGCGGATCCGATCGGCCCGTCCAGCAGGCCCGGCAGCGGCAGCGAGCTGTACGGCGCCGCGAGCATGGCCAGCAGCACGGCGGCCGGCCGACCAGCGCAGGATCCGCGGACCGGTACCGGCCGGGGGAGCGCTCTCCCGGGCGGACTCGCGAACGTCGGTGGCGGCGGTCATGCGAGCCTCCCGGTGAGACCGCGCGGCTTGAGCAGCAGCAACGCGGCCAGCAGCACGACCACGGCGAGGTCGCCGAGTCCCGACGCGGTGTAGTAGTTGGCGAACTGCTGCACCAGGCCGACGCCGACACCCGCCAGCGCCGCGCCCGTCACCGAGCCCATGCCGCCCATCACCACCACCACGAAGGCGAAGATCAGCAGCGAGGTGCCCTGCTGCGGGTCGACCGATCCGTAGTACAGCCCGCCCAGCGCGCCACCGAGCGCCGCGGCGGCGCCGCCGATCGCGAACACCAGGGTGAACGCCCGCCGTACGTCGATGCCGAGCGCGGTGACCATCGACCGGTCCTCCACCCCGGCCCGCACCACCAGGCCGTGCCGGGTGCGGCCGAGGAACAGCCGCAGCGCCAGCAGCACCGCGGCCGCGGCGGCGATCAGCACCAGCCGGTTCACCGGGATGCGGGCGCCCAGCAGCCCGAAGGTGCCGGACAGTGCCTTCGGGCCGGGGAACTGCCGGGCGTCGGCGCCCCAGATCGCCGACAGCAGCGCCGGTACCGCCAGGCCCACCCCGACGGTGGCCAGCACCTGTTCGCGCGGCCGCTCGTACAGCGGCCGGATCAGGGCCAGTTCGAGCACGATCGCGGCCAGCGTGCCGACCGCGGTACCGAAGGCCACCGCCAGCACGAAGCCGAATCCGCCGGCGCCCGCGCCCGGCAGATGGCCGCAGGCGGCCCACCAGGTGGCGTAGGCGCCCACCGAGAGCAGGGCGCCGTGGGCGAAGTTGAGCACGTCCATCAGACCGAAGATCAGCGAAAGGCCGGAGGCCACCAGGAAGTACAGGGCGCCCAGGCCCAGTCCGGTGACGGCGAGCAGGACCACGGTGGGCATCAGCCGGCCGCCTCTCCCGCGGCCGGAACGGCCCGCGGCGGTCCGCCCGGGGAACGCGACGGCACAGTACTTCCTCCCAACGGCTCGGCGGATGAGGGCAGATGCCGGGCGACGCCCAGCAGCCGACGGGACGCCTCGGCGTCGGCCAGCAGTTCAGCGGCCGGGCCGCTGTGGGCGGTCCGCCCGTCGGCCAGCACCACGCAGGGCCCGGCCAGCCGGCGCACCAGCGCCAGATTCTGTTCGACCAGCAGCACCGGCACCGCCTGCGCCGCCCGCTCCAGCACCCGGGCCACCTCGGTGACCACCCGGGGTGCCAGGCCCTTGGTGGGCTCGTCGGCGATGATCAGCCGGTTGCCGTTCAGCAGGGTGCGGCCGATGGCCACCATCTGCTGCTGCCCGCCGGACAAGGTCCCCGCCAACTGGCCCGCGCGGGCCTTCAGTTCCGGGAACAGTTCGTGCACCAGCCGGTAGGCCGGCTCGCCGGCGCCCGGCCGCTCGGCCAGCCGCAGATTCTCCGCCACCGTCAGCCCGGCGAAGATCCCCCGGTCCTCCGGCGCGTAGCCGATACCGCGCCGCACCAGCGTGTGCGTGGCCAGCCGTACCGTCTCCAGGCCGGCGAACCGCACACTGCCCGAGCGCGGTACCAGGCCCAGTACCGCGCGGACCGTCGTCGTCTTGCCGGCGCCGTTGCGGCCCAGCAGCGCGGTCACGCCGCCGTCCGCCACGTCGAGGTCCACCCCGTGCAGGATGTGCCGGCCGCCGATGACGACCCGCAAGTCCCGTACCGCCAGCAGCGGTTCACCGGTCGCGGTCACAACGCCTCCCCGAGGTAGGCCTGCTGCACGGTGCGGTCCGCCATGACCGCCCGCGGGGTGTCCAGGGCGAGCAGCGTGCCGTGGTGCATCACCGCCAGCCGGTCGGCCAGGCCCAGCAGGACATCCATGTGGTGCTCGACCATCAGCACCGTGCGTCCCTCGTCGCGGTGCAGCGACCGGATCAGCGCGGTCAGGGCGGGCACCTCCTCGGCGCTCACCCCGGCCATCGGTTCGTCCAGCAGCATCAGCCGCGGCTCGCCGACCAGCAGCACCGCCAGTTCCAGCTTCCGCTTCTCGCCGTGCGACAGCGCGCCCGCCACCACGCCGGCCCGGCCGGCCAGACCGGTGCGCTCCAGGACCCGGCCGACCCGGTCGGTGTACGGCCGCGCCCGCCGCCAGATCCGGTACGAGCCGCCGTCCGCCGCCTGCGCGGCCAGCCGCACATGGCCGGCGACCGTCATGGCCGGCCACAGGCTGGAGGTCTGGAAGGTGCGGCCGAGGCCGCGGCGGGCCCTGGCCGGCACGCCCTCGGCGGTGATGTCCGTCCCGTCCAGCCCGATCGAGCCCCGGGTGGCCGGCACCAGGCCGCTGATCAGGTTGAACAGCGAGGTCTTGCCGGCTCCGTTGGGACCGATGAAGGCCAGGAACTCGCCCTCGTCCACCGCCAGGGAGACATCCTCGACGATCGTCGCGCCGCCGACCGTCCACCCCAGATCCCGCAGCCGCAGTACGGGCGCCACCGTCAGCCCGCCATCTTCTGCTGCGGCGGCGCCACCGCGTCCTTCGGCAGCCGGGAGATCACCTCGGGCCGGGCCGCCGGGCCGGCGCCGGTGAGCTTCGCGGTGAACATCGGCTGCAGCAGTGCGTGGTCGGCGGCCCGGATCTGCTCCACGCCCTTCGGGCCCTGGAACGTCCAGCCCTCCAGGGCCTTGGCCATCGCGGTGGCGTCGGTGGCGCTGCCGGCCTCGACGGCGTGCACGATCATCTGCGCCGCGGTGAAGCCGTCCGGGCTGAACAGGTCCGGCGTGCCGCCCGCCTTGGTGATGCCGTCCAGCATCGCCTGCTCGACCGGGGTGCCGGCCGCGCCGGGAAAGTAGTGGGCCAGGAAGGAGATCCTGGCACCCGCCGCGCCGAACAGCGGGTACGAGGCGGTACCCGCCAGCCCCGTGACCACCTTCGTCGAGGCCACCACGCCCTGCTGCGCCAGCGCCGTCCACAGGGCCGGCGCGCTCGCCCCGGCCCAGGCCACGAACACCAGGTCCGGTTTCCTCGCCTTCACCGACCGGGCGAACGGCGTCAGGTCGCTCGCGCTGGGCGCCGCCAGCACCGCGTCGACCCGCGCGCCCTGCCCGCCCAGCACCTGCTTGACCGCGGCCACGTTCGCCTGCCCGAAGGCCGAGTCCTGGGTGAGGACGGTGACCTTCTTGCCCCGGGAGTCGCCGAGCAGCGAACCGGCGGCCAGGATGTCCTGGTACGACTGCCGGCCGGAGCGGAAGGTGTACGCGTTCGCGCCGGTCAGCGCGTCGGTGGCGGCCGGGCCCGGGACGTAGAGCACCTTGTTCTGGGCAGCCAGCGGGGCGAGTTGGAGGGCCACCCCGGAATCGGTGGTGCCCGCGATGATGTGCGTGCCCTTGCCGATCAGCGACTTGGCCTCGGCGACCGCCTTCGCCGGGTCGCCCGTGTCGTCCTGCACGGTGACCGCGATCCGGTGGCCGCCGGCCTCGCCGGTCCGGTGGGTGGCATACGCCAGGCCGGCGTTGAAGCCGTCGATGTACTGCTTGCCGTACGCGGCCAGCGGGCCGCTGCGCGAGTACACCAGGCCGACCTTCACCGGGGCCGACGCTCCGCTGTCCGACGACGAACTCCCGGCCGTGCCCGCCTTGCTGCACCCGGTCAGCAGGAGGCCGGTGGTCAGCAGCGCCAGCGCGGTGACGGTACTGCTTCTGAAGGTGCTCGATGAGCTGCTGCGACGCATGCTACGGCTCCCGGAGAGGTGGACGGTTGGGCACACCGTAGAAGCGCCCCGGTGCCGCGGACATGTGGGCGGCACACGCACTCCCGGGCCGGCCCATGTCGTCGGGGACCATGGCGGGCGAGGCGCCCGTTTCGGAGCGTGGCCGCCGCGCGGCGTGCCCCCTGCCGGAGCAGCTCGGCGGAGACGCGGGCGCCGAGGATGGCCGGGTCGTTGCTGCTCTCCCCCGAGATGCGGGCGTGGACGAACTTCGAGCCGTCCCGGGAGAAGACCACGCCCCTCAGGCTGAGCTGTCCGTCGGGCTCGGTGGACCAGGAGGATGCGGTCCTCGGCGTCGGTGAGCAGGACCGAGGCGGCGGTCGGGCGACCGGGGGCCAGCCCCTCGGGGCTCGACGCGGGAAACTGGGTCGCCAGGACGGCCCACACGCGCTTCCCCCACGGCAGGGGCTTCCCGCCCCAGTGCGCGCTGAGGGCCTCGACCAGCAGCATCCCTCGCCCTCCGGCGTCGTAGGGGCCGGGTTGTCGGCACACGACCGGCACCTCGGACCTCGGGCACCGTGACCTGGGTCGGGGCGAGCCGGTGTTTGCCGACCGCAGTGAGGCACGGCCCAGGCGCCTCAGTCCTGGCGTGCGGGACATCCCGGGGCCCGGCCCGGAACGCGGCGAGTCGGGGGACGCGGGGCTCAGGCCCGCCGACCGGGGGCCCGCGCCGCGGTGGAGGCGAGGTCAGCCGCGGGTCGGGGTTCGGCGGACCGCGTCGGCCAGATGAGCGGCGACCGTGCGGGCGCCGGACGCGCCGAGCAGCACCGAGTAGTGGTTGACATCCGGCACGAAGTGGAGGGCCACGCCCGCGGCTGCCAGGCCGCTCGCCTCGATCACTTCGGGCGCGTACAGCCCGACCGGCTCGTTGCCCAGGCCCCGCTCGGCCCACAACAGGCGGGTGGGGACGGCCGGTTGGTGGATGGCGGCGAAGACCTCGGGATTGCGCAGCTCGTCCTCGGCGTCCTCGCGGATCGCCTCGGCGCGGCACGCCGACCTCAAGGACGGCTCCTGGCCGCTGAGATCGCGGTCCAGATACGCCGCCACCACCGGGCCGCCGAGCTGGTGGAAAGCGGGGTGGGCGGCCCAGAAGGAGTGGTAGGCGGCCCGGTCGGCGAACTCCCGGTCGAGTTTGGCCATCGCCGGGCCGATCACTGCGCGCAGCACCGCGTCGATGTCGGTCTCCGGTGGCACCGGGAAGCCCAGCCCGCCGTCCACCAGCACGAGTTCCGTCCAGCGCTCCGGGTCGAGGCGGGCCGCCACGCAGCCCACGAAGCCGCCCATCGAGTGCCCGGCCAGCACCGCCTGCCCGATCCCGCAATGGTCCAGCACGGCCAGCAGATCGGCGGCGTGCCGGGCCATGCTCGTCGGGCCGGCGACATCCCGGCTCCGTCCCCGGCCGCGCAGATCCGGCGCGATCAGTTCGATGTCGGCGCCGAGCGCCTCGGCGACCTCGGCCCAGGCGAGCCCGTTGGAGGCGATGCCGTGCACGCCCAGCACCACCCCGGCGCCCGGCGTCCCGGGCCAGCGGCGCACCGCCAGCCGGCCGCCCGCCACCTCGACACCGAGGTCCTCGTACTCCCGCATCCGCGCCCCGCAATCCGCCGCCCGCGCCGTCCGGTACGGCGAACAGGATAGGGACGCCGCCGGGCCCCGGTCATGGGTGCGGCCGACATGAAACCGTCGGCGGGGGTGTGGGTGCCGGGCCCGCCGGCCGAGCCCGGGGGAGCGGCTTCACGGGGCCGCCCGCGATCAGCGCGCCGCGGCGTCAGCGGGCCGTGGCCACGGCCAACAGGAACCAGCCGGTGTGCGGGATCCACTGTTCGGCCCACCGCCAGTCGTCGCCCTCGGGCGCGTCGGAGGGCAGGAAGGCGATGTCCTCCTCGTCCGTCCAGCCGGAGGTGACGCCGTTGACGATCCCGCCGGGCAGATTGGGGAAGTCGGTGGCGTAGTCGACGTTGTTGCGGCCGCGGCCCTGGAGCATCGAGGCGTCGAACGGGTTGCGGCCGGTGATCCAGGCCAGCTGGTCGTCCGCGAAGGCCAGCAGCCGCTCCCGGTCCGGGCCGGTGACCGTGTCCAGTCGGGCGCAGGCGACCGCCGCCGCGGCCAGCGAGGCGATTCCGGCGTTCTCGCCCTGCCACCAGTAGCCCGTCTCGTTGGCGTGCGGGAAGAAGAACGCGTCCCGGTCGGTGCCGCCGGCCGGCCGCACCCGCTGCCGGGGGTAGCCGAACGGATTGGGCACCGAGCCGGTACGGGCCAGTGTGTCCAGCATCGCCTCGACGGCGAGGTCGGCCGCCACCGCGGCCTCCGGCTCGTCCGGCAGCACCTCGGCGAAGCGCACCAGCGCCAGCACCGGCAGGCCGCT
>NZ_FMCH01000391.1 GCF_900091855.1 Streptomyces sp. DvalAA-14
GCGCGCCCGACCGGCACGGCCCGCCGCCGGCGGCCGGCGACAGCGCGGCGCGGCAGCTGCTCGGTCGGCGGCCACCGCCGTGCTCCACCACGACCGGGCAGCCTTCCTGGCCGGCGTGGACCCGAAGGCCCAGCGGTTCCGGGCCCAGCAGACGGCGATGTTCGCGCATCTCGCCGCCGTACCGTTCGCCGCCTGGTCCTACACCCTGGTGCGGACCGGTGCCTTCCCCCTGCCGGCGTCCGCCGACGGGACGCCGCGGATCGCGACCGAGGTCCGGCTCAGCTACCGGCTGGCCGGCTACGACAGCGAGCCGCTGGTCTCCACCGAGTACCTGACCCTGTCCCGGCGCGCCGGGCACTGGTACGTCGCCGGGGACGACGACGGGGCGGCCAGCGGGCACCGCAGCGATGTCCAGCTGTGGGACCAGGGGCCGGTGCGGGTGGTGCGCGGCGCGCACAGCATCGTGCTGGGACTCCCCGCCGCCAAGGTGCTCAGCGGCTACGCGGCCGACGCCGACCGGGCGGTACCCGAGGTGACGCACGCCTGGGGGAGCGGCTGGCCCGGCAAGGTGGTCATCGAGGCGCCGGCCACCCTCGACCAGCTGGCGGCACTGCTCGGCGCGAGCCCCGACGGATTCCGGGACATCGCGGCGGTGACCACCGGCGAACCCGCCGCCCAGGCCGGAAACAGCACTGGGAACGGCTCCGGAAACAGCACCGGGAACGGCTCCGGGACCGGCGCCGGCGGCGCGCCCGCCGACCGGGTGATCGTCAACCCGCAGGCGTTCGGTGAACTCTCCGCCTTCGGCCGCCAGGTCGTCCTCACCCACGAGACCACTCACGTCGCCACCCGGCTGTCCACCACCGCGCACACCCCGCTGTGGCTGTCCGAGGGCATCGCCGACTGGGTCGCCTACCGCGACGCGGGGCGCACCGCGCCCGAGATCGCCCCGGAACTCGCGGCGGACGTCCGGGCGGGCCGCGTGCCGGCCGCGCTGCCCGCCGCGGCCGACTTCTCGGCGACCGCCGCCGGGCTGCCGCAGGCCTACGAAGAGGGCTGGCTGGCCTGCCGGATGATCGCCGACCAGTGGTCGCCGGCGACACTGACCGCCTTCTACCGCGCGGTGGCGAAGGGCGGCACCCTGGACGCCCGGCTGCGGGCCGCGCTGGGGCTGAGCCTGCCGCAGTTCACCGCCCGCTGGCGGGCCTATGTGGAACAGGAGTTGGCATGAGCGAGGCGGGGGAGGCGGCCGGCGGCCGCGAGGCGGGCGAGGCCGGCCCGGCCGCGGGCGGCGTGGTGGAGGCCGGCGCCGCCGAGGACTTCACGCCGGAGCAGATCGCCCGGGGCAGGGCGCTGCGGCGCGGGGTGCGTGCCGGTGGTGGCCGGCTCCTCGGCGGTGTCCCTGGCGCTGCTGCTCGGGCTCGGTCTGACCTCCGGCGGCGCCCGGCTGATCGGCGCCTTCGGGGACGGGTGGGCGCCGCGGGTGGTGGGCGCCGCGGTGACGCTGGCGCTGCTGCCGGAGCTGCTCACGCTGCCCTTCGCGGCCCGGGGGCGGCTGGTCCGGGCCCGGTTCGGGCTGGTCACCCAGGGGTGGGGCGGCTGGGCGCTGGACCGGGTGCGCGGTCTGCTGGTGTCGCTCCCGCTGCTGCTCGGGGCGCTGTTCGCGGTGTACGCGCTGGCGGGCGCGACCCGCTGGTGGTGGGCCTGGGCGGCGCTGGGGGCGGCGGCGGTGACGGTGCTGCTGTCCTTCGTCGCCCCGCTGGTGTTCGAGCCGCTGTTCAACCGCTTCACCCCGATGGAGCCCGGGCCGCAGCGGACCGAGTTGCTGGCGCTCGCCGCCCGGGACGGCGTCCGGGTCGCGGACGTGCTGGTCGCCGACGCCTCCCGGCGCACCACCGCCCTGAACGCGTACGTGTCCGGTTTCGGCCGCACCCGCCGGATCGTCGTCCACGACACGCTGCTGGCCACCGCCGACCCCCGCGAGGTGGAGCTGGTGGTGGCCCACGAGCTCGGACATGTCGTCCACCGCGACGTCGCGCGCGGCACCGCGCTCGGCGCGGTCGGGGCCGCGGCCGGGGTGTGCCTGCTGGCGCTGGTGGTCCGCTGGTCCCCGCTGCTGGACCTGGCCGGTGTCCCCCGCTTCGCCGACCCGCGCTCGGCCTGGCTGCTGGCGGCGGCCGCCTCCGTCGGCGGCACGCTGGCGTCCCCGTTCGGCCGGGCGCTGTCCCGCCGAATCGAGCACCGCGCCGACCTGCACGCCCTGGATCTCACCCGGTCACCGGCCGCCTTCGTCGCCATGCAGCGGCGGCTGACCGTCACCAACATCGCCGACCCCGCCCCGCCCCGCCTCCTGCACCTGCTGCTGTCCACGCACCCCAGCGCGTCCGCCCGGATCCGCACGGCCCGCACCTGGCGGCCTCAGCCGGACGTGCCGGACGTGCCGGAGGTGCCCGGGGCGTAGGCGGACGCGGCGTCGGCGGCGCCGCCGGGGCGCTGCGCGGCCCGCTCGGCGCGAGACGGCACGGTGGCGGCCCACAGGCGGCGGCAGGCGATGACGGACGCGGCGACCAGCAGGCCGTTGCGGGTGGTGAGCAGCAGGACGCCCCACAGGTCGCTCTGGCTGACGTAGGTGAAGAAGACCGGGAACTCCAAGGTGGTGCACAAGGTCGCCGCCAGGGTCAGCACGACCGGCAGCCGCTGGACGGTCCCGGCCAGGGTCAGGCACACCGCCCCCGCGCCGACCAGCCACACCATGTACTGCGGGCTGATCACCCGGGAGGTCGTGGTGAAGACCAGCAGCGCGGCGAAAGCGGCGTCGTAGGGCGTGGACGCGCCGAACGTACGGGCCCGCAGCCGCCACCACAGCAGCCAGCCGAAGGCCAGCACGCTCAGCGCCAGCGCGCCGGCGCTCACCGCGTGGACGTGCGGGCCGAGGAACTCCACCGAGCCGTAGTGCATCGTCGAGCGGCCGTGCCAGCCGAAGTGCCGCCACACGTGGAAGACGGTGGCGCCCAGCGACTCCACCTCGGTGCCGCGGTCGCGCTGGGCGGTGACGAAGGAGAACGCCCCCGGCATGGTCAGCGCGAACAGCGCGGCCCCGCCGGCCGCGGTGCCCGCCGCCCACGCCCAGGAGCGCCGGGTCTCCCGGCCGCGCCGCGCCCCGATCAGCACCAGCACCGGCCACACCTTCAGCAGCGCGCCCACCCCCGCCAGTACGCCCGCGACCGCCGGCCGGCGCCGCAGCGCCAGCAGCGCGAGCACCGCGACCGCGGTCACCATCACGTCGTAGCGGGCGTAGACGATCGGCCCGCCCAGCACGACGCCGCCGATCCACACCCAGGCGCCGGTGAGCCGGCCCGACCGCCGGGCGTCCACCAGCAGGGCGGCCAGCACCACGGCGTCGGCGAGCAGTGCCAGGCAGAAGAACGCCGAGGCGTAGCCGAGGAACGGCACCGCCGCGGGGGCGACCATCACCGCCGCCGCGCCCGGCGGGTACTGCCAGGTGACGTCGTGCGCCGGGAAGGAGCCGCCGCGCAGCACCGGGTACCAGCCCTGGTAGACGTCCGACACGTCGTGCAGGATCACCTGCCCCGGGAAGCGCGCCACCCGGAAGACGAAGAGCATCAGCGCCGCACGGCTGACCGCCCAGGCGGCCAGCGCCCGCCCTTGAGGTCCGATATGCGTACTTGTCACGTTATGCATCATGTCCGGCGTCGGCGCCGGTCCGCCTGCCGGAAGCGGTCCGGGCGGCCAGCCGGGTGAACGCGGGGGCGGCCCCGCGCGGGGTACTGTCGGCGGCGATGGACAAGACCCTGATCGTCACCAACGACTTCCCGCCCCGCCCCGGCGGCATCCAGTCGTTCGTGCACAACTTGGCGCTGCGCCTCGACCCGGGGCAGGTCGTGGTCTACGCCTCCAGTTGGAAGGACGGCCGCGAGGTCGCCCGCTTCGACGCCGAGCAGCCGTTCCCGGTGATCCGGGACCGCACCAGGATGCTGCTGCCCACCCCGCGGGTGACCCGCCGGGCCGCGGCGCTGCTGCGCGAACACGGCTGCGGGTCGGTGTGGTTCGGCGCGGCGGCCCCGCTCGGCCTGATGGCGCCGGCGCTGCGCGCGGCCGGCGCTCGGCGGCTGGTCGGCACCACGCACGGCCACGAGGCGGCCTGGGCCCAACTGCCGGCGAGCCGCCAACTGCTGCGCAGGATCGGCGAGGGCACCGACACGCTCACCTACCTCGGCGAGTACACCCGCTCCCGGATCGCCGCCGCGCTGACGCCCGCGGCGGCGAGCCGGATGGTCCAACTGCCGCCGGGCGTCGACGAGAAGGCCTTCCACCCGGGCCCGGACGGGCCGGCGCTGCGGGCCCGGCTCGGACTCGCCGACCGCCCCGTCGTGGTGTGCGTGTCACGGCTGGTGCCGCGCAAGGGCCAGGACACGCTGATCCTGGCCATGCCGCGCATCCTGCGCGAGATCCCGGACGCGGTGCTGCTGATCGTCGGCGACGGGCCCTACCGGGCCGAACTCGACAAGCTGGCCCGGCGCGCCGGGGTAGCCGGAGCGGTGCGGTTCACCGGGCCGGTGCCGTGGTCCGAACTGCCCGCGCACTACGGCGCCGGCGACGTCTTCGCGATGCCGTGCCGGACGCGGCGCGGCGGGCTGGACGTGGAGGGCCTCGGCATCGTGTACCTGGAGGCCTCCGCGACCGGGCTGCCCGTCGTCGCCGGTGACTCCGGCGGCGCGCCGGACGCCGTCCTGGACGGTGAAACGGGCTGGGTGGTGCGCGGCGGCTCCCCCGCCCAGTGCGCCGACCGCGTGCTCACCCTGTTGAAGGACCCGGATCTGCGCCACCGCATGTCCGCCCGCGGCCGCGAGTGGATCCACTCCGCCTGGCGCTGGGACCTGCTGGCGTCCCGCCTCCGGGACCTGCTCTAGCGGCGCGCGGGCGCTGCGGGTACGGGCCTCGGGCCCGTCGGTGAGCAGCCGCGGCGGGCGGGTGCGGGCGGGTGGTGGGTCGGCCGCAAGGTTCCCTGGTCGCATGGTTCCCCCCGCCCCGCTGGGGCGTTCCCCCGCCCGGGAATGCGGGGGCCGTCCGCCCCCGCACCCGGTTCCGCCGGGTTCAGCGGGCGGCGTAGAGCCGCTCGATGTCCGCTGCGAAGTCCGCCGCCACCACGTTCCGCTTCAGCTTCAGCGACGGCGTCAAGTGGCCCGACTGCTCGGTGAACTGCACCGGCAGGATGCGGAACGCGCGGACGGACTCCGCCCGGGAGACCGACGCGTTGCCGAGGTCGACGGCGGCCTGCACGGCGGCGAGGAGGTCGGCGTCGGTGGCGAGGTCGGCGACGGTCCGGCCTGCCTTGCCGTGCTGCTCCGCCCAGCGGGGGAGGAACTCCTCGTCCAGGGTGATCAGGGCCGCCACGAACGGGCGGCCGTCCCCGACCACCATGCATTCGGCGATCAGGTGCTCCGCCCGGATGCGGTCCTCGATCAGCGCGGGGGCGACGTTCTTGCCGCCGGCCGTCACGATGATCTCCTTCTTGCGGCCGGTGATCGTCAGATAACCGTCCTCGTCCAGCGCGCCCAGATCCCCGGTGTGGAACCACCCGTGGGACTTGGCCTCCAGCGTCGCCGCCTCGTTGTTCCAGTAGCCGGAGAACAGGTGCTCGCCGTAGAGCAGCACCTCGCCGTCGTCGGCGATCCGGACCGTGGAGCCGGGCAGCGGCTGGCCGACCGTGCCGATCTTCGTACGGTCCCACGGGTTGAAGGACGCGGCCGCGCACGACTCGGTCAGCCCGTAGCCCTCCAGGACGGTGAAACCGATGCCCCGGTAGAAGTGGCCGAGCCGCTCGCCCAGCGCGGCGCCGCCCGAGATCGCGTGGGTGGCCCGGCCGCCGAGCACCGCGCGCAGCTTGCCGTACACCAGCCGGTCGAAGAGCCGGTGCTCCAGCCGCAGCCGCGCCGAGGGACCCGATCCGGTGTCCAGCGCCTTGCTGTAGGCGATCGCGACGGCCGTCGCCCGGTCGAAGATCCGCCCCTTGCCGCCGGCCTGGGCGGTGGCCCGCGCCGCGTTGTAGACCTTCTCGAAGACCCGCGGCACGCCGAGGATCATCGTGGGCCGGAAGGACTGCAGATCGTCCGTCAGATTCTGCACGTCCGGTACGTGTCCGAGCCGGATCGGCGCCATCACGGCCGCCACCTCGACCAGTCGGCCGAACACGTGCGCCAACGGCAGGAACAGCAGTACCGAGTTGTCGCCGGTGGTGAAGAGCGGGCCCAGCCGCTCCACCGCGTTGCCGCACTCGGCGAAGAAGGCGCGGTGGCTGAGCACGCAGCCCTTGGGGCGGCCGGTGGTGCCCGAGGTGTAGACGATGGTGGCGGGGGAGTCCGCGCCGGCCGACGCGGACCGCTCGTCCAGCACCGCGTCCGAGATGTCGGTGCCGGCCGCCCGCAGCACGTCCACCGCGCCGGTGTCGATCCGCCACACATGCTTGAGCTGCGGCAGCCGCACCCGCACCGATTCCACCGTGCGCTCGTGGCCCTCGGACTCGACCACCACCGCGACCGCGCCGGAGTCGCCGAGCATCCATTCCACCTGCGAGGCCGAGGACGTCTCGTAGACGGGCACGGTGACCGCGCCCGCGCTCCAGATGGCGAAGTCCAGCAGCGTCCACTCGTAGCGGGTCCTGGACATCAGGGCCACCCGGTCGCCGGGCTGCACCCCCGAGGCGATCAGACCGCGGGCCGCGGCCCCCACTTCGGCCAGGAAGCCGGCCGCGGTGATGTCGTCCCAGCCGCCGGCGCCGTTCTTGCGGCCGATGACCGGCAGGTCCGGATGGTGGGCCGCGTTACGGCGGATCAGATCCGTCAGATTGCCGTCCGCGGGGACCTCGTACAGGGCCGGAAGGCTGAACTCACGCAAGGCGGCTGCTCCTCATCGGTGCCACGGCGCACCCGGAGGGAAGGTGATGGACGGCCTGGATGTTACCCATCGGTAAAGCTCCGGCGATAGGGGGCCACTGCGGATGTTTTAAGCATCACACACCGGGCGGAAGCGGCGGAACCGGTTCCGCCAACACCGCACCGGATCCGCCGGGGTGCGCCCACCGCCCGCCGGGGAGCCCGGGGCACCGCGAAACGCCGCTATAAACTGGCCGTATGCGGGTGCATGTGGTGAGCGACGTCCACGGGGCGAGCGAGGCCCTGGCCCGGGCCGGTGAGGGCGCCGACGCCCTGGTCTGCCTGGGCGACCTGCTGCTCTTCCTGGACTACGCCGACCACTCGCGCGGCATCTTCCCCGACCTGTTCGGCGTCGGCAACGCCGACCGGATGGTGGAACTGCGCACCGCCCGCCGCTTCGAGGAGGCCCGCGAGCTGGACCGCGAGCTGTGGGCCGGCCGCGACCGGCGGGCCGTCATCGAGGCCGCGGTCCGCAAGCAGTACGGCGAGCTCTTCGCCGCCTTCCCCACCCCGACCTACGCCACCTACGGCAACGTCGACGTCCCCGGCCTGTGGGAGCAGTACGCGCGGCCCGGCACCACCGTGCTGGACGGCGCCACCGCCCTGATCGGCGACCGGGTCTTCGGCTTCGTCGGCGGCGGCCTGCGCACACCCATGCGCACCCCGTTCGAGGTCGAGGAGGCCGACTACGCCGCGAAGGTCGCCGCCCTCGGCCCGGTGGACGTGCTCTGCTCGCACATCCCGCCCGCGATCCCCGAGCTGTGCTACGACACCACCGCCCGCCGCTTCGAGCGCGGCAGCGAGGCCCTGCTGGACGCGATCCGGGCCACCCAGCCGAAGTACGCCCTGTTCGGCCACGTCCACCAGCCGCTGCTGGCCAGAACCCGGATCGGCCGCACCGAATGCGTCAATGTCGGCCACTTCAACCACACCCGCACCCCCTGGGTCGCTGGAGTGGTGAGGCGCCCCGGCCCGCCGCCGGCCGCCGACGGCGCGGTGCCGGGCTCCGCCCCCGGTCGCGGTAGCCTTCACCCGCAGCCAGCAGCACCGTTCAGGAGGGCCACGGCCATGGCGGAACACACCAGATCGAGCATCACGATCGAAGCGGCGCCGGCCGCCGTCATGGGCGTCATCGCCGACTTCGACCGCTACCCGGAATGGACCGGGGAGGTCAAGGAGGCGCAGGTGCTGGGCCGGGACGCGGCCGGGCGCGCCGAGCAGGTGCGCCTGCTGCTGGACGCCGGCGCGATCAAGGACGACCACACCCTGGCCTACCAGTGGGTCGGCGACAACGAGGTCCGCTGGTCGCTGATCAAGTCCCAGATGCTGCGCACCCTCGACGGCTCCTACGCGCTGGCCCCGCTGGACGGCGGCGCCAGCACCGAGGTCACCTACCAGCTCACGGTGGACGTCAAGATCCCCATGCTGGGCATGATCAAGCGCAAGGCCGAGAAGGTCATCATCGACCGGGCGCTGGCGGGCCTGAAGAAGCGGGTGGAGTCGGCCCCGGCCGACACCGCCGAGCCCGTGGAGGCCCCGCAGACCACCCCGAGCGCGGCGGACACCGCGGCGGACGCGGCCGGCGAGTCGGCCTGACGGGTGGCTTCGGTACGTACGCTGCTGGTCACCGGCGCCCCCGGGGCCGGCCGCACCACGGTCGCGGCGGCGACCGCGGCGGCGGCCGCCGGAGCGGGCCGCCCCACCCTGCTGCTCACCGGTGACCGTGACGCGGTGCGGGCCTT
>NZ_FMCH01000368.1 GCF_900091855.1 Streptomyces sp. DvalAA-14
TCCCGGTCGGCGCCGGCCCGCAGGGCCTGGCCCGTCACCCCCGACGGCTCGCAGGTGTACGCCACCAACCTCGGCTCCGACACCGTCTCGGCCATCGACACCGCATCCGGGACGGTCGCGGCCACCACCGCGGTCGGCCGCAACCCGTCGGGCGTGGCGATCGTCCTCACCCCGGCGCCCGCCGCCCCCGCGCCAGTGGTGACCTCGGTCAGCCCCGGCTCCGGGCCGGTCACCGGCGGCACCGTCGTCACCGTCGGCGGCAGCCACCTGGCCGACGTCACCGCGGTCACCTTCGGCGGCACCCCGGCGGCCAGCTTCAGCTGCTCGGACAGCTCCTGCACCGCGGCCGCGCCGGCCGGCGCCGCCGGCAGCGTGGACGTGACGGCCACCAGCCCGGCCGGCACCAGCGCGACCGGCCCCGCCGACCGCTTCACCTACACCGCGGTCGCCCCGCAGTCCGCGGATGTGGCGGTGAGCCTGGCCGCCAGCCCCGCGCCCGCCCTGCTCGGGGCGCACATCGACTACACGCTGACCCTCGCCGACCAGGGGCCGGGCGCGGCCTCCTCGACGACGGTCACCGTCAATCTGCCCACCCCGCTCAAGGCCACCTCCAGTGACTGCGCGGCCACCGCCGGCAAGGTCACCTGCAGCGCCGGCCCGCTGGCCGCCGGGGCCCGGACCACCCGGCACTTCAGCGTGCCGATCGGTGTGCTGAGCCTGGACCTGCCCTACTCCGTCACCGCCACCCGCACCGCGAGCAGCCCCGCGGACCCGAATCCGGCCAACGACCGGGCCACCCGCACCTGCACGGTCGTCACCTCACTGCTCATCAACTGCTCCTGAGCCAGGCGCCGGTGGCGGACGCGCGGCGCGTTCGCCACCGGCGGCCTCCGGGACGGTGTTGGATGCCAACAGGCAGCCACGGTTCCCAGGAGGTAGCGACGATGGACACCATGCACGCCGTACGAGGGCACCACCGCGGCGGACCCGAACAGCTCCGCTACGAGGAGGCGCCGCGGCCGGTGCCCGCCGCCGCGGAGGTCCTCGTCCGGGTGCGCTCGGCGTCGATCACCCCGGGCGAGCTGGACTGGGACGCCACCTGGACCGATTCGCTGGCCCCCGGCGGCCGTCCGCGGCTGCCGATCGTGCCCTCCAAGGAATT
>NZ_FMCH01000392.1 GCF_900091855.1 Streptomyces sp. DvalAA-14
CGGTGGACGCGGTGGTCTCGGTGTCGTCGCCGGCCCGCTGGTACTACCGCGGTACCGCCCCGATGCGCCGCGTGCACTGGGCGATCACCCGGCCCGCCGGGCGGCTGGTGTCCCGGTTCGGGCTGAAGACGCGGATCCGGGCCGGCGAGTGGAATCCGGTGCCGCTCTCCCCGGTCGAGTCGGTGCCGCTCATCGCCCCCACCCCGCTGCTGATCGTGCACGGCGACCGCGACGGCTACTTCCCGCTCGACCACCCCTACTCGCTGGCCGCCGCGGCCGGCGAGGGCGGCGCCGAGTTGTGGATCGAGCCGGGCTTCGGCCACGCGGAGAACGCCGCCGGGCCCGCGCTGCTGGCCCGGATCGGCGACTGGCTGACCGACCGGGTGCCGCGGATTCCCGGGATCTGACGGGGACGGGCCATGATGGACCGGCACGACGTCAGCGACGGCGGGCGCCGGCGGTCACCGAAGCCGGCGGTGACGGAGGCCGGCGGTGACGGAGGCCGGCCGCGACAGAGGTCAGCGGTGGCGAAGGACGACGACGAAGGACGGAGCCGTGATGGCTGGACCCGATACGGCCGCCCGGCCGGTGGCGGGCACGATCCGCTACTGGGCCGCCGCGAAGGCCGCCGCGGGCACCGCGGAGGAGCCGTACCGTGCGGCGACCCTGGCCGAGGCGCTCGCCGCGGCACGCGAACGGCACGCCCGCGAACCGCGGTTCGCCCAGGTCCTGCGACGCTGCTCGTTCCTCGTCGACGGCGCCCCCGTCGGAACCCGCGACCACACCACGGTCCCCCTGCCCGACGGCGGCACGGTGGAAGTCCTCCCACCGTTCGCGGGAGGAAGCGCATGAGCACCCACGAGTACGGCGCCACGCCCGAACACGGCGGTCCCGCGGGTCCTGCCGGTCCCGGCCGCCACGGCCGCCACCGCCCCCACGGCGATGCCGCCCCGGCCGGGCAGCCCGCCGACGGCTACGGCTACGGCTACCCGCAGGCCCCCGACCCAGCGGCCCAGGGCGGCTACGCCGAGGGCTACCCGGAGTACCAGCAGCCCCCCTACGACCCGGCGCGGGCCTACGGCTACGGCGGGACGTACGAGCCGGAGGCGGCAGGCGGCCAGGCGCCGCCCCAGGACCCCGCCGGATACGGGATGCCGCCGGCCGGCGACGGCTGGTCCGGGCAGCCGTCAGCAGCGCCCGCCGCCGACGGCTGGGCCGGCCCAGCCGGTCCGCAACCCTGGCAGGCCGAGCCCGCGGGCACCTGGCAGCAGCCGGACCCCCAGGGGTACGCGTACGGCGCCGCCCCCCAGCCGCAGTCGCCGGGGTACGCCGCTCAGGGGCAGCCCGGGCAGGCATACGGCACCCAGCAGCAACAGCACGACCCGCAGCAACAGGGGTACGGCGCCCAGCAGTCGCAGTTCCCGCCGCAGGCGTACGGCGCCCCCGACCACCACCGACCCGCTGACCAGGGCCAGCCCCAGGGTCAGCCCCAGGGCGTCCCCAAGGCACGCCCCAGCCTCAGCCCTACGCCCAGCCGCCCGCCTACGCCGACCCCCAGCCGTACCCGCGCTCCGGTGTCGAGCAGACCGCGGTGCTGCCGGTGATCGACGAGCAGGAGGCGCCGCCGGACCAGCGGCCGGCGGCCCCCGTCCGCACCGGTTCCCCGATCATCCCGCCCGGGATCCAGCCCGCCGGGCTCACCGCCGTCCTCGGACTGCTGCTGGCGGGCGGTGCGGCGGTCGGCAAGCCCGGGCTCGCCGTGGTGCTGGTGCTGCTGCAGGCGGTCACCGCGGCCGGCTGGTTCCGACTGAACGGCATGTGGCCGGCCCGGCAGGGCATCATGCTGGCCTTCCTGGGCGGCGTCACCGCCGACGCCGTGCTGCTCGCGGTGGACGGCGGGCACGGCCCGCTGGGCGCTGGCCGGCACCCTCGGGGTCTGGCTGCTGCTGGTGCTCGTGCTGCAACTGCGGCACCACGGCAGCGCGGACGAGCGGCTGTCCTCGCTGACGGCCACCTCCGCCTCCACCCTGTTGGCCGTGCTGGCCGCCTGCTTCCTGGCCACCGCGACCTCGCACGCCGGCACCGACCCGGTGGTGGTGGGCGTCATCGCCGTCGCCGCGGCGACCGTGATCCGCGCGCTGCCGCTGCCCGGCGGCGAGCCCGTCTCACTGGTGCTCGCGCTGGCCGCCGCGACGGCCACCGGCCTGGCGACCGGTCCGGCCACCGGTTTCGGCGGCGCCCACGCCGCGCTGCTCGCCCTGGTCAGCGGTGCCTGCGCGCTCATCGGCCTGCGGGTGGCGAGCTACGACTTCCCCTCCCGCTTCGTGCACTTCACCGCCGGGGTGGCCCTGCCGCTCACCGCCGCGGCCCCCCTCGTCTACATCCTGGGACGCGCCCTCAGCTGAGAAACGGATAACAGTTCGACGTGTCCGGGAACCACCGAGCCCCCGGGCCCGTCAGGCGTTTCGGGAAAGATGAAGCATTCACGTACCAGCGGGGAGTGGCGGACGCATGCGAGTGGCGCGAATACTGTTGATCGTCGTGGTGATCCTTGGCGGTCTGTTCGTCGCGGCGGACCGGATCTCCGTGCATCTGGCCGAGAGCAAGGCAGCCGAGCGGGCCCAGGCCAGCGAGGGCCTGTCGCACAAGCCGACGGTGTCGATCGAGGGCTTCCCGTTCCTGACCCAGGTCGCGGGCGGCAAGCTGAACGACGTCAAGATCACCGCGGACGACATCGCGGCTGCCGACGGCGGCGCTGCGGTCCGGATCGACAGCTTCCACGCCGACCTGCACGGGGTGAAGCTGTCCGACAGCTTCCACTCGGCGATCGCGGACAGCGCCGACGGCAGTGCCTTCCTCACCTACGCCGACCTCTCGAAGGTGGCGCCGAGCGGGGTCACCGTCGCCTACGGCGGCACGGACTCCAGCGGCCGGCCGCTGGTCAAGCTCACCGGCACCATCCTCGGCGCGAAGCTCAGCGTGGTGAGCCAGGTCTCGGTGCGCGGCGCCGACTCGATCGGCCTGCACGCCCAGGACCTGCCGAAGGCGTTCACCGCGCTGGGCCTGGAGGACCAGCTGCGGCAGAAGATCGACTTCACGTTCCAGCTCACCCACCTTCCCGGCGGCATCGCGCTCTCCGAGGTGACCCCGGGCCCGGACGGCGTCTCGGTCGCGGCGACCGGGAAGCACGTCGTGCTCGCCAACTGAGACCAGCCGGACGCCGGGCTCGAAACGGTGTTCACCCGGCCGCGAGTCGCCTCGCACAGACGTGCCCCTCTTCGTACCGCCATTCGGACAATCCTGTCTCGGTATGCGATACGGCGGTGACACCCGACGGTTCATTTCCTTACGATCGGCACCATGACGCGACAGGCGGATCTCACCAAGCGGCGGGCAGTGGACCTGTGCCGTGTGGCCGCCATGCTCTGTCGCATGCCCTAGGGCGGCAGCTCCCGCGCGTCGAAGCCGGCCGGACGGGCCCGCGACGCCCCCTGCCTCCCGCTCTGCCCGTGCCTTCGCACACCGCACAGCACAGCACAGCGCACGTCGTCGCGCCGGCCGCGGCACCGCGCACCGCACATCCGAACTGCCCCGGAGGAGAACCGCATGAGCCGCAGTGACGTACTGGTGGACGCCGACTGGGTCGAGGCCCACATCGACGACCCGAAGGTGGTCATCGTCGAGGTGGACGAGGACACGGCCGCGTACGACAAGAACCACATCAAGAACGCGGTCCGTATCGACTGGAAGAAGGACCTCCAGGACCCGGTCCGCCGCGACTTCGTCGACCAGGCCGGCTTCGAGGCGCTGCTGTCCGCCAAGGGCATCGCCAACGACGACACCGTGGTGCTGTACGGCGGCAACAACAACTGGTTCGCGTCCTACGCCTACTGGTACTTCAAGCTCTACGGCCACGACGCGGTCAAGCTGCTCGACGGCGGCCGCAAGAAGTGGGAGCTGGACTCCCGCGACCTGGTGGCCGCGGTGCCGCAGCGGGCCGAGACCCAGTACACCGCCAAGCCGCAGGACGAGTCCATCCGTGCCTACCGCGACGACGTGGTGGCCGCGATCGGTTCGCTGAACCTGGTCGACGTCCGCTCGCCCGACGAGTTCTCCGGCAAGCTGCTCGCCCCCGCCCACCTGCCGCAGGAGCAGTCGCAGCGCCCCGGCCACGTGCCGAGCGCCCGCAACATCCCGTGGTCCAAGAACGCCAACGACGACGGCACCTTCAAGTCCGACGAGGAGCTCGTCCAGCTCTACCAGGACGAGAACGTGGACCTGGCGAAGGACACCATCGCCTACTGCCGCATCGGTGAGCGCTCGGCGCTCACCTGGTTCGTGCTGCACGAGCTGCTGGACCAGGCCAACGTCAAGAACTACGACGGCTCGTGGACCGAGTACGGCTCGCTGGTCGGCGTGCCGATCGAGCTCGGCGCCAACTGACCACTGCCCGACTGGTTGCGACTGGGAGGAACTGATCCTTATGTGTGGAGCCAAGGCCGGCGGCCCCGAACTGGCAGGAGTCGATGTGGCGAGCGAGACGATCATCCAGGGTTCGGTGACCCGCGACGGGGAGCCGGTCAGCGGCTACGTACGGCTGCTGGACGGTGGCGGTGAGTTCACCGCCGAGGTGCCGACCTCGGCGACCGGGCAGTTCCGCTTCTTCGCCGCCCCCGGGACGTGGACGCTGCGCGCGCTCGTCCCCGGCGGCTCCGTGGACCGCACGGTCGTGGCCCAGCAGGGCACGCCCGCCGAGGTCGCGATCGCCCTCTGAGGCGCCCGACCCCCCACTGAACGGCCGAAGGGCCGCGACCCCGCGCAAGGGGGCCGCGGCCCTTCGGCATTCCGTTCGGCTGCGGGGTGCCGTTCGGATGGCGGGGACGTACGGTGGAATTGTGTATGTGCGCCGACGTCACTGGTATTTCGCCATGATGGGCACTTGTGTGGTGCTTTTCGTCCTGGCGTGGTCAGTCGTGCGCCTGTGGTCGGTACCTGCCGCGATCGGGCTGTGCGTCGTCGCCGCGGTGATCCCGCCCGTCGCCGCCATCGTCGCCAACCGGCGTGGGCCGGAGGACCGTTGGTGGGACGAGGAGTGCGGCGACGAGCAATCGGACGAGTGGTGGGCCGAGCTGGACGGCAAGAAATCCGGCGGGCCCAAGGACCCGAAGAATCGCCGGGACCAGTAGCGGATATTCGCCGCGTCGGTTATAAGCGGATATCGCCCGCTTCCGGGGCGAATGGAAATCGGGCTTTCGAGGAATCCGCCGGGCGATCCGTAAGCGTCAATAGACGAGAGCCTGAACCCCGTCCGGCATGATCTCGCTGACGAACAGCTGCGCCCCCGCGATCCGCACCCCGGCGATGACATCGCTCTCGCCGATGTCCCGCCGGGCGGCACACTGCGTGCACAGGGTGACCCGGGCCGTCTCCGCCGCCAGGACCGCGTCCAGCAGGTCGGACAGCGGCGCGGCATGCGGCAGCTCGAACTCCGCGGCCCGTCCCGGCAGCGCGAACCACGCCGATTCGCCGGTCAGCCAGAGCGAGACCTCGACCCCGCTGGCCACGGCCACCGCCGCCACCGTGAACGCCTGCGAGCAGCGCTCGGGTGCGTCGGCCCCGGATGTCACCTTGATCACGAGCTTGTTCGCCATGGCGACAGCCTAAGGGCTGTCCCGTAATCCCCGGCGGGCGCGCGACGACAGCTACGGCACCTCGCTGCGTTGTCGGGCCCGTCCGAATACGACCCGGTATGAGGACGACCCTCCGCCTTGCGATGCACCGCATCTGACGCCGCACGCTGATCCACCGCGGATTACGGGACAGCCCTTAGCCGCCGCCCACCCGGCCTCCCGGGCCGCGGCGCCGATATCGCGGCGAAGGCGGTCGCCGGGTGGTGATATAAAACAGATCCGTGTGCACCGCACACGTGTACGCCTTTGCCCGGGGGGGCTTCGTGGAACACAACGACGGCGGTGGCCCGCGCCACCGCCGCGGCAGACTGATCGCCGCCGCGGCCGGTCTGGTCGCGCTGGTGGCGCTGACGGCGGGGGCGGTGATCGCGTTCGGTCCGTCGCCCTCCGGCCACGCCGACGCCGCACCGGCGGTTCCGCCCACCACCGCGCATACCTCCGCGGCCACCGCGCCGTCCGCCACCGGCGCGCCCGCGCCGGTCACCGCGGCACCGACCGCCCGCCCGACCGCGCGCGCCACCGGGCACGTCAAGAACGGCGTGCACACCGGCGACCTGCGGTACTTCCTGCTCGCACCGCCACGCGCCGCCGATGTCTACGGCGACGCGGCCGGTTCGGCGCTGACCGTCGACGACATCGCGGCCGGCGCCTCGGACCCGTCCGAGGCCCGCCGCGACCTCAAGACCTACGGCTTCCGCAACGGCGTCTACCGCACCTATCTGACGGCGGACGGCGTCTCCGAGGTCACCGTGAAACTGGTCCGCTTCGCCGGGCCGAGCCAGGCCGCCGCCTTCTACGCCGAGCACTACTACAACGGGACGAAGATCTCCCTGGGCGAGGACTTTCCCGCCCGTGGGTACCGCCTGGCCTCCGGTTCGGCCGAGAGCACGGACACCGTGCTGGCCATCTCGTACCAGGGCGATGTCGACATCACGCTCACCGTGACCGGCGGCAAGGCCCCTTCCCGCGCGCTGCTGAAGTCCCTGCTCGACGCGCAGCACCAGCGCCTCATGTCGGGTCGCTGACCCGCTCTCCCACCCCGTGGAGTCACCCCTTGTCCCAGGACACCCCTGTGCCGCTCCCGGCACCCCGAACGGACCCGGCGCCGGCGCCGGAGCCGGCAGCCGGGCCGGAAGCCCGGCCGGCAGCTCAGCCGGCGGCCGGGCCGGATCCGGTCCCCGTAGCGCCGGCGGACCCGGCGGACTCCGTGGATCCGGCGGACCCGGCGGCCGAGCCCGAAGCGGCGGCGGCCGAGCCGGCGGCTGAACCCCGGACCGAAGCCGCGCCGCAGGCCGTCTCCGGGTCCGAGGCCGAGGCCGGGTCCGTCTCCGGGTCCGAGGCCGAGACAGTGTCCGGGTCCGGGTTCGAGCCTAGGGCCGATTCGGCCGGCGACACGGCCGCCGAGTCCCCGGTGGGCGCCGACGCCGCCGCGGGCGCGCCGGCCCCGGCGTACAAGCCGCGCCGCCGTGGGCGGACCACCGCGCTGATCGCTGCCGCCGCGGTGCTGGGGGTGGTGGCCGGCGCAGGGGTCGGGTACCGCATCCAGCAGCAGCGGGTGCCTACCCCGCTGCCGCCGCTGACCGGCCCGATGCTCGCGCAGCCGAAGGGCCCGGGCCCCGCCGTGCCCGCCTTGCCGGTGAGCCAGGACCGGGCCGCGCTCTACGACAGCGATCTGCTCAAGCTCCTCGTACCGGTCCCCAAGGGCGGCAAGGACTCCGTCCGGACCTACGTGTCCATGCTGGACTTCGCGAACGAGTTCACCAGGCCCGCCGACGAGTTCACGAACCTCGCGGACCAGGAGTTCCAGCGGGTCGTGCACACGTGGTGGAGGGACTCCAACGGCGTTTTCTTCGAGGTGGAGCTCAGCCAGTTCCGCGACGAGACGACATCGACCGCCTCCAACGTGTTGGCCGACTGGATGTCCGGCATCACGGACGAACCGACCCACGGGGAGAGCCAGACGATCCCCACCGCCAAGGACGGGTACGTGTGGCCGTCGGCGAAGCCGCAGACCAAGGCGGGCTATCTGCCCGAGTACGAGGGCCGCGGGCTGGCCGGGGTCGGCAACATCATCGTCCAGGTGTACGTGAACTCCACCCACAAGGTGAAGGCGTCCACGGTCACGTCCCTCATCGACCAGCAACTGGAGCGGCTGTGACCGACGAGAGCCCCACCGCGCTGCCGCCGGAGTCCGCGGTGCCGCCCAGCTCACCGGAGCTGCCCGACGTGCCCGACGCGCCGGACCTCGCGCCGGATCCGGCACCGGAGACCCCCGCCCCTGCTCCCGCCGGCCGGTCGAAGCGCGGCCTGGCGCTCGGCATCGCCGCCGCGCTCGTCGCCGTCGCCGCGGGCAGCGGCATCGGATACGCCGTGCTCCAGCACGACAGCGACAGCAAGGACGCCGCCGCCAAGCCCGCCAGCACGCCCTGGGTCGCGCCGACCCCGTCCGCGACCAAGGCCTTCGGCGCGAAATCCGGCGGAAGCCACTTCGGCAGCCTCGGCCAGCTGCTTCTGCCCATGCCGACGGGCTACCACCCGGGCCCGGACATGGACGCGTACGGCAATGACACGGTGCTCGACGCCCACCGGGCCCAGAACCTGTTCAAGGGCGACCTGAGCTGGATGTCGAAGACGGACCGCAAGAAGGTCGACGCGGCCATCGACAAGCTGCTCATCGAGGGCGAGGGCATACGGACGTACACCAGCAGTGACGGGGACCTGATGGTCCAGATGGAGCTGGTGCAGATGAAGAACCAGGACGCGGCGCACTACGAACCGAAGTTCTTCGGCGCCTTCACCAAGGCGATGGGTGTCTTCCGCAACGGACCGAAGGTCAAGGGCCACTCGCAGGCGGTCTGTGTCCTGCCGCCGGCCGACCCGGGCGACAAGCTCGACTCGATGACGTGCGAGGCCACCGAGGGCGACCTGATGGTGCGGATGGTCGCAAGCGGCACGAGACCGCTGGAGAAGAGCGCCGCGGTGGCCCTGCTGAGCAAGCAGCTGGACCGGATCCAGGACCCGGGGAAGGCAGTCTGATGACCGAGACCACACCGGCCCCCGAGGCCGCCCCCGCGCCACCCGCCCGGGCCCCCGAGGCCGCGGCGCCCGCGGCCGAAACCGCGGCCGAGACCGTCGCCGAAACCGCCGCCGTGCCGCGCCGCCGCAAGCTGCGCGCGGCGCTCCGCTGGACCTCGGCGGTGCTGATCTTCGCCGCGCTCGGCGGTGTCACCACCTACGCGGTGACCCGGCCCGAACGGACGAAGATCCCCGGGCTGAAGACGCCGGACGACGGGCGCTGGACCTTCCCGCCGTACGCCCTGCCGAAGCTGCCGGCCGGCAAGCCGCGCCCGCTGAACGCCGGTGCGAATCCCGCCGGGCACCACTTCGTCGACGTGCGCTCGCTGCTGCTGCCCGCACCTCTCACCGCCACCGCCGAGCGGAACCTGCCCGGGAAGAGCGGCTGGCTGTCGGTCGACTCCTACCTGAAGCTGTACTCCCTGGCGGGAGACCTCGCCCCGTTCGAGAAGACCGCGCTCAAGGACGACGGCCTGCGGCACATCGCCGCCGAGGGCTGGACCATGCCGGACGGCACCCGTACCGAGGTCTACCTGCTGCAGTACATCAGTTCCGGGCACCTCCAACTGAGCGATGTCCGGGGCGCGGACCTGAAGGGCGTCACGACCAACGCGCCGGACAACTCGGTGCCGTCGCGCTCCGTGCCGACCGACATCAGTGTGAGCGCCTACGCCGAGGTCAAGCCGGACGCGGGGGACACCCGCTACGCGTACGCCGTAGCGGGCGACACGCTGGCCCTGATCGTGCAGTCCCGCACGGGCGGCCCGGTCCCCGAGGTGCCGTTCCGCCAGACCGTACGCCTCCAGGCGCAGCTGCTCGGCTGATCACCGGCCTGCCCGCGCCGGTGCCGGGGTCGCGCATTAGACTCGTGCGCGGCCCCGTCCGCCCCCCGCACTAGGAGCATGACCGTGGGAATCGTTTACTTCTATGACAGCCTGCTCGTCCTGGTCTGCGTGGGCGTCGCCCTGTTCTCGTTCTACGCCGTGAAGAAGCTCTACCAGGGCCAGCGCTGACATGATCGAGATCCCCTCCGACCTGCACCCCGAGCTGGTGCCGCTGGTCTTCCTGCTCGGCCGTTGGACGGGCGCGGGTGTGTTCGACTTCCCCGGCGCCGAGAAGTGCAACTTCGGGCAGGAGGTCGTCTTCACGCACGACGGCCGGCCCTTCCTGGAGTACACCTCGCACACCTGGGTGCTGGACGCGGAGGGCAAGAAGGTCCGCCCGCTGGAGAGCGAGAGCGGCTTCTGGCGGATCGACGCCGACCGCAAGGTCGATGTGACCATCACCCGGGACCAGGGCGTGGTCGAGATCTGGACCGGTGAGCTGGCCGAGGGCAAGCCGCAGATCGACCTGGTGACGGACGCGGTGGCCCGGCTGCCGGTCGCCGACGAGTACAGCGGCGGCAAGCGGCTGTACGGCTATGTCAACAGCGACCTGATGTGGGTGGGCGAGAAGAGCACCCCGGCGGTGCCGCTGCGGCCGTACATGTCGGCTCAGCTGAAGAAGGTGGTGGACCCGCGCGAGTGGGCCGCCGACCTCAAGGACCTGCCGGACGACGGCATCGCCTTCTTCAAGTGAGCCCCGGCATGTGAGCACCGGCATCTGAGCCGCGCATGTGAGCCCCGGCAGCTGAGCCCCGCTTCTGCTCAGCCCCCCGGCGAGGCCGCGGTCCTACACTGGCGGTGTGGCGACCACCGACTGGAAGAGCGATCTGCGGCAGCGCGGCTACCGGCTGACCCCGCAGCGGCAACTGGTCCTGGAGGCTGTCGGCGCCCTGGAGCACGCGACGCCCGACGGCATCCTGTGCGAGGTGCGCAAGACCGCCTCCGGTGTGAACATCTCCACCGTCTACCGCACCCTGGAGCTGCTGGAGGAGCTGGGCCTGGTCACCCACGCCCACCTCGGACACGGCGCGCCGACCTACCACCTGGCCGACCGGCACGACCACATGCACCTGGTGTGCCGGGACTGCGACTCGGTCACCGAGGCCGAGGTGGTGCTGGCCGCGCCGCTGAAGGACGGGCTGCGTTCGGAGTTCGGTTTCGAGACGGACATGAAGCACTTCGCGATCTTCGGCCGCTGCCGGGACTGCGCCCGCAAGGCCGAACGGGCTGACAGAGCGCACCGAGCCGACCGAGCCGACCGGGCAGACCGGGCAGACCGACCCGAGCGACCCGACCGGTCGGAAACGGCCGAAACGGCCCAACAGGCTCCTGGCCACGAGCCACGCGGGTGACGAGTCGTACGCTTGACGGCATGACCACGAGCCCGTTGCTGTCGCTGCCCGGCGCCGTCCCCGCTGAAGGCCCTGACGAGGGGGTGGCCGCCCACTACGGCGACCTCTTCCGCGAGCAGCGCGCCCTCGCCAACGGCGCCGGTTTCGTCGACCTCTCGCACCGCGGTGTGGTGACGGTCAGCGGCGCCGACCGGCTGCCCTGGCTGCATCTGCTGCTCACCCAGCACGTGGAGAACCTGGCGCCCCACACCGCGACCGAGTCGCTGATCCTGTCGGCGCACGGCCACATCGAGCACGCCCTGTACCTGGTGGACGACGGGGCCACCACCTGGATGCATGTCGAACCCGGCTCCCAGGAGGCGCTGCTCGCCTACCTGGAGAGCATGAAGTTCTTCTACCGGGTGGACATCACCGACGCCACCGACCAGTACGCGCTGGTCTTCCTGCCGGCCGGCTCCATCACCGCCGTACCCGCCGAGTGGACGGTCCGCGAGACCGCGTACGGCCGGGACGTGTTCGTCCCCCGTGACCGGCTGGAGTCCTTCGCCGCCGAGTCGGCGCCGCCGATCGGCGCGCTCGCCTACGAGGCGCTGCGGATCGAGGCCCATCGCCCGCGGGTGGGCCTGGAGACCGACCACCGGACGATCCCGCACGAGCTGGGCTGGCTGGAGACCGCCGTGCATCTGCAGAAGGGCTGCTACCGCGGGCAGGAGACGGTCGCCCGGGTGCACAACCTGGGCCGTCCGCCGCGCCGGCTGGTCTTCCTGCACCTGGACGGCAGCGATGTGCACCTGCCCGCGCACGGCGCCCCGGTGCGGATCGCGGAGGACGGCGCGGACGGCCGCGCGGTCGGTTTCATCACGTCCTCGGCCCGGCACTGGGAGCTGGGCCCCATCGCCCTCGCCCTGGTCAAGCGCAACACCCCGGAGCAGGCGACGCTGCTCGCCGAGGAGACCGCCGCGGCCCAGGAGACGGTGGTGGCCCCGTAGGGCGGGGTCCCCGGGGTCTCGCAGGGCGTCCGTCCCCGCAGGTCGATACGCCTAGAGGTCGATCACGACGGTGAAGGGCCCGTCGTTGGTCAGGGACACCTTCATGTCGGCGCCGAACACCCCGGTCTCGACCGTCGCGCCCAGCTCCCGCAGCCGGGCGACGACCTCGTCGACCAGCGGTTCGGCGACCGGGCCGGGAGCGGCCGCGTTCCAGGTGGGCCGGCGCCCCTTCCGGGCGTCACCGTAAAGCGTGAACTGGCTGATCACCAGCAGCGGTCCGTCGATGTCCGAGCAGGACCGCTCGTCGGGCAGGATGCGCAGGGACCACAACTTGCGGGCCAGCGCCGCCGCCTTCTGCGCGGTGTCGTCGTGCGTCACCCCGACCAGGACGCACAGCCCCGGTCCCTGGATGGCGCCGACGGTCCTGCCGTCGACCACGACTTCCGCTTCGCTCACCCGCTGGGCCACCGCTCGCATCCGCCCATTGTGGCCGGTGCGCCCCGGTGCCCCTCCGGCGGGTGAGCGCGCGGGCGGGGGTTCGGGTGTACGCCCGGTCGGCCGTCTCGCACAACTGTCGCGACGGCCGTTCGGGTGCAGAGTCGCTGCGGGGTGCGCGGGGCAAGTGGCAGCATCGAATCCGGGCGGCGCCCGCGCCGCGAGGAGGGACGACAGGCATGAGCAGACCCGGCGCTGGAGAGAATCCCGGCACCGTCTTATTACCATCCACAGCGGCGTCCAGCACTGCTGTACCGACGACGCCCACCAGGAAGGGTCACCGCATGCTGAAGGCCGACGCGTTGGGTCCGCTGCGACCGCCCGCATCCAGCGGCCCGCTCGCGGACATCTCAGAACCCGAACTGGGCAGCGTGCAGCTGGCCGCGCTGGATCTGGCCGCGCTGCGGACGCTGCGCCGCGACGCCCAGCAGGAGGAGGCCGACCTCTCCTATCTGCGCCGGATGCTGCACGGCAGAATCGACATCCTCCGGGCCGAGCTGGCCCGCCGCGGCGGACCGGGTTCGGATCTGCCGGCCGGGGAGCAGGCCGCCGAGCCGGAGTCCCCGGTCGTGGACCGGCTGTCCGAGATCCTGACCGACGGCCCGTCGCGGGTGCGGTCCTCGGCCCGGCACGTCACGCTCGGCCCGCCGCTGACCGAGCGGGTGCGGCAGCTCGCCGAGGAGATGCTGTCCGAGGTGGAGCTGTCCGACCTCGAAGCCCGCACCGACCACGAGCTGCACACCGCGAAGGGCCGCCTGGTGCGCTACGAGCAGCGGGTCTCCCGGCGCCGCCACACCCTTCAGCAGACCGTCGACGGCTGCTCGGTGGAGATCACCCGCCGCTACCGGGAGGGCGAGGCGCATGTGGAGGACCTGCTGACGGAGGAGTGAGCGCCGGCCGCGGGTCGGCGGTTTTATTCGCGTGCGGGCCCGGAAGCCGCGCCCATAGCGTGCGGGCATGAGTCTTGAGATCCGTACGCTCGACACCGCCGATGTCGCCGACTGGCTGCAGGCCCTGAACGCCGGCTTCCACCGCCCGCCCACCGAACTGGACGCGCAGGAAGTGGAGTTGCGCGCCCCCTCCCTTGATTTCGACCGGACCCGGGGGGTCTGGGACGGGGGCCGCTGCGTGGCGACCTTCCGCAGCCTGGCGCAGGAGCTGACGGTGCCCGGCGGGGCGACGGTGGCCGCCTCGGCGGTCACCAACGTCTCGGTGACCTCGACCCACCGGCGCCGGGGACTGGCCGCCCGGATGATGGCCGAGGACCTCGCCGCCGCCGAGGAGCGCGGGGACGCGGTGTCGATCCTGATCGCCGCCGAGTACCCGATCTACGGGCGGTACGGCTTCGGGCCCGCGACCTGGGTGGCCGACTGGCGGGTCGATGTACCCCGGGCCGCGCTGGACCGCCGGTACGCCGGGCCGGACGACGGAGGCCGGGTGGACCTGGCCACCCCCGCCGAGGTGCGCGCGGCCGGGCCCGAACTGTTCGACCGGGTGCGGCTGCGGACCCCGGGGGCGATCAAGCGGCTGCCGTGGTGGTGGCAGCGGAACACCGGTGAGCTGGTGTTCGCCTTCGAAGGCCCCTGGACGGAACCCTTTTTCGCCTTCCACCGCGACGCCGACGGGCGGATCGACGGCCTGGCCTGCTGGCGCATCCACGACCGCCCCTGGCTCGGAAAGCTGTCCGAAGTCGAGGCGGGCGTGGAGCAGTTGATCGCCGCCACCCCGGCCGCCGAACGCGCCCTGTGGCGCTTCCTGCTCTCCCTCGACTGGATGAACCGGCTGACCTCCGGCCACCGCCCGCCCGACGACGTCCTCCCGCTGCTGCTCGGCGACCCGCGCGCCGCCCTCATCAACACCAACGCCGACTTCATGTGGCTACGCGTGCTGGACACCCCGGCGGCACTGTCCGCCCGCACCTACGGCGGCGGCCCGGCCGCGCTCGTGCTCGACATCCGGGACCCGGACGGACCGGCCGGCGGCCGCTTCCTGCTGGAGACCGACGCCTCCGGCACCGCCCACTGCGCCCCCACCTCGGCGGACCCCGACCTCAGCTTGTCGGTCGGCGACCTGGGCTGCCTCTACCTCGGCGACGAGTCCCCGGTCCGGCTGGCCGCCCTCGGCCGCCTCACCGAACACCACGCCGAAGCGGCGCGAACCGCGGACACCCTCTTCCGCACTCCCCGCCGCCCCTGGTGCCCGGACGTCTTCTGACCACCGTCTCTTCTTCCTGCGCCCGGTCACTGCGCGAGCAGCACCGCCAGTGCGGTGAGCCCGACGACCGTGCAGGTGGTGTTGCGTGCCTTGTGCCCCAGGGCGACAAAACCGAGCGCGAGCGCGCCGGCGGCGCCGTACCGCCACTGAATCAGCTGTTCGAACGCGTACGCGCACACGCTGGGAATCCACATGGCTGCCCCCTGGCGAACCGGCCCCCGGCGGCTCGAGCGGCGGCCGGTCGACCTGTACTCATGGTGGGCCGACAAAGTGCGAACAGGTAACCGACAACCGATTCTGACCTGCGCATACTTGGCAGTACGGAGGGATACATGCCGCCCTGGCCGCCCGTACGCGGACGTTCATATCCGGTCCGCTCGGCCGGGCGTTGGGCTGTCGGACGGTGACATGTCCGAATGGGGCGGTCGGTCGACCAAGTTGTACCTGTGGGTGCCCTGCTCGGAGAAATTTGGACGGTCGGCTCTGAAGTTGTCCGGCCCACCCACCCGAATTGGCCGGCGCGGGTACGGTCTTGTCATGGAGTTGGACGCAGCCAAGAACCACAGTCTGCCTTTGTACAAGGTGGTCGCGGACACGCTGCGCGCGAAGATCGAAGCGGGCGTCCATGCAGTGGACGGGAAGCTTCCCGCTCAAGAGGTACTCATGGAGGACTTCGCTGTTTCGCGGAGCACCATCAGACTCGCTCTGAAAGAACTGCAGCGCGAACGCTACATCAACTCGATCCAGGGCAGCGGCTCCTACGTGCTGCGCCGCGAGAGCGCATCGGCTCCGGAGCGGTCCTACGGGCTGGCCGACGCACTGCTGAGCGCCCACCTTGCCAAGGCCTTCACGGCCGCGCACGTGAAGATCGACGTCTATTCGCTGACCGCGGAGACCCTCAACCAGGCAATCGGCCAGATACTCATCCAGATCCGAAATGGCGTGATCCGGCCGGAATCAATCACCATCCGGGTGATCATCGCAGCCTCGGATGAATCACTGCTGGTCGGACAGCCGGTGACGGACACCGCCGACTCCCGTACCCGGCAGCGCACGTCGGGTCTGGTTCGTAATCAAGTGTCCATCCTGCGGCACAGCTTCGTGAGTATCCACGAGGTGGTTCCGAAGGTGTCGGTAACGATCAAGGCGCTTGCTGCCACGCCACTGTTCAAGTTGTACCTGCTCAATGGCACTGAACTCCTCCACGGTTACTACAAGTTCGCGGAAGAGGACGTTGAGGTGGACGAGGAGACGAAGGAGACTGTGCGTGCCTACGATACTTACGGACTCCGATCGACGCTCTTCCACTACTCCTCGGTCGGGGTAGCGGAGGACTCCGGTCCTGCCGTCCTGCTTCGAGAGACGCAGTTGTGGTTCGAGTCGCTCTGGACGACGGTTGCCAGACAGCCGAGGCTCAGCGAATGACACCTTCATCGGCTGATGATGACGCGGACGACCCCGACCACCAATTGCCTCCGTACCTGCGCAAGGACGGCTACATCGACAACCGCCGGGGCCGCGCCGCGGAAGTCCTCGCCCGGGACCAGCGGGGCGGGCGGGACGAGCACGGCGGACGGTACGCGCGGGACGAACGCGAGGGGCGAACCGCGCCGTCACCGAACGAGCCCGAGCGGGCACTGGAAGCGCTGACGACGTATGTGGCCGCCGCGTTCGAGGAGCGCGACATCACCATCGACGCCTACTCGCTCACCTCCGAGACGCTCAGCGGCACCCTGGCCGCGCCCGTACAGGCGGTCATGCTCGGCGAGTTGAACCCCGCCTCCATCCGGGTCCGGCTGCTGCTCCCGGACCAGGACACGACGCTCGGCCTGCCCCGCATGGTCGACGACCCCGACGACGGCCGTCCACTGCGCCGCCAGCGGGAACTGGCCCGCGCCCACACGATCGCGCTGCGCAGCACCTTCACCCGGCTGTCGGACGTACGGCCGGACATCGAGAACTCCATCGAGTTCAGAACGGTGCCCGTCACCCCCATGCAGAAGCTGTACCTGCTCAACACCCAGGTGGCATTGTCCGGTTACTACCAGGTGCTGCAGCGGCCGGTCACCTTCGGCGACGGGCAGCGGGACGAGATCTACGACGTGCTCGGTGTCAACACGATGCTCTTCCCGCACCGCAGCGATCCCGGCCGTCCGCAGTCCCGCGATTCGCAGTTCGTCGCCGAGTCCCAGGCCTGGTTCGACGCGCTCTGGGAGTCCATCGCCGAGCCGGTGACGCCCTTCGGGTGAACCGCCGAACTCGGTGAGAACCCTTCCGGGTCATCAGTCCTCCGGTGGGGTGGCCAAGGATCTCGGACTCGCTGAGACTCGTCAGGTGACTTCTGCGTACAACGGACCCACCGCATCCCGCCTCCACGCCCTCCTGGCGGGCGCCGACTGCCTTCTGCTCGACTTCGACGGACCGGTCTGCCGGCTGTTCGAGGGGTATCCGGCGCACACGATCGCGGCCGCCATGCGGGCGTATCTGGCGGAGCGCGGGAGCCCGTTGACGGACCCGGCGCTGGTCACCGCCACCGATCCGCACGCGATCCTGCGTGCCCCGATGAGCGGCGAACCGGCCGCGGACCTCGAACTGCTGCTGGCGGAGGCGGAGGAGATCGCCGCGCGGTCGGCCGAACCGACGCCGCTGGCCGACCGGTTCATCCGCGCCGCCGCGGCCGGTGGCCGGCTGCTCGCCATCACCTCCAACAACGCGCCGGCCGCCGTCGCCGCCTACCTCAAGGAGCACGGCCTGGACGACTGCTTCGAGCAGCGGATCTTCGGGCGGAGCGCCGTCGACCCCGCCCTGATGAAGCCGCACCCCGACTGCCTGCTGCGGGCGATGGACGCCTTGGGCGTCCGGCCGGCGGACTGCCTGATGATCGGCGACTCCGCGGCGGACGCGGCTGCCGCCGGGGCGGCCGGCGTGCCTTTCCTCGGCTACGCCCGCAGCACCGACCAGGCGGCGCAGCTGCGCACGCTCGGTCCGCACCCGGTCGTCGTCGGCATGGCGGACCTGGTCGCCGCGATCGAGCGGATCGCCGCAGCCGCGCCGGAGGCGTGAGGTGCGGCGGCGCCGGTTCTACTGGAGGCCGAGCGCCATCCACTTGCCCGGATCGGTGAGCGGCTCGAAGCCGATCCTGGCATAGACGCCGTGGGCGTCGGCGGTGGCGAGCAGGATGCGGCGCAGACCGTACGGGGTGAGGTGGTCGCGTACGGCGGTCACCAGCCGGGTGCCGAGGCCGGCCCCGCGCGCGGCCGGGTCGACGTAGACGTCGCAGAGCCAGGCGAACGTGACCAGGTCGGAGACGACGCGGGCCTAGGCGTGCTGTTCGCCGGTGCCGGCGTGGTAGGCGCCGAAGTTCAGGGAGCCGGATATGGCGGCCTGCTGGGTGGCCAGCGGGCGGCCCAGCGCCCAGTAGGCATCGGTGGACAGCCAGTGGTGGATCCGCGGAACGTCGAGGCGTGCGGGGTCCGTTGAGATCTCGTACATGGGCGGGAGTGTAGGACTGCTTAACGGTCGCCCGCACGACAATTAACTGGACCTTCGCCGTACGGTCGGGCCAGACTGGCCGCCATGATCCTCGTACCGCTGGTCACCCCGTTCGGGCCGGACGGCCTGGTCGACACGCGCGCGCTCGACGCCCTCGCCCGCCAGGTGCTGTCCGACGGGGCCTCGGGGCTGGTCGCGCTCGGCACCACCGGGGAGGCGGCGGCCCTGGACGACGCGGAGCGGGCGGCCGTGGCGGAGACCGTCGGCCGGGTCTGCCGGGAGCGGGGGGCGCGCTTCGTGGTGGGCGCGGGCGCCGGCGACACCCGGCGCGCGGCGCGGGAGCTGCGGGCGCTGGCGGAGGGGGCGGTCGTGCCGGACGCGGCACTGGTCACCGTGCCGTCCTTCACCCGTCCGGGCGAAGCGGGGGTGCTGGCGCATTTCCGCGAGCTGGCGGCAGCCGGACCGGTGCCGCTGATCGTCTACCACGTCCCCTACCGCACCGGACAGCCGCTGACCGCCGACGCGCTGCGGGCCCTGGCGGCGATACCGGGGGTGACCGGCGTGAAGTACGCCGCCGGCGGCATCGACGCGGAGACGGTGGACCTGCTCGGGGACCACCCGGCCGGCTTCGAGGTCCTGGCCGGCGACGACCTCTTCGCACCGGCGCTCTTCGCGCTCGGCGCCGAGGGGGCGATTCTGGCGTCCGCCCACGTGGCCACCGCCGACTGGGCCGAACTCGCCGCCACCGGCGATCCGCGGCTGGGCCATCGGCTGGCCCGCCTGGCCGCGGCCCTCTTCCGCGAGCCGAACCCCACCGTCCTCAAGGCGCTCCTCCACGCCCATGGCCGCACTCCCCACCCCCGACGTCCGCCTCCCCCTGCTCCCCGCGGGCCCCGACTCCCTCCAGGCCGCCGTGGCGGCCCTGTCCGCCACCTCACCCTGAGCGGGCGGCGCGCGGCCTGCCCGGAGGCCGCCCGGGGTGGTGGGCTGCGGTCTCTCCCGGCCCTTCGCCCGTGGGCCGGCTTGTCGCGCAGTTCCTCGCGCCCCTAGGGGGCCTGGGCCCACCACCCCGGGCGGCCCCCGGCGGCCCGCCGACGCCCAAGGCGGGCCGGGCCCCGATGAGGCCGCGCCGCGGGCGGCACCGTCTCGGCACCTGAAATCACCCCCCACCCCCCGCCCGCCCCGAGGGATACTCGGAGGCGGCGGGCACACCAGGCGCCACCGGCCCGGCAGCGGGCCGGTGGGAGCAGATCGGAGAGAGACCGGATGAGGATCGGAATCGTCGGTGCGACCGGGCAGGTCGGCGGGGTCATGCGCAAGGTGCTGGCGGAGCGGGAGTTTCCGGTGACGGAGCTGCGGCTGTTCGCCTCCGCGCGTTCCGCGGGCCGGGCGCTGGCCTGGGAGGGTTCCGGCAGCGTACCGGCGGGGGAGATCACCGTGGAGGACGCGGCCACCGCGGACTACACCGGCCTCGACATCGTGCTGTTCTCGGCCGGCGGCGCCACCTCCCGCGAGCTGGCCGAGAAGGTGGCCGGCCAGGGCCCGGTGGTGATCGACAACTCCTCCGCCTGGCGGCGCGACCCCGGGGTCCCGCTGATCGTCTCCGAGGTCAATCCGCACGCGCTGGCCGACCGCCCCAAGGGCATCGTCGCCAACCCGAACTGCACCACGATGGGCGCCATGCCGGTGCTCCGCCCGCTGCACGAGGAGGCCGGGCTGGTCGCCATGGTCGCCACCACGTACCAGGCGGTGTCCGGCTCCGGGCTGGCCGGTGTCGCCGAGCTGCACGGTCAAGCGACCCGGGTCACCGAGCACGCCGACCGGCTCACCTTCGACGGCGACGCGGTGGACTACCCGGCGCCGGCCGTCTACGCCCGCCCGATCGCGTTCAATGTGGTGCCGCTGGCCGGCAGCATCGTGGACGACGGCAGTTTCGAGACCGACGAGGAGCAGAAGCTCCGCAACGAGTCCCGCAAGATCCTGGAGATTCCCGACCTCAAGGTGTCCGGCACCTGCGTCCGCGTTCCGGTCTTCTCCGGGCACTCGATCCAGGTCAACGCCCGCTTCGCCCGGCCGATCAGCGTCGAGCGGGCGTACGAGCTGCTGTCCGCCGCGCCGGGGGTCGAGCTCTCCGAGATTCCCACCCCGTTGCAGGCGGCCGGCCGGGACGCCTCCTTCGTGGGGCGGATCCGGGTGGACGAGACGGTGGAGAACGGGCTGGCGATCTTCCTGTCCAGCGACAATCTGCGCAAGGGCGCGGCGCTGAACGCGATCCAGATCGCGGAGCTGGTGGCGGCTGAACTGAGCGCGGCCACGGTCTGACCACTCGATGAAGCGGGGGCGGGCGCCCGGTTCCGGCCCCCCGGGCCCGGCCTTGGCTCCGCCCGGTCTCACTCCTCGCTGAGCAGGCGGAACGCGGCCAGCACCGTCTCCGACTGAAGGTCCACCTGGTCGGCGACCGGCACCCATGCCAGGTCGTGGCCGACGGTCAGTTCGTCCGCCCAGTCGGTCAGCTGCCGCTCGCACAGCCCGCGGACCCGGCTCAGGGCGGTGCCCGGCAGCCGTTCGCTGGGCAGTCCCTCGGCCGGCAGGCTGTCGAGCAGCCGCAGCAGGGTGCCGGTGGTACGCAGCGAGATCCGGCGGGCCGCGATGTCCAGCGCGGTGATGTGGGCGCGGGTGAGCGGGACGGGTGAGGGGTGCAGCCGGTCCCAGTCGTCGGCGACCTCCGGGCAGATCGCGGTGAGGTCCTCCACGATCCGCAGCAGGGTGGCCCGCTCG
>NZ_FMCH01000397.1 GCF_900091855.1 Streptomyces sp. DvalAA-14
ACGGCCCCCTTGCGGGGGTGCGCCACCGTTGGCGGTCGGCGGTTCGTGGGTGTTCTCACCGGTGCCGCCCGTGCGGGTGGGTTTCTCGGCTGACGGCCCCCTCGCGGGGGCGTGCCAGCGTCGGCGTCCGTCCGCTCCCGTGCGGGCGTTTCTCACCGGCCCCGCCCGTGCGGGCCCCCTCGCGGGGGCGTGCCAGCGTCGGCGGCCACCCGTCCGTGGGGGTGTTGCCCACTCCCGCCCGTGCGGGTGGGTTCGGCGGTTGGTGTGCCGCCCGGGGAGGGGCCGCCCTCAGGGCAGTAGGACCTCGCGGAGGCGCGCCACGCCCCAGTCCAGGTCGTCTTCCGTGATGACGAGGGGCGGGGCCAGGCGGATGGTGGAGCCGTGGGTGTCCTTGACGAGGAGGCCGCGGGTGAGGAGGTGTTCGGAGATGGTGCGGCCGGTGCCGAGGGCGGGGTTGACGTCGAGGCCGGCCCACAGGCCGCGGCCGCGGACCGCGGTGACCGCGCCGGTGGCGGTCAGGGAGCGGAGTTCGGCGTGCAGGTGGTCGCCGAGGGCGGTCGCGCGCTGCTGGTATTCGCCGGTGCGCAGCATCGCCAGCACCTCCAGGCCGACCGCGCAGGCCAGCGGATTCCCACCGAAGGTGGACCCGTGCTCGCCGGGGCGGAAGACACCCAGCACCTCGCGGGAGGAAACCACCGCCGAGACCGGGACGACCCCCCCGCCGAGCGCCTTGCCGAGCACGTACATGTCCGGGACCACGCCCTCGTGCTCGCACGCGAAGGTGCGGCCGGTGCGGCCGAGGCCGGACTGGATCTCGTCGGCTATGAACAGCACCCCGCGGTCGGCGGTGAGCTGCCGCACCCCGGTGAGATAACCCGGCGGCGGGACGAGGACGCCGGCCTCGCCCTGGATCGGCTCCAGCAGCACCGCGACGGTGTTCTCGTCGACCGCCGCGTCCAGAGCGGCCAGGTCGCCGTAGGGCACGACGGTGAAGCCGGGGGTGTAGGGGCCGAAGTCGGCGCGGGCCTCGGGGTCGGTGGAGAAGCTGACGATGGTGGTGGTGCGGCCGTGGAAGTTGTCGGCGGCCACCACGATGGTGGCCTTGCCGTCGGGGACGCCCTTGACCTTGTAGCCCCACTTGCGGGCGGTCTTGATCGCGGTCTCCACCGCCTCCGCGCCGGTGTTCATCGGCAGCACCATCTCCATGCCGCACAGCTCCGCCAGCTCCGTGCAGAACGCGGCGAAACGGTCGTGGTGGAAGGCGCGCGAGGTGAGCGTGACCCGGTCGAGCTGGGCCTTGGCGGCGGCGATCAGCCGCGGGTGGCCGTGGCCGAAGTTCAGCGCCGAGTACCCGGCCAGCATGTCCAGATAGCGGCGGCCCTCGACATCCGTCATCCAGGCGCCCTCGGCGGAGGCGATGACGACCGGCAGGGGGTGGTAGTTGTGCGCGCTGTGCGCCTCGGCCGCCGCGATGTCGCGTTCGGTGGCCGTGGTACCGGCACTGGAGAGGGTGGTCACGTGCTACTCCGTTCGTTGTACGTCGGGAGACAGGCCGGGCCTGGCGCGGGGCAGGTGTGGTGCCCTCTTTCCATGGTCGCGCACTGCGACGGGCCGCGGGAGCGCCGGGCGCGGGGTCGTCACGGGGGTGTACGGAAGGTACCGCGGGGGTGGGGCCGCGCGGGGGCGACCTGAGAGAATAGGGCCATGGCCTCTGAACGCATCCCCGGGCGTCCGCGCGCCCTCTCCGGCATCCAGCCCACCGCGGGTTCCTTCCACCTGGGCAATTACCTCGGTGCGGTCCGCCAGTACGTGGCGCTCCAGGAGACCCACGACGCGTTCTACATGGTGGTGGACCTGCACGCGATCACCGTGCCGCAGGACCCGGCGGAGCTGCGGGCCAATACCCGGCTCGCCGTCGCCCAGCTGCTGGCGGCCGGGCTCGACCCGGAGCGGTGCACGCTGTTCATCCAGAGCCATGTGCCCGAGCACACCCAGCTCGGCTGGCTGATGAACTGCATCACCGGCTTCGGCGAGGCCTCCCGGATGACGCAGTTCAAGGACAAGTCCGCCAAGCAGGGCGCCGACCGGGCCACCGTCGGCCTGTTCACCTACCCGATCCTGCAGGTCGCGGACATCTTGCTGTACCAGGCGGACGCGGTGCCGGTCGGCGAGGACCAGCGGCAGCACATCGAGCTGACCCGGGATCTCGCCGAGCGTTTCAACGGCCGCTTCGGCCCGACCTTCACCCTGCCGCAGGCGTACATCGTGCGCGAGGTCGCCAAGATCCACGACCTGCAGGACCCGACGGCCAAGATGAGCAAGTCGGCGGCGTCGGCGAAGGGCCTGGTCAACCTGCTGGACGAGCCGAGCGTGTCGGCGAAGAAGTTCCGCTCGGCGGTGACCGACACCGAGACCGTGGTGCGGTTCGACGAAAAGGACAAGCCGGGCGTCAGCAATCTGCTCACCATTCACTCCGCGCTCACCGGCACCGGAATCGCGGAACTCGAGGAGCAGTACGCCGGCAAGGGCTACGGTGCGCTCAAGACGGACGTCGCGGAGATCTTCGTGGCGTGGGTCACACCGTTCCGGGAGCGTACGCAGGAGTATCTGGGGGATCCGGAAACACTGGACGCGGTGATGGCCAAGGGGGCCGAGAAGGCGCGGGCGGTCGCGGCGGAGACGCTGGCGGCCGCCTACGACCGGATCGGCTTCGTACCGGCGAAGCACTGACGCACTGACGTACGGCGGCACTGAGGCACTGAGGCACCTACGCACTGAGGGTCGGCTCGGCGCGCGGGGCGGCGGGCGGCGGTCACGGGGGCCGCCCGTTCGGCGGATCGCGGGAATCTGTGACCGACGTCGCTGTCCGGCGCGCCTTTCCACGCGCGACACTGGCTCTCGGTTGCCCGAGTTTGTGACCGACGTGGGGATTCGACGTGGGAAAGGGGTGTACGCCATGGGAAGCACGGTGGGTGCCACCACGATCGGTGTGTCCATCGCGGTCCCGGAGCCGTACGGCCGGCTGCTCCAGGAACGGCGGACGTCGTTCGGCGACCCGGCGGCCGGCGCCATCCCCACCCATGTGACGCTGCTGCCGCCGACCGAGGTCGGTCCGGCGGAGCTGCCCGTCTTCGGCCGGCATCTGGAGCGGGTTGCCGCCGAGGGCCGCCCCTTCGCCATGCGGCTGGAGGGCACGGAGACCTTCCGGCCGCTCACGCCCGTGGTCTACCTGCGGGTGGCCGAGGGCGGCCCGGCGTGCGCGGAACTCCAGGAACGGGTCCGGTCCGGGCCGCTCTGCCGCGACCTCCAGTTCCCCTACCACCCGCATGTGACGGTGGCCCACGGCATTCCCGACGACGCGCTGGACCGCGCCCAGGCCGAGCTGGCCGGCTTCGCGGCCGGCTGGACGGCGGGCGGCTTCGCCCTCTACGTCCAGGGTGAGGACGGGGTCTGGGTGAAGGTCCGCGACTTCCCGTTCGGCCCGCCGGACGAGCACCCGGCGGTGCCGCAGCAGCAGGTCTCCCGCACCCCGACCCGGATCTGACCGTCCGGCCCGGGTCTGACCGTCCGGCCCGGGTCTGACCGTCCGGCCCGGGTCTGACCGTCCGGCCCGGGTCTGACCGTCCGCCCCGGTCCGGCACGGACCTTCGGCGCGCCCCTGGATCCGCAGCTGGATCGGCCGCCGGGTCGGCCGCCGGATCGAAAGCTAGATCGGGAGCTTGCGGAAGACCGCCCGCGGCAGGTGGCGCAGCACCGTCATGACCGGGCGGAGCGTGCCGGGGACCCAGAGCAGTTCCGCGCGGCGGCGCAGGCCCGATTCGATGGCCGCGGCGACCGCGTCGGCGGTGGTGGACAGCGGTACTTCCGGCCGGCCCGCGGTCATCTTGGTGCGGACGAAGCCGGGCCGGACCACCAGCACGTGGACGCCCGTCGGGCGCAGCGCGTCGCCCAGGCCCTGGGTGAAGACGTCGAGGCCCGCCTTGCTGCTGCCGTAGATGAAGTTGGAGCGGCGGCCCCGCTCGCCGGCCACCGAGGACAGCACGATCAGCGAGCCGTGGCCCTGACGCTGCAGCGCGGTGCCGCAGACCAGGGCGGCGGACACCGCGCCGGCGTAGTTGATCTGGGCGACCCGGACCGCGGCGGCCGGCTCCTGCTCGTCGCGCGCCTGGTCGCCGAGCACGCCGAAGGCGAGCAGCACCGCGTCCACGTCGCCCTCGGCGAACACCTTGCCGAGGGCGTCCTCGTGGGAGGCCGGGTCGAGCGCGTCGAAGGGGACCACCCGGGTGTCGGCGCCCAGCGCGCGCAGTTCGGCCGCGGCGGCGTCCAGGCCGGGGGAGGGCCGGCCGGCCAGCCAGACCGTCCGGGTGCGGCGGCCGATCAGCCGCCGGGCGGTGGCCAGTCCGATCTCGGAGGTGCCGCCGAGCAGCAGCAGCGACTGCGGTGCTCCGAATGCGTCCTTCATGTGCGTACTCCCTCTGTCGTCCTGATGTGCCGCGACAAGCGCCGGTCGGCGCCCTCGGCTACAGCCCCAGCCGGCGTGCCAGGTCCGAGGTGATGGCCCCCCGCGGGTCCAGCCGGGTGCGCAGTTCGCGGAAGTCGTCGAGCCGCGGGTACATCAGGGCCAGCATGTCCGGGCGCAGCCGGGAGTCCTTGGCGAGGTACACCCGGCCGCCGGCGCCGGCCACCTCGTCGTCCAGTTCGTCCAGCAGCGCGCCGAGTCCGGACAGCGACGCGGGGATGTCCAGCGCCAGCGTCCAGCCGGGCACCGGGAAGGACAGCCAGCCCGGATCGGCCGCGCCGAACCGCTTGAGCACCGCGAGGAAGGACGGGCAGCCGCGGGTGCTCAGCCGCCGGACGATCCGGCGCAGCGCCTCCTCCTGGCCGTAGCCGACCACGAACTGGTACTGCACGAAGCCGCTGCGGCCGTAGATCCGGTTCCATTCCGGCAGGCCGTCCAGGGGGTGGAAGAAGGGGGCGATCTTCTGCAGCCGGCCGCGGCGCTCGCGCGGTGCCTTGCGGTACCACAGCTCGTTGAACAGCCCCACCGTGGTCCGGCCGAGCAGCCCGTCGGGCACGAAGCGCGGGGGGGCGGGCAGCCGGCCGGGCCGGAAGGCCAGCGGGGTGCGGCGGGCGCGCCTGGGCAGTGCCTCCAGCGGGGCGTGGTCGCCGCGGGTCAGCACGGCCCGTCCGGTTCGGGAGCCGCGTGCCAGCAGGTCGATCCAGGCCACCGAGTAGCGGTAGAGGTGGTCGGTGGCGGTCAGCCGGGCCATCAGGTCGTCCAGGTCGGCGGCGCGCTCGGTGTCCACCGTCATCAGTGAGGTCTCCACCGGCAGCAGCTGGATGGTGGCGGCCAGCACCACCCCGGTCAGGCCCATGCCGCCGGCGGTGGCCCAGAACAGCTCGGGTTCGTCCTCGGGGGTGACGAGCCGGGTCTCGCCGTCGCCGGTGAGCAGCTCCAGGGCCCGTACGTGCCGGGTGAAGGAGCCCGAGACATGGTGGTTCTTGCCGTGGATGTCGGCGCCGATGGCCCCGCCGACCGTCACGAAGCGGGTGCCGGGAGTGACCGGGACGAACCAGCCCAGCGGGAGCAATACCTCCATCAGCCGGTGCAGGGAGACGCCCGCGTCGCAGGCCACCAGTCCGTTCACCGCGTCGATCTCGTGGATGCGGTCCAGACCCGTCATGTCCAGGACCGCGCCGCCCGCGTTCTGTGCCGCGTCGCCGTACGCCCGGCCGAGTCCGCGGGCGATGATCCCGCGCCCGTCGCAGCCACGGACGGCGGCGAGGGTCTCCTCGTACGACCCCGGGCGCAGCAGCCGCGCGGTGGTGGGAGCGGTCCGGCCCCAGCCGGTGACGGACGTGGAGGTCGGCGCGGAGGCGGTGGTCGGGGCGGGAGGTACGGGCATACCGGTGACGGTATCGCCGGAGAACGGACCGATGGCGTGGAATGCGGCTTATGCGGCTTTTCTCACTGAAAGGGCGAACGGCCGTGCGTGAGGGAGCCGCTCGCACGGTAAGAACTTGTCGTCTGATA
>NZ_FMCH01000670.1 GCF_900091855.1 Streptomyces sp. DvalAA-14
CCGGGTGGTGGCCGAGTAGTCGGTCAGCGGCCGGTCGGGGTCGGCGGTGAGCTGGGTGAGCAGATGGGTGAGGCGGTCGGTGAGGCGTGTGACGGTGGCGGGGTCGAAGAGTTCGGTGGAGAACTCCACGGCCACGTGCAAGCCGCCGTGGTCCTGGAGTTCGGTGAAGGAGAACGCGAGGTCGAACTTGCTGACGCCGTTGTGGCGTTGCAGGACGGTGGCCTCGATGCCGGGCAGGTCGAGGCGGGCGGTGCGCTGGTTCTGCAGGGCCAGCATCACCTGGAACAGCGGGGACTGGTTCTGGGTCCGGACCGGGTTGAGGTCTTCCACCAGCCGCTCGAAGGGCAGGTCCTGGTGCTGGTACGCACTGAGGTCCTGGTCACGTACCCGCGCCAGCAGCTCCCGGAACGTCGGGTCGCCGGACAGATCGGTACGCAGCACCAGCGAGTTGACGAAGAAACCCACCAACTCGTCCAGCGAATCGTCGGTACGGCCCGCGATCGGCGTCCCCAGCGGAATGTCCGTGCCCGCACCGTGCTGGTGCAGCAGCAGCGCGAGACCGGCCTGCAGCACCATGAACAGACTCGTGCCGCTTTCCTGTCCCAATTGCCGCAGGGCGCCGTGCAGCGAGGCGTCGAGCAGCTGGACGTGGATGTCGCCGCGGTTGGTGGCGACGGCGGGCCGGGGCCGGTCCTGGGGGAGGGCGATCTGCTCGGGCAGACCGCGCAACGCCTCGCGCCAGAAGGCGGACTGGTCGGCCGCGACGCCGTCCGCACCGTCGTCCTTGGCGTCCGCACCGTTGTCCTTGGCGTCCGCACCGTCCTTGCCGTCCAGCAGCTCGTGCTGCCAGAGCGTGTAGTCGGCGTACTGCACCGGCAGCGGCGCCCAGTTCGGCGGCTGCCCTTCGAGGCGGGCCCGGTAGGCAGTAGCCAGATCCCGGGTCAGCGGATCGATCGACCAGCCGTCGGCGGCGATGTGGTGCACGACCACGACCAGGGTGTGCCGGTCGGCGGCCTGCCGGAACAGCCAGGCCCGCAGCGGCAGATCGGTCGTCACGTCGAAGGAGGTGAGCACGGCTTCCCGGATCGCGCTGTCCAGCCGTTCCCGCGCCTCCTCCTGCGCCTGGTCCTGCGCCTGGTCCTGCTCCTCCTCATGCGTCTGCGCCTGCTCCCGCTCCCCGGTGGGCGGGACTCCGTCGGTGATCTCCACCAACGCCCAGTCGGGCAGGGCCTCTTTCGGCGGTCGTATCTCCTGCCGCGGGGTGCCGTTCGTCTCCGGGAAGACCGTGCGCAGCGTCTCGTGCCGGCCGACCACGTCGCCGAGCGCGGTCCGCAGCGCGTCGACGTCCAGTTCCCCGGTCAGCTCGACGGTCAGCGGGATGTTGTAGGTGGCGCTCGGTCCCTCGAAGCGGTTGAGGAACCACAGCCGGCGCTGCGCGAAGGACAGCGGCAGCTCGGGCGGCCGTTCGGCCCGCCGCAGCCGGCGGCGGGCCAGCGAGGCGCCGGCGACGACGGGCGCCAGGGCGGCCACGGTGGGGTGTTCGAACAGTTCGCGCAGCGGCAATTCCACCCCGAGCGCCGAGCGGATCCGGCCGACCAGCCGCGTCGCCAGCAGGGAGTGGCCGCCGAGCTCGAAGAAGTCGTCGTCGATCGAGATCTGGTAGCGGCCCAGCAGATCGGCGAACAGGCCGCAGAGGATGCTCTCCTGGGGCGTCCGCGGTTCCCGGCCGAGGCGGTCCGCCGGGCCTGCGGCCTCCGGTGCGGGCAGTGCGTCCCGGTCGATCTTGCCGTTGGGCGTCAGCGGCAGTTCGGGCAGTTCCACGAACGCGGCCGGCACCATGTGCGCGGGCAGCGCGGCCTCCAGCTCGGACCGCAGCCGCGCCGTGTCGAGCGGCGACCCGTCCCGGCCGGCGGTCACGTACGCGACCAGTCGGGGGTCGCCGGGCCGGTCCTCCCGGAGCAGCACGCTCGCGCCGCGGACTTCGGGCAGGGCGGTCAGCGCGGCCTCGATCTCACCGGGTTCGATCCGGTAGCCGCGCAGCTTGACCTGGTCGTCTGCGCGGCCGAGATAGTCGAGCTGCCCCTGGTCGTTCCAGCGGACCAGGTCCCCGGTGCGGTACATCCGGCTGCCGGCCGGCCCGAACGGGTCGGCCACGAAACGCCCCGCCGTCAGACCCGGCCGTCCCAGGTAGCCGCGCGCGACTCCGGCGCCGGCCACGTACAGCTCGCCCACGCCTCCGTGCGGGGTGAGTGCCAGCCCGCGGTCCAGCACGTAGACCGCGCTGTTCCACACGGGTGCGCCGATCGGCACCGACGCGGCGGGGACCGGGTCGTCGGGGTGGATGACGTGGGCGACGCAGCCGACGGTGCACTCGGTCGGCCCGTACTCGTTGATCACGGTCGCGGCCGGGTTGCGCTCCCGCCAGGGTTGCAGGACGCCGCCGGTGAGTTGCTCACCGCCGACGATCAGGTCGCCGGCGAACTCCGGCCGGTCCAGGTGCTCCAGCAGTGCCAGGTGGCTCGGGGTGACCTTCAACAGCCGGTAGGTCTCCGGTCGCGCGGCCGGGTCGGGTGTCCGGGCGCTCAGGTCGTCCCAGGTCACCTGCCCGCCCGCGGTCAGCGGGACGAGCACGGACGTCACGGTGAGGTCGAAGGCGATGGAGGAGTGGAACGACGCGTGGCCGGCGGCGCCCGGGTAGGCGGTCCGGGCCCAGGCCACGTAGTCCACCACGTTGCCGTGCGTGACGGCGACGCCCTTGGGGCGGCCGCTGGAGCCGGAGGTGTAGATCACATAGGCCGGGTGGCCGGCGGACCGGACCGGCTCCGGGCAGTCGGCGGGGGCGTGTTCGACGGCGGCGGCGAAGGTGTCGAGCCGGGTGGTGGGCACGTCGGTGGCGGGCAGGTCCGCGGCGGTCCGGCCGGTGGTGACCAGGTGCACGGGGCGGGCGTCGTCGAGCATGTGGGCGAGGCGTGCCGCCGGGTAGTCCGGGTCGAGCGGCAGGTAGGCGGCGCCGGACTTCAGGACGGCCAGGATCGCGACGACCAGGTCCGCGCCGCGCGGCAGGGCGAGGGCGACGATCTGCTCGGGGCCGGCGCCGTGCGCGGCCAGGTGCCGCGCGAGCCGGTCGGCCCGGGCGTCGAGGTCCGCGTACGTCAGGGTGGTCGCGCGGTCCCGGACCGCCACCGCCTCGGGCGTCCTGGACACTTGTTCGGCGAACAACTCGACGTAGGTGTGCGCGGGTTGCGGTCGTACGGCGCCGCGTCCGAGGGCGAGCAGGGTGTCGCGTTCGGGGGCGGTGAGGACATCCACGGCGCCGACCCGGCGGGCGGGGTCCTCGGCGATCGTGGTCAGGAGGGCGGTCGCGCGGGCGGCGAGGGCGGCGACGGCCTCGGAAGTGAAGATGTCGGGGCGGTAGTTGAGCGCGAGGCGCAGCTCGGCGCCCGGGTCGACGGTGAGGGCGAGCGGATAGTGGGTGGCGTCCTCGCCCCGGAAGCCGGTGACCCGGAGCCGCGGCAGCCCGTCGTGCGGCGGCTGCGCCGACACGGCGTCGAGCGGGTAGTTCTCGAAGACGGCGAGGGTGTCGAACAGGGTGGGCAGCCCGGTGAGCGCGCGGATCTCGGTGAGTCCCAGGTGCTGGTGGTCGAGGAGTTGTGCCTGCTCCTTCTGCACCCGCGCGCACAGTTCGGCCAGGGATTCGTGCGGACGCACGTCGACTCGCACCGGGATGGTGTTGATGAACAGCCCGATCATCGATTCGACGCCGGGGATCTCCGGCGGCCGGCCGGAGACCGTCGTCCCGAAGACCACGTCCTGCTGACCGGTGGCCTGGCCCAGAACGATGCCCCAGGCGCTCTGCACCACGCTGTTGAGGGTCAGGCCGTGGCTTCTGGCGGTTGCGCGCAGCCGGGCCGAGGTCTCGGCGGGCAGCGCGACGACGAGCCGTTCCGGCAGGACGGCCGCGGGGGGCCGCCCGCTGTCCGACGGGCCGGGGCCGGCCAGCAGCGTCGGGGACGTGACCCCGGCGAGCGCGAGCCGCCAGGCCGCTTCGGCGGCGGCCCGGTCGCGGGCGGCCAGCCAGGCCAGATAGGTGCGGAACGGGGTGACCGGCGGCAGCGCGCTGTCGTCACCGTCGCGCGCGTACAGCTCCAGCAGCTCCTGGAGCAGCACGGGCATCGACCAGCCGTCCCAAAGAATGTGATGGCTCGTCAGCACCAGTCGGTGCACGTCCGGCGCGAGCCGGACGAGGGTGAAGCGCAGCAGTGGCGGCTCGGCCAGGTCGAACCGCTCGGCCCGGTCGGCGGCGAGAAGGCGGGCCAACGCCCCCTCCGCCTGGTCCCGTTCCGCCCGGCTCAGGTCCACCTCCCGCCAGCGCGGGGGCACGTCGGCGGCCACCGCCTGGACCGGTTCGTCCAGATCCTCGTGCAGGAAGCCGACCCGCAGGTTCGCGTGGCGGCGCAGCAGCGCGGCGGTCGCGCCCCGCAACCGCTCGGCATCCACCGGTCCTTCGGTCTCCAGCACGATCTGCACGGTGTAGACGTCCACGCCGTCGGTGTCGTACAGCGAGTGGAAGAGCATCCCCGACTGCAGCGGCGTCAGCGGCAGCAGCTCCTCCAGGCTGAACCCGGTCATTTCCGTCTCCCCCACTTGTCGGTCAGCTTGTCGGTCAGCCGGTCGAGCTGAGCCTGTTTGATGGTCACCAGCGGCATGTCCGACGGGGTGAAGCCACCGGCGTCCGCACCGCGGACGTGCTCGACCAGGGCGCGCAGCGCCCGCAGCCAGGCGTCTGCCAGCTCCCGTACGTCCCGTTCGGGCAGGATGTCCGGCAGCCAGGACCACTGCGCGACGAGGTGTGGTCCGCCCGGCAGGTCACGGGTGTGCGCGTTGATGTCCAGGACGTGCGCGGCGGGCATGTCCGGGTCCTGGTTGCGCGGTGCGGGGGCGTCGAAGACCACCTGCCAGTCGCCGTTGGCCGCCGGGGCGGTGCCGGAGATCCGGCCCAGGTAGTTGAAGCCGATCTGCGGCGCGGTATCGGTCGCGGACAGCGCGTCGGCCGTGGCGGGGTTCAGGTACCGCAGCAGCCCGAAGCCCAGGCCCCGGTCGGGGACGGTCCGCAACTGCTCCTTGACCTGCTTCACCGCCTGGTCGAGCGTGGCCCCGGGAATCCGCCCCGCGGCCAGGCGCGGCACCGGACCGGGATCCAGCCGGACCGGGAACAGACTGGTGAACCAGCCCACCGTGCGGGACAGGTCGACACCGTCGGCCAGTTGTTCCCGGCCGTGTCCCTCCAGGTGCAGCAGCAGTTGCGTGCTGTCCGATACTCCCCAGCGGGTGCGCCAGTCGACCACCGCCAGGGCCAGAGCGGCGAGCAGCACGTCGTTGATCCCCGCGTGGTACGCCGACGCCACCGCGGTGAGCAGCGGCTGCGTCCACTGCGCCGGCAGCTCCACCGTGTGGCTGCGGACGTGCTGTGCGGTGTCCCGCGCCGGGTCCGGCGCCCGCTTGCCGAGCAGCGGGTCGGGGGTGCGCAACACGTTCTGCCAGTGGGGCAGTTCGGCGGCTCGGCGGTCGCTGAGGGCGTCCGCGGTGAGGAGTTCCGCCCAGCGTTTGAAGGAGGTCGCCTCGGCCGGCAGCGGTTCGCGCGGCGGGCTGTCGGCCGGTGGCGCACCTGCCCGGCCGCCCAGGGCGGCCCAGGCGGCGGGCAGGTCGGCGGCGAGAGTACGCCAGGAGACGCCGTCGACCGCCAAGTGGTGGACGACCAGGAGCAGTCGGCCGCCGCGTCCCGGTCCCGCGTCGAACCAGACGGCTCGCAGCACCGTGCCCGCACCGGGGGACAGTGCCCGCCGGGCCGTCTCGGCCTCCCGGACGAAGACCGCCTCGGACTCCGCCGCGCCGAGTCCCGCGATGTCCACCCGGGTCAGCGCCGCCGCCGCGGACACCGCACCGGCCGGCGGTACCTCGAGGCCGAGCCGACCGTCGCCGAGCCCGTCACTGCCCGGCTGCTGCCCGCCACTTGGCTGCCCGCCGCCCGGCTGCTCGACCAGCCGCAGCCGCAGTGCGCCGTGGGTGTCCAGCAGTGCCTGGAGTACCCGGGTGATCGCGGCCTCGGTCGCGTCCGCCGGGGTCCGGAAGGTCATCGCCTGGTTGAATCCGTCCTGCCCACCGGTCCGGTCCAGGAACCACGAGACGATCGGTGTGCGGGGCACCGGCCCGGTGCCCGTGTCGGTCCCCGCCGCCGGCTCGGCCGCGATCGGCGCCGCGACCCGGGCGAGCCGCTCCGGTGTGCGGTGCGTGAACACGTCCTGCGGGGTGATCACCAGGTCGGAGCCGCGCACCCGGCTGACCACCTGGATGGACAGGATGCTGTCGCCGCCGAGCTGGAAGAAGTCGTCGTCGATACTGACCCCGGGAACGCCGAGGACCTCGGTGAAGACTCCGCAGAGCGCCTCTTCGCGCGGGGTGCGCGGGACGCGTCCGCCACCGGCGCCGCGGGCGGCCGGATCAGGCGCGGGCAGCGCCTTGCGGTCGATCTTGCCGTTGGGGGTGAGCGGCAGGTCGGGCAGGTCGACGAAGGCACCGGGCACCATGTAGTCGGGCAGCGTCACCGCCAGCGCGGCCCGCAACTCCGCCTCGGACAAACGGTCTTCGGTGCCGGTGAGATAGGCGACGAGGCGGCGGTCGCCGGGCTGGTCCTCGCGGACGACGGCGCAGGCCGCCGTGATGCCCTTCTGACCGGTCAAGGCGGCCTCGATCTCGCCGAGTTCGATGCGGAAGCCGCGCAGCTTGACCTGGCTGTCGGCGCGGCCGAGGTAGTCGAGCTGTCCCTGGTTGTTCCAGCGCACCAGGTCCCCGGTGCGGTACATCCGGCTGCCGGCCGGTCCGAACGGATCCGCCACGAATCGGCCCGCGGTGAGCGCCGGGCGGCCCAGGTAGCCGCGGGCCAGACCGGCGCCAGCCACGTAGAGCTCGCCGGTGACACCGCGCGGGACAGGGTCGAGGGAGCCGTCGAGGACGTAGCAGGCCATGCCGTCGAGGGCGTGCCCGATGGGCGGCGCGGTGTCGAAGGGACTCCCGGCCCCGATGAGGTGCCGGGTGGCGAAGGTGGTGGTCTCGGTCGGGCCGTAGACGTGGTGGACGGCCGTGCGGGGGCTGGCGTCGGCCACCTTCTGCAGCACACCGAGCGCCGCCGCTTCGCCACCGGTGCAGACCATCCGCAGCCCGGCGAAGACCGTCGGGTCCGCTTCGGCCAGCGCGTTGAACAGCGCGGTGGTCACGAAGAGCGCGCCCACCCCGTCGTCGCGGACCGCCCGGGCCAGTACCGACGGATCGACCACACCGGGCGGCGCCACCACGATGCGCCCGCCGGCCAGCAGCGGCACCCACAGTTCGTAGGTGGACGCGTCGAAGGCGTAGGCGGAGTGCATCAGGACCGCGTCCGACACGCCGTCGAACAAGGAGTCGCGGGCCAGCGCGAGGATGTCGGCATGCGTGATCGCGACGGCTTTCGGCTCACCGGTCGAACCCGAGGTGAACATCACGTACGCCAACCGCTCGCCGCCGTCGACCAGCGGCAACACCCCTGCGGCTGCTGGTGTTTGCCCGACCGGGCGGCCCAGCGGGTCCAGTTCGAGCACCTGGAGGCCGGCTGCGGCTGCCTCTTCGACCCAGGCGTGGCCGCGCCAGACCGCGTCCACCAGCAGCACCCGCACACCCGCGGCGCGCACCGCCTGCCGGATCCGCGCCACCGGCCACCGCCCGTCCAGCGGCACATACGCACCACCCGCCCGCAGCGCCGCCAACGACGCCACCACCAGACCCGCACAGCGGTCCATCAGCACCGCCACCCCGGCCTCCGCACCCACCCCGCACCCGACCAGCACACCGGCCAGTTGCTCGGAGCGGTCGTCCACGTCCCGGTAGGACAGCTCCGCACCGGGAGCCCGGATCGCGACCGCGTCCGGATTCCGGCCGGCGGCGCGGGCGAAGGCAGCCGGTATCGACAGGGCGTCGTCCGGCCGGGCGGCGCGGCCCGGGGCGAGGGCCAGGATGTCGGCGCGTTCACCCGGGGTGAGCGCTGTGTAGCCGGTGAGGTGCTGGTCGGGGTCGGTGGTGAGCTGGGTGAGCAGGTGGGTGAACCGGTCGATGAGCCGGGTGACGGTGACGGCGTCGAAGAGTTCGGTGGAGAACTCCACCGCGGTGTGCAGGCCGTCCTGGTCGGGCAGTTCGGTGAAGAAGAAGGTCAGGTCGAACTTGCTGATGCCGTGGTGCCGTTCCTCGGCAGTGGCGGTCAGACCGGGCAGGTCGAGAGGGGCGGTCTGCTGGTTCTGCAGCGAGAGCATGGTCTGGAACAGCGGGGACTGGTTCTGGGTCCGGACCGGGTTGAGGTCTTCCACCAGCCGCTCGAAGGGCAGGTCCTGGTGCTGGTACGCACTGAGGTCCTGATCGCGGACCCGGCCCAGCAACTCACGGAACGTCGGGTCGCCGGACAGATCGGTTCGCAGCACCAGCGAGTTGACGAAGAAACCCACCAACTCGTCCAGCGAATCGTCGGTACGGCCCGCGATCGGCGTACCCAGCGGAATGTCCGTGCCCGCGCCGTGCTGGTGCAGCAGCAGCGCGAGACCGGCCTGCAGCACCATGAACAGACTCGTGCCGGTATCCTGCGCCAACCGCCGCAGCCCGCGGTGCAGGGAGCCGTCAAGGATACGGACCTCGGCGTCACCCCGGTGGGCGCTGATCGCGGGGCGCGGGCGGTCCTGCGGGAGACCGATCTGCTCGGGCAGGCCGCGTAATGCCTCGCGCCAATAGGCGAGTTGTTCGTCGGCGACGCCCTCGCTGTCGAGGTACTGGTGCTGCCAGAGCGTGTAGTCGGCGTACTGCACCGGCAGCGGCGCCCAGTTCGGCGGCTGCCCTTGCAGGCGGGCCCGGTAGGCGGCGGCCAGATCCCGGGTCAGCGGGTCCAGCGACCAGCCGTCGGCGGCGATGTGGTGCACGACCACGACCAAGGTGTGCCGGTCGGCGGCCTGCCGGAACAGCCACGCCCGCAACGGCAGATCCGTCGCCACGTCGAACGGGGTGCGCATCGCGGCCCGCACGCTCCGGTCCGCCCAGGCCTGGATCCCGTCGTCCGGTGTGCCGTCGGGCACCTCGGCCAACTCCAGCCGGGGTGCGGCGGATTCGATCGGCAGCACCACCTGGTGGGGCGTGCCGTCCGCGTCCGGGTAGACCGTGCGCAAGGTTTCGTGGCGGCCCACCACATCGGTCAGGGCCGCTTGGAGGGCCGGCACGTCCAGGGCCCCGTCGAGGCGCAGGGTGAAGGGCACGTTGTAGGTGGCGTTCGGCCCCTCGAAGCGGTTGAGGAACCACAGCCGGCGCTGTGCGAAGGACAGCGGCAGCATCGGGGGGCGGTCCGCCACGGTGATCCGGCGGCGCCCGCCGTCCGCCCGGGCCGACAGCGCGGCCAGCCGGGCGACCGTGGGGTGCTCGAACAGGTCCCGGATCGCCAGCTCCAGGCCCAGCACCGAACGCACCCGGCTCACCAGCCGGGTGGCCAGCAGGGAGTGGCCGCCGAGGTGGAAGAAGTCGTCGTCGACGGTGACCCGGTGGACGCCGAGGAGGTCGGCGAAGATCCCAGCGAGGGCCTCTTCCTGCGGGGTGCGCGGCGCCCGTCCCGCCCCGGCGCCGCCGGTGATGTGCACGGCGGGGTCGGGGGCCGGCAGGGCCCTGCGGTCGATCTTGCCGTTCGGGGTGAGGGGGAGGGCGGCCAGTTCGACGAACGCGGACGGCAGCATGTAGTCCGGCAGCGTCGTCCGCAGCGCGTCGCGCAGCCGCACCGGGTCGAGCGGCGCGCCCACCTCGGCCGCGGTCACGTACGCGGTGAGCCGCCGGTCGCCGGGATGGTCCTCGCGGAGGGTCGCGGTCGCGGCACGGACCTGGGGCAGGGCCGTCAACGCGGCTTCGATCTCGCCGAGTTCGATGCGGAAGCCGCGCAGCTTGACCTGGCTGTCGGCGCGCCCGAGGTAGTCGAGCTGTCCCTGGTTGTTCCAGCGCACCAGGTCCCCGGTGCGGTACATCCGGGCCCCGGCCGGTCCGAACGGATCCGCCACGAAACGGCCCGCGGTGAGATCGGGACGGCCCAGGTAGCCGCGGGCCAGACCGCTGCCCGCGATGTACAGCTCCCCGGTGACGCCCTGCGGGGCCGGCTGGAGGCGCTCGTCGAGGACGTAGAGGCGCATGCCGTCCAGCGCGCCGCCGATGGGCGGCGCGGCCTCGGCCGGGTCGTCCGGGCCGACGAGGTGGCGGGCCGCGAAGGTCGTTGCCTCGGTCGGGCCGTAGACATGGTGAAAAGCGGTTCCGGGGCAGGCCGCGGCCACCGTCTGCAGCACGCCGACCGCTGCCGTCTCGCCGCCGGTGCAGACCATCCGCAGCCCGGCGAAGACCGTCGGGTCCGCTTCGGCCAGCGCGTTGAACAGCGCCGTCGTGACGAACATCGACGCCAGTCCCTCGGCCGCGACGATCCGCTTCACGGCGGCGGGCTCCAGTACGCCGGGCGGGGCGATCCTGATCCGGCCGCCGGTCAGCAGCGGCGCCCACAGTTCGTAGGTGGACGCGTCGAAGGCGTAGGCGGAATGCATCAGGACCGCGTCCGACACGCCGTCGAACAAGGAGTCGCGGGCCAGCGCGACGATGTCGGCATGCGTGATCGCGACGGCTTTCGGCTCCCCGGTCGAACCCGAGGTGAACATCACGTACGCCAACCGCTCGCCGCCGCTCACCTCGGGCAGCGGTGCGGCCGACTCCGGGGCGCCGCGCACCACCTGCCCGGCGGCGTCGAGTTCGAGCACCCGAAGGCCGGCCGCGGCGGCTTCCTCGACCCAGGCGTGGCCGCGCCAGACCGCGTCCACCAGCAGCACCCGCACACCCGCGGCGCGCACCGCCTGCCGGATCCGCGCCACCGGCCACCGCCCGTCCAGCGGCACATACGCACCACCCGCCCGCAACGCCCCCAAGGACGCCACCACCAGACCCGCACAGCGGTCCATCAGCACCGCCACCCCGGCCTCCGCACCCACCCCGCACCCGACCAGCACACCGGCCAGGTCCGCGGTCAGCGTCTCCAGTCGGGCGTACGTGACGGTGGTCGTGTCGTCCCGCAGCGCGACGGCCTGTGGCGTGCGGGCCACCTGCTCGGCGAAGATCTCCGGCACGGTACGTGCGGTCTGCGGCCGGACCGCGCCCCGCCCCAGGGCCACCACGTCCGCCCGTTCCTGCCGGGTGGTGGCCGAGTAGTCGGTCAGCGGGCGGTCGGGGTCGGCGGTGAGCTGGGCGAGCAGGTGGGTGAGGCGGTCGGTGAGGCGTGTGACGGTGGCGGGGTCGAAGAGTTCGGTGGAGAACTCCACCGCGGTGTGCAGGCCGCCCTCGTCCGGCAGTTCGGTGAAGAAGAAGGTCAGGTCGAACTTGCTGACGCCGTTGTGGCGTTGCAGGACGGTGGCCTCGATGCCGGGCAGGTCGAGGCGGGCGGTGCGCTGGTTCTGCAGGGCCAGCATCACCTGGAACAGCGGGGACTGGTTCTGGGTCCGGACCGGGTTGAGGTCCTCCACCAGCCGCTCGAAGGGCAGGTCCTGGTGCTGGTACGCACTGAGGTCCTGGTCACGCACCCGGTCCAGCAGCTCCCGGAATGTCGGGTCGCCGGACAGATCGGTGCGCAGCACCAGCGAGTTGACGAAGAAACCCACCAACTCGTCCAACGAATCGTCGGTACGGCCCGCGATCGGCGTACCCAGCGGAATGTCCGTGCCCGCACCGTGCTGGTGCAGCAGCAGCGCGAGACCGGCCTGCAGCACCATGAACAGACTCGTGCCGCTTTCCTGTCCCAATTGCCGCAGGGCGCCGTGCAGCGAGGCGTCGAGCAGCTGGACGTGGATGTCGCCGCGGTGGGTCGCGACCGCGGGCCGGGGCCGGTCCTGCGGAAGCGAGATCTGCTCCGGCAGACCGCGCAACGCCTCGCGCCAGTAGGTGAGTTGCTGCTCGGCGAGAGCGTTGTCGGCGCCGTCCAGCAGCTCGTGCTGCCAGAGCGTGTAGTCGGCGTACTGCACCGGCAGCGGCGCCCAGTTCGGCGGCTGCCCTTGCAGGCGGGCCCGGTAGGCAGCGGCCAAGTCCCGGGTCAGCGGGTCCAGGGACCAGCCGTCGGCGGCGATGTGGTGCACGACCACGACCAAGGTGTGCCGGTCGGCGGCCTGCCGGAACAGCCACGCCCGCAACGGCGGATCCGTCACCACGTCGAACGGCTGGGCCAGCACGCTCGCGATGCGGCCGTCGAGATCCTCCGCGCTCGCGTCGGTGACGCCGAGCGGGGGCACGGCCCGTCCGGGCGGCAGGATCAGCTGGTGCGGAATCCCGTTGGTCTCCGGGTAGCGGGTGCGCAGCGTCTCGTGGCGGTCGACCACATCGCCCAGTGCCGCGTGGAGGGCCGCGACATCCAGCGGCCCTGCCAACTCCGCGGTCAGGGGGACGTTGTAGGTGGCGTTCGGCCCCTCGAAGCGGTTGAGGAACCACAGCCGGCGCTGCGCGGAGGACAGCGGCAGCCGTTCGGGGCGGTCGAGCACACCGACCGGGGGCCGGGCGCGGCCGGTCCCGTCGCCGCCCCCGGTGATCCGTGCCAGCCGGGCGACGGTGGGGTGCTCGAACAGGTCGCGTACCGACAGTTCCACGCCCAGCACCGACCGGATCCGGCTGATCAGCCGGGTGGCCAGCAGCGAGTGGCCGCCGAGCAGGAAGAAGTCGTCGTCGACGGAGACGGCCGGCACGGCCAGCACTTCCGCGAACAGCCCGCACAGGACCTGCTCCTGGGGGGTCCGTGGCGCCCGCCCCGACTGTCCGGCGGTGCTCGCGGTGTCGGGAGCGGGCAGCGCGCGCTGGTCGAACTTGCCGTTGGGGGTGCGGGGCAGCTCGGCCAGTTCGACGAACGCGGACGGCACCATGTGGTCGGGCAGCGCGGCGCCGAGCGCCTCGCGCAGCGCCGCGGCGTCGACCGGGCCCGCGCCCGCGGTGCCCGTCACGTACGCGATCAGGCGGCGGTCGCCCGGCTGGTCCTCGCGGACGACGGCGCAGGCCGCGGTGATCCCGTCCTGGGCGGCCAACGCCGCCTCGACCTCACCGAGTTCGATACGGAAACCGCGCAGCTTGACCTGGTCGTCGGCCCGGCCCACATACTCCAGCAGCCCGTCGGCATTCCAGCGGACCAGATCCCCGGTCCGGTACATCCGACTGCCCGCCGGACCGAACGGATCCGCCACGAAACGGCCCGCCGTCAGACCCGGCCGACCCAGATAACCACGGGCCAGCGCCGGGCCCGCCACATACAACTCACCGGCCAGGCCTTGCGGGACGAGTGTCAGCGCCGCATCCAGCACATACAGGCGGCTGTTGACCACGGGCGAACCGATCGGCACCGACGGGGAGCCGGTTCCGGCCAGGTCCAGGGGGGCGCTGATGGTGGCGCAGACGGTGGTCTCGGTCGGGCCGTACGCGTTGTGGATCCGGCGGCCGGGCGCCCAGCGGCGGATGAGATCGGGGGTGGACGCCTCGCCGGCCACGACGATGCGGGCTCCGGCGAACGCGTCGGGGTCGCACGGGGTGGCGGCGAGTACGGCCGGGGTGAGGGTGAGGTGGGTGACGGCCTCCGCGGCGGCGAGCCGGGTGAGCGCGGGTCCGGGAAGGAGGGTCTCGGGGTCGGCGAGGACCAGGGTGGCGCCGCTGCCGAGCGCCATGGCCAGCTCCCAGAATGCGGCGTCGAAGCTGGGGGACGCCATTTGCAGCACGGTGCTGTCCCCGTCGACGGCCAGCACTTCGGCATGGGTCCGCATCAGGGCGGCCACGCCCCGGTGGGTGACGGTGACGCCCTTGGGGCGGCCGGTGGAGCCCGAAGTGTAGATCACATACGCCGGATGGTCCGCGAGCGCCCCGACCACGGGCACCCCACCCGCCGGCAGCGCCGCCAACACCGCGCGGTCCAGCAGAGTGAACGGCACATCGTGCGACGGAAGCCGCGCCGCCAGACCCTCCGTCGTCAGCAGATGCACCGGCCGCGCATCCTCCAA
>NZ_FMCH01000401.1 GCF_900091855.1 Streptomyces sp. DvalAA-14
CGGCACCGCGCACGCCGCGGAGCCGGCGGCGGGCGGCGCGGCGGGCCCGCTCCAGCGGGCCTTCGGCGCCGCCTCCCAGCGCTACCACGTACCGTCGAGCGTGCTGCTCGGTGTGTCCTACCTGGAGTCCCGCTGGGACGATCACCGGGGCATGCCGAGCGTCACCGGCGGCTACGGGCCGATGCACCTGACCGACGCCCGGACCGCGCTGGCCCAGCACCCCGGCGCCGCGGTCGGCGACGGCGCGGACGACGGCCGCGGCGACGACTCCCGGCCGCTGATCACCGCGGCGGCCATCGAGGCACCCGATGTGGCGGCCCTGCCGGCCGACCTCACCACGCTGGACCGGGCGGCGACCTTGACCGGCCTGCCCGCCGGCGCGCTGCGCACCGACGCCGGCGTCAACGTGGCCGGCGGCGCCGCGCTGCTGGCCGACACCCAGAAGTCGCTGGGCGAGCCGCTGAGCGCGGATCCCGCCGACTGGTACGCCGCGGTGGCCCGCTACTCGGGCGCCGACGACCGGGCCACCGCCGACTCCTTCGCGGACGACGTGTTCGACGTGATCCGGCAGGGCCAGACGCGGACCACCGACGCCGGGCAGCGGGTGACGCTGGCCGCGCTGCCAACCCTGCGGCCCGCGTCGGGCCAGGCCGGCCGGGTCGGGCTGCGCCCGGCGGACACCGCCGGGACCGAGTGCCCGCCGGGGCTGGGCTGCGAGTGGGTGCCGGCCCCGTACGAGGAGATCGGCGGCGGTGACTACGGCAACCACGACCTCGCCGACCGCCCGCACGACGAGAAGATCGACACCATCGTCATCCACGACACCGAGGGCTACTGGGACACGGCGATGCAGCTGGTCCAGGACCCGACGTACCTGGCCTGGCACTACACCGTGCGGTCGTCCGACGGGCATGTCGCCCAGCACCTGCGGACCCAGGACGTCGGCTGGCACGCGGGCAACTGGTACACCAACGCCAAGTCGATCGGCATCGAGCACGAGGGCTTCCTGGTCGATCCGGACGCCTGGTACACCGAGGCGATGTACCGCTCCTCGGCGCGGCTGGTGAAGTACCTGGCCGCCGAGTACCACATCCCGCTGGACCGCCAGCACATACTCGGCCACGACAACGTGCCGGGGCCGACCGCCTCCTACATCCCGGGCATGCACACCGACCCGGGCCCGTACTGGGACTGGGGCCACTACCTGGACCTGCTCGGCGCGCCGGTCCGCGCCACGGCCGGTTCCTGGGGCGGCATCGTGACCGTCGACCCGGACTACGCGACGAACCAGCCCGTCTACACCGGCTGCGTCACCGCGGGCGACACCTGCCCGGCGCACGGTTCGACCGCGATCCGGCTCTACACCGCGCCCAGCGCGGACGCGCCGCTGGTCCAGGACATCGGGCTGCACGGCGCCGGCGGAGCCAGCACCACCGGGGTGAACGACATGGGGGCCCGTGCCTCGACCGGCCAGCAGTTCGCGGTCGCCGGCCGCGACGGCGACTGGACGGCGGTGTGGTACCTCGGCCAGAAGGCGTGGTTCCGCAATCCGGCGTCCGACCCGACGGCGGTCAACGCGGTCGGCCTGGTGATCACCCCGAAGAAGGGCCGGGCCGCCATACCCGTCTACGGCCGCGCCTACCCCGAGGCGTCCGCCTTCCCGCCCGGTGTGCCGGTGCAGGCGCTCAGCCCGATGCCCTACCAGGTGCCCGCCGGGCAGCGCTATGTGGTGGGCGGCGCGGTGCGCGGCGAGTACTTCTACGCGGTCACCTTCGACACCGCGGGCCACCAGGTGGTGCGCGGCAAGCAGCTCTACTACGAGATCCAGCTGGGAGCCCGGGTGGAGTACGTCATGGCCGACGATGTGACGCTGCTGCCGTCCGTGCTCGGCGCGCCACGCTGAGCCGGCGGGTTCCGGCGGCCGGCCGGGCCCGGGCGACCGGGCTCAGCCGGCCTGGAACATCGCCGCCGGCAGCGGCTTGAGCAGCTGGTAGAGATCGTCGGTGATCGGCCGGTCCCAGGTGGCGATGGTGACCTGCACGCCGTCGCTGCGGTCGAACTGGGCGCAGGCCACCCGCGACTCGGAGATCTTGATCCGCCGCACGATCAGCAGCCCGTCGCCGTGCATCACCGGGGTGTCCTCGGACGAGGTCACCTCGGCGGGCTCGTCGTTGCCAAGGGCGGCCAGCAGCTGGGCCACCTCGAACGGCACCTGGCCCTCCTGCAGCTCACGGGCGGGCGAGCCGGGCGGCAGATTCCCGATCAGCATGGCCGGGCCGCGACCGCCGAACAGGTCGTAGCGCAAGTAGATGCCCTGGCAGCGGCCGTCCGGCCCCGGCAGCAGGCCCGCTCCCAGGTCACCGGGCCAGTCCCCCCGGGTCCATCGCGAGGACGTCGAAGTCCGGACCGGTGGGCGTGGCTGCGCTACG
>NZ_FMCH01000404.1 GCF_900091855.1 Streptomyces sp. DvalAA-14
TACCGGGCCGCGCTCCGGACCGCTGCCGGGATGCGCCCCTCACTCGGGTCTCGACGCCCCCACCGGCTCCGTCACCGTCACCCCGGCCGGCATCGCCGGGTGCCGGCCCAGCAGGACGACGCCGGCCACGATGGCGGCCAGGCCGATCGCCTGCCAGGCCAGCGCGCCGCTGCTGAGCGTGATGCGGTCGCCGAGGAAGCCGATGCCGCACGCGATGCCGGCCAGCGGCTGGGCGGCGGTGAGCGAGGGCAGCGACATCCGCAGCGGTGCCATCTCGAAGGCGCTCTGCACCAGCAAGATGCCGGTCAGGCCGATGACGGCGATGGCGTACGGCTGCCAGTGGGTGAAGAGGTTGGTGGTGCCCTCGTCCTGGACGATCTCGCCGCAGACCCGGGTCAGCGCGTCCTGGAGGCCGTAGATCAGCCCCGCGGCCAGCGCCAGCAGGGCCGCCTTCCCGGGGGCCCGGAGTCTTCGGCCCTGGACGGTGAGCAGCACCGCGAGCCCCGCGACGGTCCCGAAGACCAGCCAGTGCCGCAGGGCGCCGGCGTCGTTGGGGCCGCTGTGCGGCCGCCCGGCGACGATGAAGGCGGTCACGCCGAGCGCCAGCAGGCCGACGCCGCCCCAGCCGCTCCAGCGCAGTGGCTGCCGGGTGAGCCAGCGGGACAGCGCCATCGCGAACAGCAGATTGGTGGCGGTCAACGGCTCGACGAGGGTGACCTCGCCGTAGGCGAGCGCGACGGCGCCCAGCACCTGGCCGAGGATCATCAGGCACAGGCCGAGCAGCCAGTCGGGCATCCGGACCAGGTCGAGCAGCAGCCGGAAGGACAGGAAGTCCGACACCGGGGCACGGGCCGCCGCGCGCTGCTGCAGCACGAATCCCCAGCCGAGGCAGCAGGCGGCACCGACTCCGAGCAGGAAGACCACCACGCGGTCACTCTAACGCCCGGTTCGTCCGCTCCGGGCGGTTCGGGGGGTTCGGTCCGGGCCGCGAGCGGGCGCCCGCCGCCGTCCGCGCGCGCCCGGACGCAGCTCTGACGGGGCCCGGGTCGAGGCGCACCGCCGATCCACCGGACGGGTGAGAGTGACCGGAATTACTGAGGCGCGAGGTGTCCGCGGTGTTTCCGGCCGGTCCCCGGCCCGGCCGCCGGACCTCCGGCGGCGGCGGTCAGGGGCGGGCCACCGGGACGGTCTCCGCGCTGTCCCAGACGGTGAGGAAGGCCAGCCGCAGGCACGCGGCGAGCGCCGGATGCTCGATGTAGAGCGCGGTGGTGGCACCGGTGCCGGCGACCGGGTCCGGCATGTCGCACAGCACCAGCGACGCGTCGGCCACCACCAGCTTCAGCGGCAGCCGGGTGGCGAACCGGCTCTCCTCGCCGGCCGCGCCGAATCTGCGCACGTTCTCCAGCACTTCGCGGTCGTCCAGTGCCTCGTGGGTGTAGATCGCCCGGACCGAGCCGCCGGACCGGCGCAGCCGCCGGACCGCCTTGATGCCGGGGGCGTTCAGCGCGCCGGCGACGAAGGGCGGTTTGCAGAAGCTGAGCAGTTCGCTGCTCGCCTGGGCCTGGATGTCGGTAAAGGCCTCGGCGATGGACTTGGGGTCGCGCAGGATCTCGACGTAGTCCAGCGGGACGGTGTGGGTGCGGCCGTCGGTCCAGACCGGGACCAGGGCGGCGGTGAGGGTGGACGACACCCGGTCCAGGCGTTCCAGCTCCTCGCGCTGCAGGGCCATCAGCCGGGCCACCGCCAGTTCCGGCGCGACCGCCGAGAAGGTCGCGACCCGGCCGGGGTGAGCGGTGGCGAGCCGCCGGCGGACCAGTGCGTCGAGCACGTCGTAGACCCGCTGCCGGGGGACGTCGGCCTCGCGCGCCACCTCTGCCGCCGTATACGACTCGCGGCGGACAAGAGCGAGGTAGACGCGTGCCTCGTAACGGGCCAGCCCCAGGGCGACGAGGTCGCCGACCGGATCTTCCTCGGTCTCCATGGCCCATCAAGGTATACGTCGCGGATGACGGGGCGGAAGCGAGCGGCCGGTCCGCGCGGTGTCCGGGCCGGTCGCCGCAGGGCGGGCCGGCCGAAGATCTCGGGGAAATCGGGCCGAAGATCCGTGGAATGTCCGGCCGAAGATCCGAAAAGCCGAGGGGAATCCTTTGCCATTGCCCGGTAGTCCCTTGGGACGGCGCTCACTACCTTCAGTCCGGTCACCACTCAACGGGGTGGCAGTAGCCGGCAGTTGGCAGTCGTTGCCTGTCGTTGACAGCCAGATCACCAGTGCACGTGCGCCACTCGAAGTCCCAGGCGATGCCGCACCACCGTGATCGGTTGTCACGGGTCCTCACAGCCTCGATCGGTTGTCATGACCTTGACATATTTGACGCGGTCGCGGACGCCCTCGGGAGCCGATCCCCCCATGGAGGGCAGTTCCTTGCAGTCGATGAGTCCCGGCCGGATCACTGCGGCCTTACGCCGCGCCGCGATCGCGCTCGTCGCGACCGGCGCCCTGGTCACCGGCGGCCTGGTGGCCGCCGCGGCCCCCTCGGTCGCCGCCGCTCCGGCAGCCACGCACGCCTCGGCACCCGCCGCCGCCCACGCGTCGACGGCCGGCACCGCGGCCTCCGGCGTGCAGACCCAGCGGCTGTGTGCCACCCCCAAGCAGGGCTTCATGTCCTGCCTGGCACTGGCCCGCACCGATGTCGCGCACCACTTCGGCATCACCCCGGACGCGACCCCGTCCGGCTTCGGCCCCACCGACCTGCAGAGCGCCTACGCGCTGCCGTCCAGCGCCGGCGCCGGCGCCACGGTGGCCCTGGTGGACGCGCAGGACGACCCGAACGCCGCGGCGGACCTGTCCACGTACCGCGCGCAGTACGGCCTGCCGGCCTGCACCACGGCCAACGGCTGCTTCAAGAAGGTCAGCCAGACCGGCTCGACCACCTCGCTGCCCACCGCCGACTCCGGCTGGGCCGGTGAGATCTCGCTCGACCTCGACATGGTCAGCGCGGTCTGCCCGCAGTGCCACATCCTGCTGGTCGAGGCATCCTCCGCCAACATGGACGACCTGGGCACCGCGGTCAACGAGGCGGTCAGCCTCGGCGCGAAGTACGTGTCCAACAGCTACGGCGGCGACGAGGACTCCAGTGACACCTCGGCCGACTCCCAGTACTTCAACCACCCGGGCGTGGCCATCACCGTCAGCTCCGGCGACGAGGGCTACGGCGCCGAGTACCCGGCGGCCTCCAAGTACGTCACCGCGGTCGGCGGCACCTCGCTGAAGCGCGCCAGCGGCACCACCCGCGGCTGGTCGGAGTCCGTCTGGAGCACCTCCAGCACCGAGGGCACCGGCTCGGGCTGCTCCGCCTACGACGCCAAGCCCACCTGGCAGACCGACACCGGCTGCGCCAAGCGGACCATCGCCGACGTCTCCGCGGTCGCCGACCCGGCCACCGGCCTGGCCGTCTACGACAGCTACCAGGCCAGCGGCTGGCAGGTCTACGGCGGCACCAGCGCCTCGTCGCCGATCATCGCCTCGGTCTACGCACTGGCCGGCACCCCCGCGGCCGGTACCGTCCCCGCCTCCTACGCCTACTCCCACACCGGCTCCCTCAACGACGTGACCACCGGCTCCAACGGCTCGTGCGGCAGCAGCTACCTGTGCACCGCGAAGGCCGGCTACGACGGTCCGACCGGTCTGGGCACCCCGAACGGCACCGCGGCCTTCACCAGCGGCGGCTCCACCGGTGGCAACACGGTGACCGTCACCGGCCCGGGCAACCAGTCGACGGTGGTCGGCACCGCCGTCAGCCTCCAGGTGCACGCCAGCGACTCGGCGTCCGGGCAGACCCTGACCTACAGCGCCAGCGGATTGCCGGCCGGCCTGTCGATCAACGCCTCCACCGGCCTGATCTCCGGTACCCCGAGCACCACCGGCACCTCCAACGTGACGGTGACCGCCACGGACTCCACCGGCGCCAGCGGCTCGGCGTCCTTCAGCTGGACCGTCAGCACCTCGGGCGGCGGCGGTGGCGGCTGCACCACCGGCCAACTGCTGGTCAACCCGGGCTTCGAGAGCGGCGCCACCGCCTGGACCGCGAGTTCCGGCGTGATCGACAACAGCACCGGCGCCCCCGCGCACTCGGGCTCGTACAAGGCCTGGCTGGACGGCTACGGCACCACCCACACCGACACGCTCTCCCAGTCGGTGACCATCCCCGCCACCTGCACGCAGGCCACGTTCAGCTTCTACCTCTACATCGACTCCTCCGAGACGACCACCACCACGGCCTACGACAAGCTGACCGTCGCGGCCGGCTCCACCACCCTGGCCAGCTACTCCAACGTCAACAAGGGCAGCGGCTACGTCCAGCGCTCGGTCAACCTGGCCCCGTACATCGGCCAGACCGTCACGCTGAAGTTCACCGGCACCGAGGACTCCAGCCTCCAGACGTCGTTCCTCATCGACGACACGGCGGTCAACGCGAGCTGAACCGCCTGCTGCCCGGGTGACCGGGCAGCCTCCCGGCGAACGGACCCGGACCGGCCCCCACTGCCGGTCCGGGTCCCTTCCGCCGTCAGGTCACCGGGCCGCCCACCAGCACGGTGACCGTCCACCCGACGATGGCGTGGCAGGAGAAGCCGCCGGGCGTCGCAGGCGGGCAGGCGTGCCGGAAGCCGCTCAGCTGGGCGCTGCCCACCCGCGTGCCCCGATAGACACCCGGCGCGACCGCGGCCAGCGCGGCCCCGCGCTCGGTGCCGGGCTGATCGCCCGCCGCGAGCGACAGGCGCAGTGTGCTGCCCACTCCCAGGCAGACCCGGTGGGTGACGCCGGGGGTCACCACGGCGTCACCGCAGGCCGGGGTGGTGCCGACGGGCACCGAGGGAGGGTGCACCCGGACGCCGCCGCAGCCGGCCAGCAGCAGGAGCGCGGTGGCGGCGGCAACAGTGGCCGCAGTGGTGGCCGCAGTGGTGGCTGCGGGGCCGGCCGGGGTACGTGTACGCATCCGAGTCCTCCTGCGCCCTCCCCCGAACACCGGGGTCGCGGGTCTGACGCGGCGGCCCCGGGATCGGTTCCGGGGTGCGGGGCGGGCCGCCGCCGCGCCCAGGACCGGCCGGCAGCCGGTCCGGCCGCATCCGACCCGGCCGGTCCAGCCCGGCCGGCCCCCGGCCCCGCCCGCCTCAGCGCTCGGTGATCCGCCCGGCCGCGACCTCGATCCGGCGGGTGACCTGGACCGCGTCCAGCATCCGCCGGTCGTGGGTGACCAGCAGCAGCGTGCCCTGGTACGTGGCCAGCGCCGCCTCCAACTGCTCGATGGCCGGCAGGTCGAGGTGGTTGGTCGGCTCGTCGAGCACCAGCAGATTGACGCCGCGCGCCTGCAGCAGGGCCAGCGCGGCCCGGGTGCGCTCGCCGGGCGACAAGGTGGCGGCCGGCCGCAGCACATGGGCGGCCTTGAGTCCGAACTTGGCCAGCAGCGTGCGGATCTCGGCGGGATCCAGCTCGGGGACCGGGGCCCGGAAGGCGTCCAGCAGCGGTTCGCCGCCGCGGAACAGCGCCCTGGCCTGATCCACCTCGCCGACCAGCACACCGGGGCCGAGCGCGGCGTGGCCCTCGTCCAGCGGCAGCCGGCCGAGCAGCGCGGCGAGCAGGGTCGACTTGCCGGAGCCGTTGGCGCCGGTGATCGCGACCCGGTCGGCCCAGTCGATCTGCAGGTCCACCGGCCCGAAGGCGAAGTCGCCGCGGCGGACCCGGGCGCCGCGCAGGGTGGCCACCACCGCGCCGGAGCGGGGCGCGGCGGCGATCTCCATCCGCAGCTCCCACTCCTTGCGCGGCTCGTCCACCACATCGAGGCGTTCGATCATCCGGTCGGTCTGCCGGGCCTTGGCGGCCTGCTTCTCGCTGCTCTCGGTGCGGGCCTTGCGGGCGATCTTGTCGTTGTCGGGGGCCTTGCGGACGGCATTGCGCAGGCCCTTGTCCATCCAGCCGCGCTGCATCCGGGCCCGGGCCTCCAGGCCCGCCCGGGTGTCGGCGTACTCGTCGTACTCCTCGCGGGCGTGCCGGCGGGCGGTCTCGCGCTCCTCCAGATAGGAGGCGTAGCCGCCGCCGTAGACGTTGACCTGCTGCTGGACGAGGTCGAGTTCGACGACCCGGCTGACGGTACGGGTCAGGAACTCGCGGTCGTGGCTGACCAGGACAGTGCCGGCGCGCAGTCCGGTGACGAACTTCTCCAGCCGTTCCAGGCCGTCCAGGTCCAGGTCGTTGGTGGGCTCGTCGAGCAGGAAGACGTCGTAGCGGCTGAGCAGCAGGGAGGCGAGTCCGGCGCGGGCGGCCTGGCCGCCGGACAGGGCGTACATCTCCTGATCGAGGCCGACCCCGAGGCCGAGGACGGCGGCGGCCTCCTCGGCGCGCTCCTCCAGGTCCGCGCCGCCCAGCGCCAGCCAGCGCTCCAGCCCGGCGGCGTAGGCGTCGTCGGCGCCCGGCGCCTGGTCGACCAGGGCCTGGGTGGCGGCGTCGAGGGCGGCCTGCGCGGCGGCGACCCCGGTGCGGCGGGCCAGGAACCCGGCCACCGTCTCCCCGTCGGGCCGGCGCTCCGGCTCCTGGGGCAGGTGGCCGACGGTGGCGGACGCCGGGCTGAGCCGCAGCGTGCCGTCCTCCGGGGCGGCCAGGCCGGCCAGGATCCGCAGCAGGGTGGACTTCCCGGCACCGTTGGCACCGACCAGGCCGATCACGTCCCCGGGGGCGACGACCAGGTCGAGACCGGCGAACAGCACACGGTCGCCGTGGCCGGCGGCGAGGTTCTTGGCTACGAGGGTGGCACTCATCAGGGTTCCGATGCTATCCGCCGGCAGCGCGCGGAAAAAAATGCAAGCACGCTTGATTGTTTTCCGGCACGCTGCCACGCTCGGTGCGCACCGCGCTCTCCGGCGCGCGGGCTGCTCCCCCGGGGCGAGCCGCGCGGCGCCGGGACCCGTCCGAGGGGTGGCCCATGGCCGATCCGCAGTCCGTACGCACCGTGCTCGACGATCTGCGCGCCGAGGGCGAGGCGCTCGACCGGTTGGTCGCGGGGCTCGCCCCGGCCGACTGGGCCCGGCCCACCCCCGCCGAGGGCTGGACCATCGCCCATCAGATCGCCCATCTGGCCTGGACCGACGAGCGGGCGCTGCTCGCGGTCGGCGACCCGGACGGCTTCGCCCTCGAACTCAGCGCGGCGCTCGCCCACTTCGACACCCATGTGGACGACGGGGCCCGAACCGGCGCGCTGCTGGCGCCGGACGCGCTGCTGGCCCGGTGGCGGGCCGGCCGGTCCCGGCTGGGCGCCGAGCTGGACCAGCAGCCCGCGGGGGTCCGATTCCCGTGGTTCGGGCCGCCGATGAGCACCGCGTCGATGGCGACCGGGCGGCTGATGGAGACCTGGGCGCACGGTGAGGACATCGCCGACGCCCTCGGGGTGTCCCGCGCGCCCACCGCCCGGCTGTGGCATGTCGCGCGGATCGCGGTCCGGGCCCGCGACTACGCCTTCTCCGTGCACGGCCGGCCCGCCCCCACGCAGGAGTTCCGGGTCGAACTCACCGCCCCCGACGGCTCGTTGTGGACGTTCGGACCGCCGGACGCGGCGCAGCGGGTGTCCGGTCCCGCGCTCGGCTTCTGCCTGCTGGCCGTGCGCCGCCGGCACCGCGACGACGTGGAGGTGCGGGCCGAGGGGGCGGAGGCGCAGGCGTGGCTGTCGGTGGCGCAGACCTTCGCCGGGCCGCCGGGCAAGGAGCGGGCCCCGGGCCGGGGCCGCCCGCCGGGCGAACGGCCGGACGGGTCGGGCCCGTCGGCGGCATCGTCCACGTCGTCCACGTCGTCCACGTCGTCCACGTCGTCCGGGGAGGCGTGATGAGTTCGCTGGACATCCGCGGCGCGGAGTTCGCCGAGCGGCGGGCGGTGATGCTGGAGCGGCTGGCCGAGGTCGAGGCCGCGCACGCCGAGGCGCTGGCCGGCGGCGGTCCCCGCTACCAGGAGCGGCACCGCGCACGCGGCAAGCTGCTCGCCCGGGAGCGGATAGAGCTGCTGCTCGACCCGGACACCCCGTTCCTGGAGTTGTCGCCGCTGGCCGGCTGGGGCAGCGACTTCACCACCGGTGCCTCGATCGTCACCGGGATCGGGGTGGTCGAGGGCGTCGAGTGCCTGGTGACGGCGAACGACCCGACCGTGCGCGGCGGCGCGAGCAATCCGTGGACGCTGAAGAAGGCGCTGCGGGCCAATGAGATCGCCTTCGCCAACCGGCTTCCGGTGGTGAGCCTGGTGGAGTCCGGTGGCGCCGATCTGCCCAGCCAGAAGGAGATCTTCATCCCCGGCGGCGCCCTCTTCCGCGATCTGACCCGGCTGTCGGCGGCCGGAATCCCCACCGTCGCGGTGGTGTTCGGCAATTCCACCGCGGGTGGGGCGTATGTGCCGGGCATGTCGGACCACGTGATCATGGTCAAGGAGCGCTCCAAGGTGTTCCTCGGCGGTCCGCCGCTGGTCAAGATGGCCACCGGCGAGGAGAGCGACGACGAGTCGCTGGGCGGCGCCGACATGCACGCCCGGATCTCCGGCCTCGCCGACTACTTCGCCCTGGACGAGCCGGACGCGCTGCGGACCGCCCGCCGGGTCGTCGCCCGCCTCAACTGGCGCACCGCCGGCCCCGATCCGCGCCCCGACCCGCGCCCGCCGCTGTTCGACGCGGAGGATCTGCTGGGCATCGTGCCGGGCGATCTGCGGACCCCGTTCGACCCCCGCGAGGTGATCGTCCGGATCGCCGACGGATCGCGGTTCGACGAGTTCAAGCCGCTGTACGGGCCGAGCCTGGCGACCGGCTGGGCCGAGGTGCACGGCTACCCGGTGGGGATCCTCGCCAACGCCCGAGGCGTGTTGTTCAGCGCGGAGTCGCAGAAGGCCGCCCAGTTCATCCAGCTGGCCAACCAGCGTGACATCCCGCTGCTGTTCCTGCACAACACCACCGGCTACATGGTGGGGCGGGAGTACGAGCAGGGCGGCATCATCAAGCACGGCGCGATGATGATCAACGCGGTCGCCAACTCGCGGGTCCCGCACATCTCCGTTCTGATGGGGGCGAGTTACGGTGCCGGGCACTACGGCATGTGCGGTCGCGCCTATGATCCGCGCTTCCTGTTCTGCTGGCCGAGCGCCAAGTCGGCGGTGATGGGCCCGGCGCAACTGGCCGGGGTGCTGTCGATCGTGGCCCGCCAGTCGGCGCTGTCCAAGGGCCGGCCCTACGACGAGGCGGCCGACGAGGCACTGCGGGCGATGGTGGAGCAGCAGATCGAAGCGGAGTCGCTGCCGATGTTCCTGTCCGGGCGGCTCTACGACGACGGGGTGATCGACCCGCGCGACACCCGTACGGTGCTGGGCCTGTGTCTGTCCGCCGTGCACGGCGCCCCGGTCGAGGGTGCGCGCGGCTTCGGCGTCTTCCGGATGTGAGGTGCGGCGATGACGAACGATGCGGTGGAGTCCGGGTCCGGCCCGGCGGCCGGTTCCGGGTCGGCGGCGTACGGGGGGACCGGTCCCGGCGGGCGGCCGCCGGCGGCCTCGGCGGTCCGGGCCGTACTGGTGGCCAACCGGGGTGAGATCGCCCGCCGGGTCTTCAGCACCTGCCGGGCGCTGGGCATCGCCACGGTGGCCGTCCACTCCGACCCCGACGCGGACGCGGCCCATGTCCGGGAGGCGGACGCGGCCGTGCGGCTGCCGGGTGACGCGCCCGCCGACACGTATCTGCGGGGCGATCTGCTGGTGGCCGCGGCCCGGGCGGCCGGCGCCGACGCGGTGCACCCGGGCTACGGATTCCTGTCGGAGAGCGCGGAGTTCGCCCGGGCGGTGACGGCGGCCGGCCTGGTGTGGATCGGGCCGCCGCCCGACGCGGTGGCCGCGATGGGGTCCAAGACCCGGGCGAAGGAACTGATGGCGGCGGCCGGCGTCCCGCTGTTCGCCGTGCTCGACCCGGCGGCGGTGACCGCCGCCGACCTGCCGGTGCTGGTGAAGGCCGCGGCCGGCGGCGGCGGGCGCGGGATGCGGGTGGTCCGGGAACTGGACCGGCTGGAGCCGGAGTTGGCGGCGGCCCGGGCCGAGGCGGCGGCGGCCTTCGGGGACGGCGAGGTGTTCGTCGAGCCGTACGCCGAGGGCGCCCGGCATGTCGAGGTGCAGGTGCTCGCCGACCGGCACGGCACGCTGTGGGTGCTGGGCGAGCGGGACTGCTCGCTGCAGCGCCGCCACCAGAAGGTGATCGAGGAGACGCCGGCGCCCGGCCTGCCCGAGCCGGTGCGGCGCGCGCTGCACGAGGCGGCCGGGAAGGCGGCCCGCGCCATCGGCTACACGGGCGCGGGCACCGTGGAGTTCCTGGTCGCCCGGGACGGGCGGCCGTACTTCCTGGAGATGAACACCCGGCTCCAGGTGGAGCATCCGGTGACCGAGTGCGTCACCGGGCTCGACCTGGTGGCCTGGCAGATCCGGATCGCCGAGGGCGCCGCCCTGCCGCCCCGGCCGCCCGAGCCGCGCGGCCACGCGGTGGAGGCCCGGCTCTACGCGGAGGATCCCGCGCGGGACTGGCAGCCGCAGGCAGGACCGCTGCACCGGCTCGACGTCCCCGGTGTGGACGTGGAGTTCGCGGCCTCGCCCGGCCGCGAGGCGGGGCTGCGGCTGGACGCCGGCGTGACCGGTGGCGAGGAGATCGGGGTGCGCTACGACCCGATGCTCGCCAAGGTGATCGCCTGGGCGCCCACCCGCCCGGAGGCCGTGCGGCGGCTCGCGGACGCGCTGCGCCGGGCCCGGCTGCACGGCCCGGCGACCAACCGCGATCTGCTGGTACGGGCGCTGCTGCACCCGCAGTTCGCGG
>NZ_FMCH01000407.1 GCF_900091855.1 Streptomyces sp. DvalAA-14
TCACGCCGGTATCCGCCGTGCGGCCAGCCGCGCCTGGACCTCGGCGACGATCTGCAGCGGCGGCAGATCCGCGCGAAGGGTCATGCCGGCCTCGTCCGGCTCCAGCGGTTCGAGCGCGTCGAACTGCGAGGCGACCAGCGACGCGGGCATGAAGTGGCCGCCCCGGCCGGACAGCCGGGCGGTGGCGTCGGCCTCGTCGATGACGAGGTGCACGAAGAAGGTGTCGGGGTGGGCCGCGCGCAGCACCTCGCGGTAGATCCTCTTGAGCGCCGAGCAGGTGACCACGAGCCCCTCCTCCGGCGGGGTCGCGGCGGCGCGCCGCGCGATGGCCGCCAGCCACGGGCTGCGGCTGCGGTCGTCGAGCGGGACGCCCCGGGCCATCCGGTCGATGTTCTGCGGCGAGTGGAAGCTGTCGCCCTCCTCGAAGGGCGCCCGCAAGGAGGCCGCCAGGAGCTTGCCGACGGTGGACTTGCCGCTGCCGCTGACCCCCATCACGACGACGGGGGCATGGCCGGCTCCGACGATCTCCCCCATGGCCTCCCGGAACGGCGCCCGGTCGGTCGCGCGCAGCCGGTCGACGTTGAACCGGACGAGGCCGGCGCGGAGTTGCTCGCGGACGACGGGATCCTGGAGGTGCCCGTAGCGGATCTCGGCGAGGATCGCCTCGGCGAAGGACTCCGCGGTGGCGGCCAGGCCCTGGTCGACGGCGTGCGCGAGTCCGACGTGGAACCACATGGCGGCCGGCTGCGGCCGCACCGGGTAGCGCCGGACCGTGCCGGCGCCGGAATCGGGACCGGGGCCGGGGCCAACACCGGAACCGGGACCCGTGTCGGAGCCGGGGCCGGGCGCCGGGTGGGGCCCGGACACGGCCGCGGCCGGGGCCGGGAGCGGGTCGCCGCCGGCCCAGTCCCGGTCGATCCGGTGGTTCAGGGCCATCTCCACCGGGTGTGCCAGCCGTACGAGCAGTTCGTTGCCCGAGCCGCGCAACAGGGTCCGGTGGAACAGCGCGTCGACATCGCGGAAGCGCTTGCGGATCCCGAGCCCCGCCTCGGGCTGGTCGAAGTCCGCCGCGGTGCTGAGGGCGTGCAGCTCGTGCGCGAGGCTGATGAGGTCGTGGCAGATCTCGGCCGCCCGCCGGCCGGCCGCCAGCCGGGCGGCCCGCGGCTCGATGGTCTCGCGCAGTTCGGTCAGCGAGCGCATCTGGCTGTCCGGCGCCCGCTGCAGGCGCCAGGCGATCACGTCCGGGTCGAGGAGGTCCCAGTCGCCCAGTGCCTGGACGGTGGCGCCGATCCTCGGCTGGAGGTTGACCAGCCCCTTCTGGTGGAGGGTCTGCAGTGCCTCGCGCGCCATGGGCCGGGTCACCCCGAGCTCCTCGGTCACGGCCTCGACGGTCAGGTGGAAACCGCGGGGCTTGCCGCCGTCCACGATCTGGCCGCCGAGCTCCGCCACGATCCGCGCCGTGGAACCCCTGGCCGCCTCGCCGGAGTTCGCGGTGTCTCCCCGTTCGTCATCACTCATGGCAGGCACGCTACATCACAAGGCAGATCTGATCATCCGTAGGATCGGCCCCAGTTGGCCACTCTCTCCGCCATCGAGCCGCCGGAAGGACGCGCGCATACGTCATTGACCGTAGATGGGCAGCCCGTCGGCCGCGCGATGGTCGATCACACAACGCTGAAGAATGCTCCTTGGCTACTGTGGTCGTCATATCCGAGCGGGCCGCCGTCTCGTGCACCTCCGGTTGCCCCGCCCGCGCCTCGAAGCTGGAGGATGACCGCATGTCCGGACCGACACCCCCTCCGCGCCCGCCGGACCCCTTACCGCTGCGGTGGGCGGTGATCTTCCTCGGCGCGCTGGTCGGCGGCCTGCTCGTGGGCTCGCTCACCTTCCTCCAGACGACGAGCTGGCCCGCCACGCTGCTGGCCGCGCTCGGCACCTTCGGCGCCACCGTGCCCGCCCTGCACACCCTGCTCGGCCCCGCGGACGACAGGCGTTCCTAGGCCGTGTCTGACAAATCCCGCCTGCCCCGCCCTGCGGGCGGACGGCGCTATTTGTCAGACACGGCCTAGCGCTGCGACCGGATAGGTCCACCGAGGCCCGCGGACACGCCCGCGGGCACGACCGCCGACCCGCCCGCCCGGGGTCCGCGAAGGTCCGCCGAGGGGTCGACGCCGTTCGCGTAGAACGTTTCAGGCCGGTCCCGCCCGCTCCCTTGACGCCCCGTCAGCACCGCTCATAGAGTGCGCACGCTTGTCGTGAATGAATCGATTCATGCCGACGGGAGCCGCGCTCCCACCGATTCGGAGGGTCAGCGTCGTGGAAGTTCCCCACCTGCCCGAACACCGGTCGTCATCCGCCCGGTCGTCATCCGCCCGGTCGTACCGCGCCTGGATCGTCTTCCTCATCGCCGCCGCCTGGGCCGCGGTCGGCCTCCCGTCGAGCACCGCCGCCTCCCCGGCGCCCGCCGGCTCCCGGGCCGTCGCCGCGGTGGCGGCCGCCGCGCCCGCCGGACGCTCGGCGGGGGACGCGTACATCTACGCCCCGTCCAGCCGGACGCTGCCCCCCGTCGCCGTGCACAGCACCTCCGGTTCGGTCGGGTCGCCGCAGAACGTGCTGTCCGGGGCCTCGACCCGCATCTCCGGGGCCAACTCGGCACTGGTGCTCGACTTCGGCAAGGAAGTCGGCGGCCTGGTGACGCTGAAGTTCGCCGGGGCGAGCGGCAGCGGCCAGCAGGTCGGCCTCGCCTTCAGCGAGTCGTCGCTGTACACCGGACCGATCAGTGACCTGAGCGCCGGCACCGTCTACTCCGGCTCGGGCACCGACGGCGCCCTGCACACCACCGTGAACGGCGCGGGCACCTACACCATGCCGACCGACAAGCTGCGCGGCGGCTTCCGCTATCTGACCGTCTTCCTGTCCTCCTCCGGCTGGGTGGACCTCGACGGCGTCTCGCTCGCCTTCACCGGCGCCGCCGGCATGAGCGACCCCAGCGCCTACCGCAACTACTTCTATTCCAGCGACCCGCTGCTCAACAAGATCTGGTACGCCGGCGCCTACACCGTCCAGATGGACACCATCGACCCCGGTACCGGGCGGGCCTATCCGCCGCCCGCGTCCGGATGGGAGAACAACGCCGTCATCGGCTCGGGGGCGGGCATCCTCAGCGACGGGGCCAAGCGCGACCGGGCGGTGTGGCCGGGCGACCTGGGCGTCTCGCTGCCCACCGAGTACGCGTCCACCGACGACATCGCGTCCACCAAGAACGCCCTCAACAGCCTCTACCAGCACCAGAACTCCTCGACCGGTGAACTGGAGTACGGCGGACCCGCGGTCAACTTCTACGGCTCCGACACCTATCACACCTGGACGCTGATCGGGACCGCGTCCTACTACACCTACTCCGCCGACAAGGCCTGGCTCGACTCGGTCTGGACCCGCTACAAGCTGGGCATGGCCTTCATCACCGCCAAGATCGACGGCACCGGGCTGCTCAATGTCACCGGAACCGCCGACTGGGCCCGCGGCGGCCAGGGCGGCGAGAACATCGAGGCCAACGCGCTCCTCTACGCGGCCCTCACCGGTGGCGCCGCGCTCGCCCGCGCCGAGGGCGACACCGCCGACGCCACCGGCTGGCAGCAGCGCGCCGCCGCGGTCAAATCGGCGGCCAACCAGCGGCTGTGGAACAGCACGATCGGCCTCTACCGGGACAACCCCACCAGCACCCTCTACCCGCAGGACGGCAACTCGCTGGCCGCCTGGTACGGACTGACCGACAGCCCGGCGAAGAACACCGCCATCGCCCGCGCGCTGGCCGCCCGGTGGAACAACGTGGGCGCCGCCAGCCCCGAGAAGGACGGCGGAGCCATCGGCACCTTCCCCGGATCGATGGAGGTCCAGGCCCATTTCGTGGCCGACGACGACATCAACGCGCTCACCCTCGTCCGGCGCGAGTGGGGCTACATGCTGAACAGCCCGACGGGGACCGGCAGCACCTTCTGGGAGGGCCTGCGTTCCGACGGCTCCTTCGACTACGGCGGCACCTACATGAGCCTGGCGCACGGGTGGGCGACCGGCCCGACATCCGCGCTCACCTTCTACCTGCTGGGCCTGGCGCCGACCGGCACCAGCCAGTTCGACTTCGTCCCGCATCCCGGTGACCTGACCCACACCGAAGGCACCATCTCCCTCCCGCAGGGCACGGTGACGGGCGACTGGGACTACGACGCGGCCGCGGGGACGCTCACCGAGCAGCTGACCAGCCCGGCGGGGAGCACCGGCCGGATCGGCGTACCCACCTACGGCTCGGCCGACGTCAGCGTCTCCGTCAACGGCTCCCCGGTGTGGAGCGGCGGCGCCTTCCACGCCGCCGCCGGCGTCACGGGCGGCTCGACGGACGGCAGTTACGTCTACCTCACCGGGGTCGCGGCCGGCAGCTACACGGTGTCCGCCACCGGCCTGTCGGCCCCCGCCGCCTTCAGCACGTCGGTGACCGGGTCCGCGCTGCCGGCCGGCTACACCCTGTGCGCCGCCGAGGGCGGCACCTGCACCCCGAGCGGCACCCAGGTGATGGCCTACGGCGCCGGCGGCTACGCCTACCGGACCGCCACCGGCGCCACGAGCTGCTCGAGCGCTTCCTTCGGCGGCGCCGACCCGGCCTACGGCGTGCTGAAATCCTGCTATCTGGCCCCCGCCGGCGGGCCGTCGGGCTATACGGCGTGCGCCGCCGAGCACGGCACCTGCGCCGTCGGCGGCACCCGGGAGGTCGCCTACGGCGCGGGCGGCGCCTTCCGCTTCCAGGTCGTCACCGGCAGCGTCGCGTGCACCAATGACGCCTTCGGCACCGACCCGCTGTCCAACGTCGCGAAGAGCTGCTGGGTCGCCCCGTCCGGACCGCCGCCCGGCAACTGGACGGCGTGCGCCGCCGAGCACGGCACCTGCGCGGTCACCGGAGCCCAGCCGATCGCCTTCGGGGCCGACGGGGCCTTCTGGATCGGCCGGTCCAGCGGTTCGACGAGCTGCGACGTGGACACGATGGGTATCGATCCGGTCTACAACGTGGCCAAGTCCTGCTACGCGTGGGCCGGCCCGCCGGCCGGCTACCCGGTGACGTGCTCGGCCGAGAACGGCACCTGCGCGCTGAACGGCCGCAGGACGGTGGCCTACGGCGCCGACGGCGACTACCTCTACGCGACGTTCACCGGCAGCGCCCCGTGCACGAGTGCCGCCTTCGGCAGCGACCCCCTCGCCGGCGTGGCCAAGTCCTGCTACGTCACGTCGTAGCGGCCGGACAGCCGGCGACGGACCCGGCGCCGAAGGTCGTCGCGCCCGGTGGCGGGGCCCCGCCCCGCTACCGGGTCAGCTCTCCGACGCCCGCCAGCAGCCGGTCGACGTCGTCCGTGGTGTTGTACGGGGAGACCCCGGCCCGCACCGCGCCGGGCGCGCCGAGTCCGATGTGCCGGGCGGCCTCGATCGCGTAGAAACTGCCGGCCGGGGCGTTGACGCCCTGCGCGGCCAGCCGCTCGTACACCTCCTGGGGGGAGCGGCCCGCCACGGAGAACAGCGCGGTGGGGGTGCGCCGCTTCGGCGAGCCGTGCAGCGTCACACCGTCGATCGCCGCCAGCCCGTCGAGCAGCCGGGTGAAGATCTCCTCCTCGTAGGCCTCGACCTGCCGCATCGAGTCGGCGATCCGGGCGCGGCGGGAGGCGGCGGGTGAGCCGCCGAGGCCCGCGATGAAGTCGACGGCGGCCGTGGTCCCGGCCAGCGTCTCGTAGGGCAGTGTGCCCAGTTCGAACCGCTCGGGCACGCTGTCGCCGGACGGCAGCAGCTTGTCCGGGCGCACCGTCTCGAGCAGTTCGGGCGCCGCGGCCAGCACGCCGTGGTGGGGGCCGAAGAACTTGTACGGCGAGCAGGCGTAGAAATCGGCGCCGAGGTCCGCCATGGAGACGGCGGCGTGCGCGGTCAGATGGACCCCGTCCACATAGGCCAGCGCGCCCGCGGCGTGCGCCGCCTCGACTACGGCGGCGGTGTCCGGGCGGCTGCCGAGCAGGTTGGAGGCGGCCGTGACGGCCACCAGGCGGGTCCGGGGGGACAGCTCGGCGGCCACGTCGTCCACCGAGAGGTCGCCGGTGACGGGGTCGAAGCCGGCCCAGCGCACGGTCGCGCCGGCCGCCTCGGCCGCGGTCACCCAGGGGCGGATGTTGGCGTCGTGGTCGAGCCGCGTCACCACCACCTCGTCACCGGGGCCCCACTGCTTGGCCAGTGCCCGGGCCATGTCGTAGGTCGCCTGGGTCATCGAACGGGCGAACACCACCCCCTCGGGCCGGCAGTCCAGCAGGTCGGCGACCGCCGCCCGGGCGCCGGCCACCACCCCTTCCGCGCGCCGCTCGGCGGCGGTCACGGCGCCCCGGTTGGCGATGCCGCTGCACAGGGTGTCCGCCACCGCCTGCCCGACCCGCAGCGGCACCTGCGAGCCGCCGGGGCCGTCGAAGTGGGCCACTCCCCGGGCGAGAGCGGGAATTCGCTGCGGACCTGCGCGATGTCGAGAGGCATGTGCCCATCCTGCCCGGCCGGGTCCCGGCGTCAAGGTGCCCGAACGCGGCCGGCGCACCGGCACCCGACGCGGGGGTCGCCCGGCGGCCGCGCGGTCACGGCCGGCCGTCGTCCGACACGACAATGGCGGCCGTTATGTCCATAATGTCGAGTGGATCATGTCCTACGCCGTACCTCGCACCGCGCCGGGAAAGGACAGACAGATGGCGGAAACAGGCCTCTCGTCCTTCAACGTCACCGTTGACACGACGAACACGCTGCTGCACCACATCGAACGGGCTCAAGGGTGGCCGAAAGAGCAGCGCCACCAGTCCTACAGTGCCCTGCGGGCCACGCTGCACGCGCTGCGCGACCGGCTCACCGTCGAGGAGACGGCGCATCTGGCCGCCCAATTGCCCCTGCTGGTGCGCGGCATCTACTACGACCGCTGGGACCCGAGCCGGGTGCCGGTGAAGATGGACAAGGACGAATTCCTGGCCCGGGTGGGGGCGGAGTTCCCGCACCAGGTCGACGGCGGGATGGAGGAATTGGCCAAGAACGTGCTGCGGGCACTGAAGGCGCACATCTCCGAGGGCGAATGGCACAACATCGGCTCGGTCCTGCCCCGCGACCTCCAGCAGCTGCTCCCCGCCTGAGCGGCCCCGCGGCGCCGCGTGCCGCCGGGACGCCGGTGTCCCGGCACGCACACGTTCCGCCGCCGTCGCGCCACCCGGGGCGACCGGGCGGCGGCCGACGCGCGGTCGCCCCGGCCTCGGGCGGCCGTCCGTTTGCCCGTCGGCCCCCCGCGGCGTTTGCTGGTAACGGTGGGCCGATCGAGGTCCACGGTGCCGAGGGCGGACGCACGGGGTCCACGCGTCACGGACCTGCCGCGCAACCAAGGTGCCTGTCCCGGCCCGCCGAGAGGCGGCCGGGCGCGGGCGCCGGAACGGCGAGGAGCAGAGATGATCACGCAGGAGACGATCGACCGGCTCGTGCAGTTCGAGGAGTCCCGGTTCCCGGTGGTGTCGGTCTACGCGCAGGTCGATGTGGATCAGCCGGCTCGTCTGGAATTCCGTGCCCGCGTGCTGGACCTGCTGGACCGGATCCGCCCCATGGCCGAGGACCGCTCGCTCGACCGTGACGTGCGGATGTCGGTGCGCGACGACCTGGCGCGGATCATGGACGCGGTCGTCGACGACCGCAAGACTCCCGGCGCGGTCGCCTTCTTCTCGTGCAGCGGCCGGAACCTGTTCGAGGAGGTCGCGCTGCCCCGGCCGGTGCACGACCGGATCGTGCAGGACGCGACCCCCTGGATACGTCCGCTGGTGGCGACGCTGGAGGAGTACCACCGGACCTGCGCCGTCCTGGTCGACCGGAGCCGGGTCCGGAGCTGGGAGTTCTACCTGGACGAGATGCGCGAGACCGACACGTTCCGCGATCCGTTCCCGCGCACCACCGGCTACCCGGACGGCCGGGGCGGCGACCGGCTGCGCCACAAGGCCGACGAGATGACCAAGCACCACTACCGGCGGGTCGCCGAGCTGCTCACCGACCGCTTCCGCCGCGGCGAGTTCGAACTGCTGGCCGTCGGTGGTCAGGCGGACGAGCTGCCGGCCTTCCTGGACTGCCTGCCCGCCGACCTGCGGGTCCGGCTGGCCGGCACCTTCACCGCGGACATGGACAGCGCCACCCCGGCCGAGGTGCGGGCCAGTGCCCGCGCGGTCCTGGAATCCCATGACCGCGCGGAGGAGAAGCGGCTGGTGGACGAGTGCCTGGACGCCGCGGCGGCCGGGCAGCCGGCCGCGGTGGGCCTGGACGACAGCCTGTGGGCCGGCTCGGTGGCGGCGGCACGGAGCCTGCTGGTCCAGGACGGGGAGACGGTGCCCGGCGTGGTGTGCGACCGGGACGGCTGGCTGGCGCTGTCCGGAACCACCTGCCCGCTGTGCGGCGAGGCGGTCCGCCAGACCCCCGACGTCGTCGACGAGCTGGTGGCGGCGGTGATCGAGGACGGCGGCAGCATCGAGCACGTGCGGGCCAAGACGCCGCTGCGCGAGCACGTGGCCGCGGCCACCCTGCGCTTCCCGCTGCCGCCCCGGCCCGGCGCGGACGACTGAGCGACGGCAGCGCGACGGACGGCTGAGCAGCGGGCGGCTGAGCGTGGACGCCTGAGCGGCGGACGCCGGCCGGCTCAGCTGCGGCGCGGGCTGACCAGGCCGGCGTCGTAGGCGATGATCACCGCGTGCACCCGGTCGCGGGCCCCGATCTTGTCCAGGATGCGGCCCACGTGCCCCTTGACGGTGGACTCGGACAGCACCAGCCGTTCGGCGATCTCCCGGTTGGTCAGACCGCCCGCCACCTCCACCAGCACCTCGCGCTCGCGTTCGGTCAGGCGCCGCAGGTGGGCCAGGGCGCCGACCCGTTCGGGGTCCTGGGGCAGGTGCTGCGCGAAGGTGTCGAGGAGTCTGCGGGTCAGGGCCGGAGCCACCACCGCGTCGCCCGCGGCGACCGCCCTGATGCCGGCCAGCAGTTCGTCGGGCAGCGCGTCCTTGAGCAGGAAGCCGCTGGCTCCGGCGCGCAGCGCCTCATGGGCGTAGGCGTCGACGTCGAAAGTGGTGAGCACCAGGATCCGGGACCGGTGGCCGGCGGCAAGGATGCGGCGGGTGGCCTCGATGCCGTCCATGCCCGGCATGCGCACGTCCATCAGCACCACGTCGGGGCGCAGCCGCTCGGTCAGCCGTACCGCTTCCGCGCCGTGCGCGGCCTCGCCGACGACCGTGGTCTGCGGGCTGCTGTCCAGCAGCATCCGGAAGCCCATGCGCTGCAAGGGCTGATCGTCCACGATGAGGACGGTGGTCATGAGCGCTCCTCCTGCCGGGCCGGCGGTGCGAGGGGTGCGACGGGGGCGAGGGGATCGTCGGACGCGACCGGGGCGAGGGGATCGGGCGGATCGTCGGACGCGACAGCGGACGCGACGGGGGCGAAAAGGGCGGGCGGATCGTCGGACGCGACGGGATCGAGGGGCAGGGTGGCCGCGACCGACCAGCCGCCGCCGGGGCGCGGGCCCGCGGTCGCGGTCCCGCCGGACAGTACGGCGCGCTCGCGGATGCCGATCAGGCCGAGGCCGTTGCCGTCGGGGGCGGCCGGCGCGGCGCTGTCGCCGGGACCGGTGTCCCGCACCTCGAGGTGCACCGTGTCGGGCGTCACCCGCAGGGTCACCAGCAGACCGGTCGCGGGGCCGGCGTACTTGAGCGCGTTGGTGAGCGACTCCTGGACGATGCGGTAGACCGCGAGCTGCACGCCCGGTGTGGGCGCGGTGAT
>NZ_FMCH01000450.1 GCF_900091855.1 Streptomyces sp. DvalAA-14
GCCGGCCCGGCGGGAGCTGGGGCGGCCGGCCGCTGCGGTCGGCGCAGCCGGGCCCTGCCCTCGACCAGCGTCGCGACCAGGGCCAGCGCGGCGACCGCGGCGACCACGATCCACAGATGTGCGTTCATCAGCTGCTCCACCTCACGTCGGCGCCGCCCGGCCGGGGCCCGGACCTCTGCTGTCTTCGTGCCCCCAACGAGCCGGTTCACCGGCCGGTTCCGCCCCCCGGCCCCTGCCCGCGACCGTTACTGGCCGATCCGTCCGTCGATCCGCTCCCGCAACAGGTCAACATGCCCCAGGTGACGGGCGTACTCCCAGATCATGCCGACCAGCGCCTCCCGCAGCGACACCGCCCCTCCGCCGCTGCCGTGCTGATTGAGGGGATCCTCGCCGGTGATGTCGAGATCGGGCGCCCCGGCCACGAACCGCTCGGCGAAGTCCACCTCCGCACGCCACGCGTCCCACGCCTCCGCCACCACCCGCGGGTCGGCGACAGCGCCGTCGAAATCACCGTCGCGGTCGGTGTCGGAGCAGAACAGCCGGGGCACGTCCTGGCCCGACATCATGACGCGGAAGGTCGCGCGCTCGCCTTCGGCCAGATGGCGTATCAGCCCCAGGAGCGACATCGTGGACGGCTCGACGGATCGCCGCGCCAAGGCCTCGGCGTCAAGACCCGCGCATTTCATCTCCAGGGTGAGGCGGGCACAGCGCAGGGATTCGACCAGCGTGCTGCGCTCGTCGCCCAGCGTGGGGCCGTTCTCCCGCGGGTCGTCGTCGGAGGGTCTGCCGTCCGCGGTGAACATGTCGGCTCGTCGCGTGGTGGCCATGGCCGCCATCATCAGCGGCGCGCCCGGCGGCCGACAACGGGTTATCGGTCCCCGCGCCCGCCGCCGGCGCCGGAGTTAGGGTGATGGCGACGAGACTGAGACTCCGGAGACGGATCTCGTCCGACACGGCGGTGATCGGAGGGAACGCGATGGGGGACCAGGAGACCCGGGCCGCGCTGGACCGGCACTGGGCGGCCTCGGCCGCCGGGGACCAGGACGCCGAGCACGAGATCTACCACGACGACGCGGTGACCGACTATCCGCAGTCGGGTGAGCGTATCCGCGGCCGCCGCGATCTCCAGGCGCTGCGCTCCCACCACCCGGCCGATCTGCGGTTCACCGTCCGCCGGATCACCGGCGGCGGAGACCTGTGGATCACCGAGTACGTGATGGACTACGACGGCAAACCCTCATCGGTGATCAGCATCATGGAGTTCCGGGACGGCAAGGTCGTCCATGAGACGCAGTACTTCGCCGATCCGTTCACGCCACCGGCCTGGCGGGCCCAGTGGGTGGAACCCATGCCCGGCTCCTGACGCCCGGCCGGTCCGGGCCGGGCACAGCCCCCGACCTGCGTCAGGAACGGGCGGCCGGGCCGCTCAGGTGCCCGGCGGCGTGGCGCAGCGAGCGGCAGGCGACGACCGCCCAGGCCGCGGCGAGCAGCACGTACAAGGCGACGGCCGGCCAGATGAACAGCTGCGAACCGGTGCGGGCGGCCAGGGCGGCGGTGCCGGTGACGCAGGCGCCGAGGGGGAAGATGAAGGACCACCAGGTGGGCGCGAAAGGCAGCCCCGCCCGGAACGCGCGGACGGTCAGCGCCGCGGCGAGTGCCAGCCACAGCAGGGCGAAGCCCCACACGCCCACCCCGCCCAGAAGGGCGAGGACCGCGGCACCTTGCGCGGAGGGCGCCGGCAGGGTGCTGCGCGCCGCCGTGGCCAGCCCGCCCAGCGCCGTCACCGCCTGGCCGAGCGCCCCCGAGGCCGATCCACACCGTGGGCACGACCGCGCCGGCCGGCGCGTCGTGGTGCACCATGCGGCTGTAGAGCATGGCCAGCACCAGCAGCACCGCCACCGCACCGAGGCCGAGCATCGCGTAGCAGCCCAGCAGCAGGGCCAGGCGCGGCTGACCGGCCGGCGCGTGCGGGACGAGCAGCGCGCCGGTCGCCGCCGAGACCAGGGGCGGCACCACCGGCATCAGCCAGCCGCCGAACGCCGCGTCCGCGGTGAAGCGGTGCCGGGTGACCATCAGGTACGGCACCGCGCAGGCTGTGGCAAGACCGAGCGCGGTACCGAGCGACCACAGCGCCCAGTCCACGTCCAGCGCCGCCCCGGCGCCGATGACCCGCCGGCCCAGGAGCAGCGCCCCGGCGCCCACGGTGAGCAGCGCCACCGCCGGCGCGCCGAAGAACTGGGCCTGCGCCGGATCGGCGGCGTGCAGCCGCAGCGCCCGCTGCCGGAGGTAGCAGGCAGCCAGGACGACGAGCAGCAGCGCGGCGCCCAGCCAGACCACCGTGGCGGCGGTCCGCAGGCCGGCGAAGCTGCGCGGCAAGGTGACAGCCGCGTTGGCGACGATGCCGGTGCCCATGACGGCCGCGAACCAGCTGGGGGCGAGCAGCGTACGCCCCGGGCGGTTCGCCGTCGGCGGCGCGGGACGGGCCGCACCGTGGGACCTCGGATCCAGGTCGCCCCCGGTCGGGACGGCCGGGGCACTGCTGGGGTGGGGTGGACACGGGGTGGAACGCCTCTTTCCTCGTCGGGGGAGCGCCGCCGTCCCGGGACCACCGTCCTGGGCGGCCGACCGGGGGCGCGGACCTGCGTCGCGGGTCGCGGGTCGGTCGGGCGGGAACCGACGCGGACTCCGCCGGCGGCCGGCACATCGAAACTACGGCGGCATCCGGCTCCGACCGCACAGCAGCACGAGCCACAACACCCTCACATCAGGACCCGGGGGCCGCCTCTCCGCGGAGGCGGCCCGCTCGGCCCGCGGTGCACGCCGTCACGGCCGGCCGCGCGGCCCCCGCGCCGATGCCATGCGCGCCGGCCGGCGAGGTCCGGGCGGCGGAGCACGGCCCGGTCGTCCCCGACCCCGTCGTCGTCCTCGGCGGTGCCCGGCGCATCGCGCCGGGTGAGGGTGTGGGGCCGCATGCGCCGCCCGCGGACGGTGCTCCAGGCCCAGGTCCAGGGCCCGAGTCCAGGCCCAGGTCGCGTACGGGTCCGGGTCGGCGCCGGGGTGCGGCACCCGGCCCGGCCGGTGCCCGATATGCGGCGCGATCCGCCGATCGCGGACCACGATGTCCTGATCTGCCGCAGCCCCGGCACGTTCGGGTGCTCCGCCGCGCCGAGGAGTCCTCATAGCCTCGGAGGGGCTGACGAGGTCGGCCGGCCGCCCCGCCCCCGGCCCGTTCCGGCGGTCGGCGCCG
>NZ_FMCH01000406.1 GCF_900091855.1 Streptomyces sp. DvalAA-14
CTCGCGCCGGATGAGGGCCATCTTGTCCTCGGGGGTGGCCTCGGCGAGGAAGTCGTCCACGCCGGCCTCCTCCGCGATCGCCCGGGCCGTCATCGGGTTGTCACCGGTGATCATCACCGTGCGGATGCCCATCGTCCGCAGCTCGTCGAACCGCTCCCGCATACCGGGTTTGACGACGTCCTTGAGGTTGATCACACCGAGCACCGTCGCCGACGTGCCGCCGCCCCGGGTGACGACCTCACCGACCACCAGCGGAGTGCCGCCGCTGGAGGCGATGGCGTCGACCATGGGGCCGACCTCCTCCGTCGGGTGGCCGCCGTTCTCCCGGATCCAGTGCATCACCGAGGTGGCGGCGCCCTTGCGCAGCGAGTGGTGGTCGCCGTCGTCCAGCAGGTCGACGCCGCTCATCCGGGTCTGCGCGGTGAAGGGCACGAACTCGGCGTGGTCGAGTTCGCCTTCGGCCCGGCCGCGCAGGCCGTAGCGCTCCTTGGCCAGCACGACGATGGAGCGGCCCTCGGGGGTCTCGTCGGACAGGGAGGACAGCTGGGCCGCGTCGGCCAGCCGCTCGATGCCGACTCCCTCGACGGGCAGGAACTCGGCGGCCTGCCGGTTGCCCAGGGTGATGGTGCCGGTCTTGTCCAGCAGCAGGGTGTTGACGTCGCCGGCCGCCTCGACGGCCCGGCCGGACATCGCCAGCACGTTGCGCTGCACGAGCCGGTCCATGCCGGCGATGCCGATCGCGGACAGCAGCGCGCCGATGGTGGTCGGGATGAGCGCCACCACCAGGGCCACCAGCACCACGATGGACTGCTCGGCGCCGGCGAAGATCGCCAGCGGCTGGAGGGTGACCACGGCCAGCAGGAAGACGATGGTCAGCGAGGCGAGCAGGATGTTCAGCGCGATCTCGTTGGGTGTCTTCTGCCGCGAGGCGCCCTCCACCAGGGCGATCATCCGGTCGATGAACGTCTCACCCGGCTTGGAGGTGATCCGGACCACGATCCGGTCGGACAGGACCCGGGTACCGCCGGTCACGGCGGACCGGTCGCCGCCGGACTCGCGGATGACGGGCGCGGACTCGCCGGTGATCGCGGACTCGTCCACCGAGGCGATGCCTTCGACGACATCACCGTCACCGGGGACGATCTGTCCGGCCTCGACCACGACATGGTCGCCGAGCCGCAGCTCCGCGGCGGGCGCCGACTCCTCGTGCGGGTTCGTCGCGCCGGGCCGCCAGTCGGTCAGCCGGCGGGCGACGGTCTCGGTCTTGGTCCGGCGCAGGGTCTCGGCCTGCGCCTTGCCGCGGCCCTCGGCGACGGCCTCCGCCAGGTTGGCGAAGATCGCGGTGAGCCAGAGCCAGACGGTGATCACCCAGGCGAAGACGCTGGGGCTCTTGATCGCTTCCGCCGTGGTCACCAGCGCGCCGACACCGACGACGAACATCACCGGGTTGTGGCCCAGTTGGCGCGGGTCGAGCTTGCGCACCGCCTCCGGGAGGGCGGCGAGCATCATCTTGGGATCGAGCAGGCCGCCGGATATCCGGTGCGCCGGCTGGGCCGGGTCGGGGCCGGCACCGGCCGGAGCCGGGGCGTGGCCAGAGGTCAGGGACATCAGTGCAGACCTTCCGCGAGCGGGCCCAGCGAGAGTGCGGGGAAGTAGGTGAGGCCGACGACCACGATGATCACGGCCGTGAGCAGACCGACGAACTGCAGCCGGTGGGTGGGCAGGGTGCCCGCGGTGACCGGGACGGGCTGCTGCTTGGCGAGCGAGCCCGCCAGCGCCAGCACGAAGATCATCGGCAGGAAGCGGCCGAAGAGCATCGCCAGGCCCAGCGCGGTGTTGTACCAGTGGGTGTTGACGCCGATGCCCGCGAACGCCGAGCCGTTGTTGTTGGCCGCGGAGGTGAAGGCGTAGAGCACTTCCGAGAAGCCGTGCGGACCGCTGTTGAGCATCGAGGCCCGTTCGCCCTTCAGCGACATGGCGGTGCCGGTGCCGATCAGCACCACGGCCGGGGTGGCCAGGATGTACAGCGAGGCGAACTTCATCTCCCGGGCGCCGAGCTTCTTGCCCAGGTACTCCGGGGTGCGGCCGACCATCAGACCGGCCACGAACACCGCGATGATCGCCAGCACCAGGATCCCGTAGAGGCCGGAGCCGGTACCGCCGGGCGCGACCTCGCCGAGCATCATGTTGAAGATGGTCATGCCGCCGCCGCCCGGCGAGAACGAGTCGTGGAACGAGTTCACCGCGCCGGTGGACGTCAAGGTCGTCGACGCGGCGAACAGCGCCGACGCCCAGACGCCGAAGCGCTGTTCCTTGCCCTCCAGCATGCCGCCCGCCGCGTGGCCGGCCGCGCTGCTGTAGCTGTGCAGTTCGTTGACGGTGATGAGGGCCACCGAGGCGGCCCAGATCAGGCCCATCACCGCGAGGATCGCGTAGCCCTGCCGGTGGTCGCCGACCATCTTGCCGAAGGTGCGCGGCAGCGAGAAGGAGATCACCAGCATGAGGTAGATCTCCAGCAGGTTGCTGAAGCCGGTCGGGTTCTCGAACGGGTGGGCGGAGTTGGCGTTGTAGAAGCCGCCGCCGTTGGTGCCCAGTTCCTTGATGGCCTCCTGCGAGGCGACCGGGCCGCCGGTGATGGACTGCTTGTCACCGATCAGTGTGGTGATCTCGTGGATGCCGTGGAAGTTCTGCACCACGCCGACCGCGACGAGCACGATGGCGAAGACGAACGCCAGCGGCAGCAGCAGCCGTACGGTGATCCGGGTCAGGTCCACCCAGAAGTTGCCCACCCGGTCGGTGTGCTTGCGGGTGAAGCCGCGGATCAGGGCGGCCACCACCGCGATGCCGACGGCCGCCGACACGAAGTTCTGCACCGCCAGGCCCATCATCTGGACCAGGTGGCCCATGGTGACTTCGCCCGAGTACGACTGCCAGTTGGTGTTGGTGACGAAGGACGCCGCGGTGTTGAACGCCTGGTCGGGCTTGACGGCCGGGAAGCCCAGTGAGAGCAGCAGGTGGTTCTGCAGCCGCTGGAAGCCGTACAGGAACAGCACCGAGATCACCGAGAAGGCGAGCACGCTGCGCAGATAGACCGGCCAGCGCTGGTCGGCGTCGCCGTCGACGCCGGCGAGCTTGTAGATGCCGCGCTCGACCGCCAGGTGCCGGGCGGTGGTGAGGATGCGGGCCATGTAGTCGCCCAGCGGGCGGTAGGTGAGCGCCAGCGCCCCGAGAAGGGCGAGGATCTGGAGCCAGCCCGCAAGAGTGTCATTCACTAGAACTTCTCCGGGCGGATCAGGGCCAGTACGAGGTATCCGAGCAGGGCGCAGGCCACGACGAGCCCGACGATGTTGTCCGCGCTCACAGCTTCTCGACCCCCTTGGCCACGAGAGCGAGCACAGCGAACACCGCGATCGTCACGGCGATGAAAACGAGATCGGACATGGGTGGAACCCCGGATCGTCGGATGGGCAGGTAGCTGAAGGAGCAGTGCCGAGAAATTCCGGCTCCACAAAGAAACCGCCTGCTCGGCGGGGTTTCGACGTTCATTGACGCTTCCCTTGCGCCCGTGGCCGCGACGTTGACGTGGTCTTGACGATGCCGGCACGGGGGTCGACGCACCGCGGCGCGGCGCCTTCAATGAGAGCAGCGGGTACGGGCGGCGGCCCCGGGTGTCGAACGACGACGAAGTCGGGATGACGATGGCTGAGCGGAGTGTGCTGCGCGAGCGGCGGACGGTACTGGAGCACGCGTGGGCACTGCGGGTGCCGCGACTGCGGGCGGCCGGGCGGTACGCGGCGGCCGGGCCGCCGGTGCGGCCCGAGGTCACCGAGTCCTGGGCGCGTTCGCTGCCCACCGTGGACCCCGGCCGGGAGAGCGCTCCCCCGAGCGCCGGGCAGGACCGCTGGGCGGGCTCACCGCTGTACGGCCCCGTCACCGGTCTGGCTGACGAACTGCACAGCATCGCCGAGGACGCCGGTTTTGTGGCCGCGGTCACCGATGAGTCCGGCACCATCATGTGGACCTGCGGCGGCCGGGTGATGCGGCGGCGGGCCGAGCGGGTGAACTTCGCACCCGGGGGCCGGTGGGACGAGCCGGCCATGGGCACCAACGCGCTGTCGCTGGCGCTGCGCACCGGCCGGCCGAGCACCGTCTTCTCCGCCGAGCACCTGGTGGCGGCGCTGCACGGCTGGGTCTGCTACTGCGCGCCGATCCACGGGCCCGGCGGGCGGGTGCTGGGCGTACTGGACCTGTCCACCACCTGGGACCGCTCGCATCCGCTGGCGCTGCCGACCGTCCGCACGCTGGCCTCGGCGATCGAGGCCGGGCTGCGGGGCGAGGGGTCGCGGCAGGGCCGTCCGGCGGCGGCCGGCGGGGATGTTCCCAGCGCCGCGGCTTCGGCTCCGGGGGCCGCGGCGGCTGCCCCGGCCGGGCTGGACTTGCGCTGCCTGGGCACTGTCCGGGTCACCAGCGGCGGCGCTCCACTGCGGCTGCCGCCGCGCCAGCTGGAGATCCTGGCCCTGCTCGCGCTGGAGCCGGACGGCTTCTCGCCGGAGCGGCTGCGCGAGGCGCTCTACGGCTGCCGCCCGGTCACCGCGTCCACCTTCAAGGCCGAGGTGTCGCATCTGCGGCGCGCGCTGACCGGGGGTGTCGCCACCCGCCGGTACGCGCTGACCAGGCCGATCGTCTGCGACGCCGGCGAGGTGCTGCGCGCGCTGGAGCGCGGCGACACCGCCACCGCCGTGGACCTGTACCGGGGCCCGCTGCTCCCGCTGTCCGAGGCGCCGGGCGTGGTGGCCTGGCGGGATCAACTGGAGGTGGGCGTACGGGAGGCGGTGCTGGCGGCGGCCCGGCCGGAGTACGCGCTGCGGTACGGCGAACGGGCACCGTACGACGCCGAGGTGCACCAGCACGCGCTGCGGCTGCTCGGGCCGGGCGATGTGCGTCGCGGGATCGCCGCGAGCCGGCTGGGTGCGACGCGGCGGGTGTGAGCGGCGGGGCGG